>JAEZLX010000033.1 GCA_023415035.1 Pseudomonadota bacterium | reverse complement strand
CTTGGCAGCTTCCACTTCGACCCGTACTCCCCGGCCATCGACGCCGATCCCTTTCCAGCCTACAAGCGCCTGCGCGACGAATTCCCCTGCTTCTGGAGCGAGGAAGCGCAGATGTGGGTCCTGTCCCGCTACGCCGACATCGTCACGGCCTTGCAGGACTGGCAGACCTACTCCAGTGCCAGCGGCAACCTGATGACCGAGCTGCCGGGCCGTGCCGGTGCCACGTTGGGCAGCTCCGATCCCCCCAGGCACGACCGCATGCGCGGCCTGATCCAGCACGCCTTCATGAAGCGCAACCTGCTTGCCCTCGAGGAGCCCATCCGCGCCGTGGCCCGCGAGGTGTACGGTCAGCTGCGCGGCGTGGACACGTTCGACTTCAAGGAGGTGGCCTCCCAGTTCACCGTCAAGGTGCTGATGGCCGCGCTCGGCCTGCCGATGGGTGAAGACTCGATCGTGCCCGAGCAGGAGGTGCGCGAGAACGCCGTGCTGATGGTTCAGAGCGACGCCCGCACCCGCGCCAAGGGCCCGGAGCACATCGCCGCCTTCAACTGGATGCAGGATTACGCGGGCAAAGTCATCGCCATGCGCAAGGCCGAGCCGCGCAACGACCTCATCAGTCACTTCGCACTGGCAGAGATCGATGGCGACCGTCTGGACGACCGCGAGGTGCTGCTGACCACCACCACCCTGATCATGGCCGGCGTGGAAAGCCTGGGCGGCTTCATGATGATGATGGCCTACAACCTCGCGACCTTCGACGAGGCGCGCCGCGCCCTGGTGGCCAACCCGGCCCTGTTGCCCGACGCCATCGAGGAAAGCCTGCGCTTCAATACCTCCGCCCAGCGTTTCCGTCGGCGCCTGATGAAGGACGTGACCCTGCACGGCCAGACCATGAAGGAAGGCGACTTCGTCTGCCTGGCCTATGGCAGCGGCAACCGCGACGAGCGCCAGTTCCCCAATCCCGATGTGTACGACATCACGCGCAAGCCGCGCGGCCACCTGGGCTTCGGCGGTGGCGTACACGCTTGCCTGGGCACGGCGATCGCACGAATGGCCGTGAAGATTGCTTTCGAGGAGTTCCATCAGGTGGTGCCCGACTACTGCCGCGTGGCCGACCAGCTACCGTGGATGCCCTCGTCCACATTCCGCAGCCCGCTGGTCCTGGAACTGAAAGCCCTGTAATTGCACGAAGGAAACACACTGATGGCACGCATCACCTATGTCGAGGCCAATGGCCAGTCCACCACCATCGAGCTGAACGACGGCTGGAGCCTGATGCAGGGCGCCACCACCCAGGGCATCGAAGGCATCATCGGCGAGTGCGGAGGCTCCTGCGCCTGTGCCACCTGCCACTGCTATGTCGACGACTTTCTGGCCGGCGTGCTGCCGCCACCCTCGCAGTCCGAGCTGGACATGCTGGAAAACGTGGTCGCAGAGCGTCGTCCCAACAGCCGCCTGGCATGCCAGATCAAGGCCAGCGCCGAGCTCGACGGCGGCGTGGTGACCCTGCCCGAGTGCCAGGAATGACCGCGCCCGGCATTGTCATTGTCGGCGCCGGCCAGGCCGGAGTGCAGACGGCGGAAGCCCTGCGCGCCGGCGGCTACGAAGGCGCCATCACGATACTGGGCGACGAGCCCCACGGCCCCTATCACCGCCCGCCCCTGTCCAAAGCCTGGTTGGCCGGCGAGATGGATGGGGCGCAACTCGTGATGCGCGCACCCGAGATGCTGGCGCGCAAGGGGATCGGGTTGCGCTCCGGCGTTACGGTGCAGCGCATCGACCGGGCTGCGCGCACGCTGCACCTGGCCGGCGGCAGCGTCCTGCACTATTCCGGGCTGGCCCTGGCGACAGGGGCAACACCGCGCGCCTTGCCTCTGCCCAACGGCGACGCCGAGGGTGTGTTGCCTCTGCGCTCCCGCGCCGACGCCAGCGCCATCGCCGAGCGGATGGCACAGTGTGTGGCGCAGAACCTGCCCGTGGTGGTGATCGGCGGCGGCTTCATCGGTCTGGAAGTGGCTGCCACCGCACGCAAGAAAGGCGCGCAGGTCACGGTACTGGAAGCCGCGCCCCGGTTGCTCGGCCGCGTGCTTGCGCCAGTGCTCTCCGACTGGTATGCCGATCTGCATCGCACCCACGGCGTCGAGCTGATCCTCAACGCGCAAGTGGCCGGCTTCGAAACGGACGCGGGCGCGGTGCGCGGCGTTCGACTGGCCGACGACAGCGTGCTGCCGGCAGGCCTCGTGGTCGTGGGCATCGGGGTGCTGGCCAACGACGCGTTGGCCCGTGAGGCCGGCCTCGAATGTGACCGCGGCATCGTCGTGGACGACTGTGGCCGCACCAGCGACCCGGCCATCGTGGCAGCGGGCGACTGCACGGCGCGGCGGCTGCCCGATGGCACTCTGCTGCGGCTGGAGTCGGTGCAGAACGCCACCGAACAGGGCAAGAGTGCTGCCGCTGCCCTGCTGGGGCAGGATCGTCCCTTCACTGCAACACCATGGTTCTGGAGCGACCAGTACGACCGCAAGCTCCAGATGGCGGGCCTGTCGACGGGAGCCGACACCTGGGCCGTGCGCGGCGACATGGCCGCGGGCAGCTTCAGCGTCTATCACTTCCAGGGCGAGCGGCTGCTGGCCGTGGACAGCGTCAACGCCGCCAGGGACCACCTGCAAGCCCGCAAGCTGCTGGACGCCAAGGTCTCCCCCAAGCCGTGGCAGGCCAGTGACGTGTCCTTCGACCTGGGTCAGCTGCTCAAAGCTTAAGCACCAACGGCCGTCAGACGCGCCAGGGCAAGGCTGCGCCAATGGCCATGAAGAGGGCGCCGCAAACCTGGTTGAAGCGGCGCCCGACCCGCTGCAGCCAGCCGCGCAGCCGGTGCGCCAGGCTGGCGATGACCCATTCCGTGAGCACCTCGATCAGCCCGAAGGTGCCGGCCATGATGAGGAACTGCAGCCAGAGGCTGCGCGCCGGGTCGATGAACTGGGGCAGAAAGGCGGCGAAGAACAGCACCGCCTTGGGGTTGGTCACGGCCGACAGCCAGCCCTGACGGAACAGCGAGAAACGGGATCGCGGCGTGGTGTCCACCTGCAGCGAATGACCGACCGGTGGCGAGCGCCAGACCTGGATGCCCAGCCACACCAGGTAGGCGCCGCCCGCCCATTTCATGACGGTCAGCCACAGCAGCGAGGTCTTGAGCAGCGCCCCGATGCCGAACATCGACAGGCCGATGATCAGCACGAAGCCGAGCGCTCCGCCAGCGATCGTGAACAGCGTGCGCCGCCGGCCGTGCAACACCCCATGGGTCAGCGCGAGCAGGCCGTTGGGGCCCGGCGACAGCGACAGGCCGATGGCGGCCACCAGGTAGATCAGCCAGGTATCCAGGGCCATGCTGCGTCTTGCCTCAGAAGGTCTCGGTATCGACCTCGCGGTTCGCCTGCGCGGCGTAGCGGTCGCCGTGCACCGTGTTCGTGTTGATCAGGGCGTCGAGCTTGGCCAGCAGGTCGTCGGAGAGCTTCACCTCGGCCGCCCCCAGGTCCTCGATCAGGTGATCGGCGCTGGTCGTGCCCGGAATCGGCAGGATGTCCTCGCCCTGGTGCAACAGCCAGGCCAGCGCCAGCTGCACCGGGGTGCAGCCAGCCTCCTGTGCCAGGTGCTGGTAGGCCGGCAGCAGTTCCGTGTTGCGGGCATGGTTCTCGGCCGAGAAGCGCGGCATCGCGCGGCGGATGTCCGTGGCATCGAAGGCCTGGATATCCAGCGGCTTGCCACACAGGAAGCCGCGGCCCAGCGGACTGAAGGCGACGAAGCTCACGCCCAGCTCGCGGCAGGCATCGAGCACCGCGATCTCGGGGTTGCGCGTCCACAGCGAGTATTCGGTCTGCACCGCGGCGATCGGGTGCACCGCGTGCGCACGGCGCAGCGTCGCGGCCGACACCTCGGAGAGGCCGATGCTGCGGATCTTGCCCTCGCGCACCAGGTCGGCCAGCGCGCCCACGCTGTCCTCCACCGGCACCTTCTTGTCCCAGCGGTGCAGGTAGTACAGGTCGATCACGTCGGTGCGCAGGCGCTTGAGCGCGGCCTCGCAGGTGGCCTTGAGCTTTTCGGGCCGGCCATCGATCACACGCGCCAGCTTGCCGTCGCCATTGACGTCTTCGCCCTGCATGCCGCACTTGCTGGCCAGGGTGAAGCGCGCGCGGTGTGGAGCCAGGTATTTGCCCACCAGCGCCTCGCTCATGCCAAAGCCGTACAGCGCAGCGGTGTCGAAGTGTGTGACGCCGCGCTCCAGCGCGGTCAGCAGCAGCTTCTCGGCCTGCTGCTCGGATACCGCCGGACCATAGGCATGGCAGATGTTCATGCAGCCCAGGCCGATGGCGCTGACGCTGAACTGCCCCAGTTTTCTTTGTTGCATTCTTCGGGTCTCCTGAACGAAAACGGCCCCAGCCGAAGGCATGGGGCCGTCGCAGCTATCAATGATAGGCAATCAGTCCTTGAGCTGCTGCTCCAGGTCGTGCAGCACCTTGTAGCAGGGCAGCACCTGCTGCACGCTGGAGTTGGGCTCGCGGCCTTCACGGATGGCGGCGAAGAACTCGCGGTCCTGCAGCTCAATGCCGTTCATCGACACATCAACCTTGGACACGTCGATCTGCTCGTCCTTGCCGGTGTACAGGTCGTCGTAGCGGGCGATGTAGGTGCCCGTGTCGCCGATGTAGCGGAAGAAGGTACCCAGCGGACCGTCGTTGTTGAAGGACAGCGACAGCGTGCAGATCGCGCCGTTGGCGGCCTTGAGCTGGATGGACATGTCCATCGCAATGCCCAGCTCCGGATGGATCGGTCCCTGGATGGCGTTGGCCTTCACGATCGGGCTGCCGGCCTGGTAGGCGAACAGATCCACCGTGTGGGCGGCATGGTGCCACAGCAGGTGGTCGGTCCAGCTGCGGGGCTGGCCCAGCGCGTTCATGTTGGTGCGACGGAAGAAGTAGGTCTGCACATCCATCTGCTGGATGTTGAATTCGCCGGCCTTGATCTTCTTGTTCACCCACTGGTGGCTGGGGTTGAAGCGACGGGTGTGACCCACCATGGCGACCTTGCCGGTTTCCTTCTGTACCTTCAGCACTTCCTCGGCTTCGGCCCAGCTGTCGGCCAGCGGGATCTCCACCTGCACGTGCTTGCCGGCCTTCATGCACTGGACGGCCTGCGATGCGTGCAGCTGCGTGGGAGTGCACAGGATCACGGCGTCCACTTCGGGCAGCGCCAGGGATTCGGCCAGATCGGTGGTCACGTGGCCGATGCCGTACTTGGCGGCCACTTCCTGGGTGGGCTCCAGGCGGCGGCCGACCAGCGACACCACTTCAACGCCGTCGATGTTCTTGATGCCGTCCAGGTGCTTGATGCCGAAGGCGCCGGCGCCGGCGAGTGCTACTTTGATGGTCATAGTTGACTCCTGTTTATTGGTTCTCGAGGATCAGGTGGCCCACGGCGGTGTTCGACGCGGGCACGTGGTAGAAGCGGTGCGCCACGCGCGGCGGCTTGCCCGATCCGGCGACATCGCTCATCGCGCCGCGCGCGATCAGCCACATCACCAGCTCGATGCCTTCGCTGCCGGCCTCGCGCACGTATTCGATGTGCGGCACCTTGGCCAGTTCGTCCGGCTCGGCGATCAGGCGGTCGAGGAACTTGTTGTCCCACTCCGCGTTGATCAGGCCCGCGCGTGCGCCCTGCAGCTGGTGGCTCATGCCGCCGGTGCCCCAGATGTGCACGTTCAGGTCCTCGTCAAAGCTTTCGACGGCCTTGCGGATCGCCTTGCCCAGCTCGAAGCAGCGGCGGCCGCTGGGCACAGGATACTGCACCACGTTGACCGCGAAGGGAATCACCGGGCAGGGCCAGGCGTCCTTCTTCGGATCGAGCTCGCCGCACATGAGCGACAGCGGCACGGTCAGGCCGTGGTCGACGTCCATCTTGTTGACGATGGTCAGGTCGAAGTCCTGCTGGATCACGCTTTGCGCGATGTGCGAGGCCAGCTCGGGGTGGCCCACCACCTTGGGCACCGGGCGCGGACCCCAGCCCTCATCGGCGGGCTGGAACTCGGCCGCCGTGCCGATGGCAAAGGTGGGGATCAGCTCCAGGCTGAAAGCCGTGGCGTGGTCGTTGTAGACGAGGAAGATCACGTCGGGCTTGTTGTCCTTCATCCATTGCTTGGAGAAGTCATAGCCCGCGAACAGCGGCTTCCAGTAGTCCTCCTGGGTCTTGCCCAGGTCCATGGCCGCGCCGATGGCGGGAACGTGCGATGTAAAGACGGATGCGGTGATCTTGGCCATGTTCAGTCTGCCTTCTGCTTGCCAGCGGAGCCTTGCGGCTGACGGTGCGCCTGCGCGTCGCCGTCCTCGCCGATGTAGCGGTTGCCCTCGATGGAGCGGCCGCCGCTGACCATCATGTCCCGGTACTCCTGCTCGGTCATGCCGGTCATGGAGCCCGCCATCTGCTGGAAGCTCTTGCCGTCGGTGGCGCCGATCTTGGCCAGGAAGTAGATGTTGCCACCCAGGCGCATGCACCAGTTCAGGTCGCGCGCGAGCACAGCCTGCTTCTGCTCTTCCGACATGGGCCACTCGTCGAGGTAGGCACGCTCGTCGGCCTTGAAGCGCTCGCGGTTCTCGGCCTTCATCAGGCTCATGCAGAACTGGTTGAGCCAGTAGCCCTTGCGGCTTTGCTCGGCGTCGAAAATGATCGTGCCGGGCACATCGGTGTACGGCTTGTCCAGTGCCATGTCAGACCTCCTCGGGCCAGTAGAGCTTCATCGGGTTGGTCACCAGCAGCTTTTGCTGCAGCTCGGGCGTGGGCGCGATGTGCGGAATGAAGTCCACCAGCAGGCCGTCGTCTGGCATGTGCTCCTTCAGGTTCGGGTGCGGCCAGTCGGTGCCCCACAGAACGCGGTCGGGGAATTCCTCGACCACGCGGCGGGCAAACGGCACCACGTCCTGGTAGGCGTTGCGCTCGCCGTCCAGTGCCTTGGGGCCGGTGACGGACAGGCGCTCGGGGCAGCTGACCTTGCTCCAGACGTTCGGGTTCTCGCGCATGAACTTGAGGAACAGCTCGAACTCGGGGCCATCGACCGGCTTGGACACGTCGGGCCTGCCCATGTGATCAACCACCACGGTGGTGGGCAGGCTGGTGAAGAAGTCCCACAGCTCGGGCAGGTCCACCGCCTCGAAATAGATCACCACGTGCCAGCCGAGCTTGGCAATGCGGCCGGCGATCTCCATCAGCTCGTCCTTGGGCGTGAAGTCGACCAGGCGCTTGACGAAGTTGAAGCGCACGCCGCGCACGCCCGCGTCATGCAGCTGCTGCAGCTCCTCGTCGGTCACGCTGCGACGCACGGTGGCCACGCCGCGGGCTTTGCCGTTCGAGGCGAGGCAGGCATCGACCATGGCGCGGTTGTCGGCGCCGTGGCAGGTGGCCTGCACGATCACGTTGCGCGAAAAACCCAGGTGGTCGCGCAGCGCGAACAGCTCGGCCTTGGACGCGTCACAGGGCGTGTACTTGCGCTCGGGCGCATAGGGGAACTGCTCGCCCGGGCCGAACACGTGGCAGTGTGCGTCCACGGCGCCTGCGGGCAGCTCGAACTTTGGCTTGCTCGGGCCGGTGTACCAGTCGAGCCAGCCGGCGGTCTTGGTGAAGTCTCCGGTGGTGGGTTTGCTCATGTTTGCCTCTCGTTCAGTCGATGTACTTCAGGCCGGCGGCGGCCAGAGGCTCGCGCATCTTGTACATGTCCAGGCCCAGCACGCCCGAGGCGAGCTTCTCGCGCTTCTCACCCTCGTTGGCCTCGCGCTTGCGGGCAGCCTCCAGCGTGGCCGCCGCCTTCTCGCGCGGCACGCACACCACGCCGTCGTCGTCGGCCACGATCACGTCGCCGGGGGAGACCCACATGCCGGCACAGACCACCGGGATGTTGACCGAGCCCAGCGTGGCCTTGATCGTGCCCTTGGCGCTGATGCACTTGCTCCAGACCGGGAAGTTCATTTCCTTGAGCGTCTTGACGTCGCGCACGCCAGCGTCGATCACCAGCGCACGGGCGCCGCGCGCCTGGAAGCTCGTGGCCAGCAGGTCACCGAAGTAGCCATCGGTGCATTCGGCGGTGATGGCCGCCACGACGATGTCGCCCGGCTGGATCTGCTCGGCGACCACGTGCATCATCCAGTTGTCGCCGGGGTGCAGCAACACCGTCACGGCCGTGCCGGACACCTGGGCGCCCGGGTAGATGGGACGCATGTAGGGCTTCATCAGGCCCACGCGGCCCATGGCCTCGTGCACCGTGGCCGATCCCAGGGCGCCCAGGGCATCGGTGGTTTCGCGGTCGGTGCGCTGGATGTTGCGATAGACAACGCCTAGTTCGTACATGTCGGTTTCTCCTTGGAATGATCAGAGGCCCTTGGCCTTCAGGCGCGCATCCAGGCGCGGGAACACACGTCGGACGTTGCCCTCGTAGACCTGGTAGCGCTGCTCTTCGGTGAGGTTGGCCGTGGCCTGCACGTAGCGCTTGGTGTCGTCGTAGTAGTTGCCGGTCTCGGGGTCGATGCCGCGCACCGCGCCGATCATCTCCGAGGCGAATAGGATGTTCTCCACCGGAATCACCTTGGTCAGCAGATCGATGCCCGGCTGGTGGTACACGCAGGTGTCGAAGAAGATGTTCTTGAGCAGGTGCTCGGACAGCAGGGGCTTCTTCAACTCCTGGGCCAGGCCGCGGTAACGGCCCCAGTGGTAGGGCGCGGCGCCGCCGCCGTGGGGAATGATGAAACGCAGTGACGGGAAGTCCTTGAACAGGTCGCCCTGGATCAGCTGCATGATGGCCGTGGTGTCGGCGTTGATGTAGTGCGCACCCGTGGTGTGGAAGCAGGCGTTGCAGCTGGTGCTCACGTGGATCATGGCCGGCACGTCGTACTCGACCATCTTTTCATAGATCGGGTACCAGTGGCGGTCCGTCAGCGGCGGGCTGGTCCAGTGGCCACCCGAGGGATCGGGGTTCAGGTTGATGCCCACGGCGCCGTATTCCTTGATGCACTTCTCCATCTCGGGAATGCAGGTGGCCGGATCGACGCCGGGACTTTGCGGCAGCATGGCCACAGGCACGAAGTTGTCGGGGAACAGCTGCGAAACGCGGTAGCACAGCTCGTTGCAGATCGCGGCCCAGGTGCTGGAGACATTGAAGTCACCGATGTGGTGGGCCATGAAGCTGGCGCGCGGCGAGAACAGCGTGATGTCCGAGCCGCGTTCCTTCATCAGGCGCAGCTGGTTCAGCTCGATCGACTCGCGCAGTTCGTCGTCGCTGATCTTCAGGTCGGCGACCTTGGGCATGAGCGCCGGATCCTTGATGCCGGCGATCTGCTGGTTGCGCCAGTTCTCCAGCGCCTTGGGTGCCGTGGTGTAGTGACCATGGCAGTCGATGATCAGGGGGTTTGTCTGACTCATGAACGGTTGCTCCTCTGTCGGTATCGGAATCGGCGCCCGCAGGTCGCCACGCACGCGCGGACGTACCGCGGTCCAGCGCCGATTGTCGGCGTGACACCTGTCACGTCCAACCATTTCGGTCCGCTATCAGCTAGAACATATATTTATAACTATGATTGAGGTATTCCAAGCATAGACAGCATCAGTCGCCTTTTTCCATGGACCTCAAGCAGCTGGAGTACTTTGTTCGCGTCGCCGAACTGGGCAGCTTCACCCGCGCGGCCCAGGCCCTGGATGTGGCGCAACCCGCCCTCTCACGCCAGATCCGCCTGCTGGAGGTGGAGTTGCGCCAGAACCTGTTGCTGCGCAACGGCCGCGGCGCCACGCCCACCGACGCCGGCAAGCTCCTGCTCGAACACGGCCGGGGCATCCTGCACCAGGTCGAGCGCGCCAAGGAGGAACTGGGCCGGGTGCGCGGTGCCCTCGCCGGCCGAGTGGCCATCGGCCTGCCGCCCAGCCTGGCGCGCGTGCATGCCGTCGCCCTCACGCGCCTGTTCCGCGAACGCCTGCCCGAAGCCAGCCTGTCCATTACGGAGGGCCTCTCGGCCCCCATGCAGGAGTGGCTCGCCACCGGCCGCCTGGACATTGCCGTGCTCTACAACGCCCAGCCGGCCCCCGAACTGGACATTTCTCCCCTGCTGGACGAGGAGCTCTGGCTGGTCGAGCCCCGGCCACCGGGCCTGGCGGAAGAGCCCCCCCCTCCACCCGTGCCGCTGGCCGATGTGGCGCGCCTGCCGCTGGTCATTCCCTCGCGGCCCAATGCGCTTCGCATGCACATCGAGTCGGAGATGGCCGCCATTGGCGTGCGTCCCATCGTGGCGCTCGAAATCGACGGGGTTTCGGCCATCCTCGACCTGGTCGCCGACGGCGCAGGTGCCGCCCTGCTGTCACACAACGCGGTGACGCGCTCGATCCGTCCGTCCGCCTACCGGATGCGGCGCATCGAGCCGCCCTTGAAAACGCGCGTGTCGCTGGCCACCAGTTCACAGCGCCCGGCCACGCTGACCCAGCAGGCCACGATCGACCTGATCCGCCAGGTCATCACGGCCTACGACTGAGCGGTCAGCAATCAGCTCAGCCAGCCGGTGCTGTGGCGCATCAGCCAGAGGATGGCGCTGATCGAGAAGAAGGACAGGCCGGTGGTCACCAGCAGGGCTGCCGAGGTGAATTCCTCGTGACCATGGCGCTGGGCAAGCACCGAATAGACGCCCAGCATGGGCATTGCCGCCGACAGCACGGCCGCCACCTTCAGCTCACCCGTGGGCACCGGCAGGCCCATCAGCCCGAACAGCGCGATGACGGCCCAGATGGCGGCAGGATGCAGCAGCAGCTTGCCCACCGCGACTTGCGCCACCTGCGAGCGCATCCCCTGGAGCTTCAGACCCGAAAGGCTGCCGCCAATGATGAAAAGCGCCAGGCCGCCGGCCGCACCCGAAAACAGCGTGACCGCGCGCGAGAGCACCGCGGGCAGCTGCCAGCCGGAAATAGCCACAGCGCAGCCGAGCACGATGCCGATGATGATGGGATTGCGCGCCAGCCGCGCCAGCGTCTGCCGGATCACCTGGAGCACCGTCTGACGCGGGCCCTCGTGCGCACCCGCATCGGCCAGGGCAATCAGCAGCGGCAGCTTGATCAGATTCTCTATGATGAAGTTCAGCGCCAGGATCACGCCTCCCAGCGGGCCGAACAGCAGCAGCATCAGCGGGTAGCCCACGAAGCCGCTGTTGGAGCAGGTCATGCCCATGGCCATGTACGCGCTCTCGGTCAGCGTGCGCCCGCGCATCTTCCACGACCACAGCAGGCCGCCTCCCAGGACGAGCAGCGAGCCTGCGGTGTAGACCAGCAGGTAGCCCGGGCGCAGCACGTCCGACAACGGCCGAGAGGCCAGCGCATAGAACAGCAGCGCAGGCAGGGACACGTCCAGCACGAAGCGGCCGAACACGCGCATGTCGGCCTTGCTGAACATGCCCCACCGGACGGCCGCATAGCCGGCCAGGACGCACAGATAGATGGGGCCGGTGATGGCCAGGATGTCGAGCATGCGTGAAAAGAAGGGGAAAGATCAGTCGTTGGCGGCGGGCCTGCCCAGCAGCCGGTCGGCATAGTCCTGCCAAACAGGCGCTGCGCCCAGCCCGGTGAAACGACCCGCCTGGGACTGCTTCGCCATCCAGTCGTGCTTCTCGGCAATGGCCGATGCCATGGTCGGCTCGAAACCGGCTTCACGCACCGTGCGCGCCACTTCGCGCATCTCCTCGGCGCGGCGGCGGCCGTGCTGGGCCACGCGGCTGAAAAAGTAGGCCCCCTGCTTCGTCCAGTCGATGCCGGGGAAGGTTTCCTGCAGGGTGGCGATCATCGCCTCCTCGACGCCGTAGTGGCGAGCCGCGGCGTAGCTCTCGATCACCAGGGCCTCCAGCCCCTTGATCATCACGCTGCGGCACATCTTGGTGGCAGAGGCCACCCCCAGGCGGTCGCTGGTCACCTGAGTGTCCATGCCCAGCGCGGCCAGGCGCGGCTGCAGGGCAGCAGCGTGCGGACCGCCCAGCAGCATGGGCACCTTGATGCCGTAAGGCGGCACCGAGGTCATGACGCCAGCCTCGACGTAATGCGCCCCCGCGGCATCGATGAGCGCCGCCGCCTCCTGCTTGGTGCCCGGCGAGGCGGAATTGAGGTCCAGGAAAAAGCTGCCCGGACGGATGTGTGCCGCCACCTCACGCGCCACGGCCAGAGTATTGGACGCGGTGACAGCCGAGATGATCAGCGTGGCCCTGGCACACAGCTCAGCCACGCCGGCACAGGCCTCGATGCCACGGCTGGCGGCATGCGCCAGCGGTTCGTCGCGCGCGGCCGGATCGGCGAACTTGAGATCCCAGGCACCGGTCCAGTCCGCCTGCGGACCGAGACCGGCAGTGAAGATGCGGCCGACCTCGCCATAGCCGACCACGCCCAGCGAAAAACGACCTGACATCCGCTTACCCGCCTGTGCTTACTGCTTCTCGATGCCGGCGCGCTCGATCACCTCGGACCAGCGCTTGATATCGCTGACCAGCAGCTCGGCGTTCTGCTCGGGTGTGCTCGACTGCGCGTCGATGTTCAGCGCCAGAAGCTTTTGACGCACTTCCGGGTTGGCCAGGACCGTGACGATGTCGCGGTTCAGACGCTCGACCACCGCGCGGGGCGTGCGCGCCGGCACGGCCAGCCCGTTCCAGGACGAAGCCACGTAGCCCTTGACGCCGGCCTCCTCGGCGGTAGACACGTCGGGCAGCACCACCGAGCGCTTTTGGCTGGTGACGGCCAGCGCGCGGAACGCGCCGCCCTTGATCTGCGACAGCACCGGCGCCAGGATCTCGACCCCGACATCCACCTGCTTGCCACGCAGCGCGCCGATCAGCGCCGGTGAACCGTTGAAGGGGATGATCTGGGCTCGGATACCAGCGGTCGACTTGAACAGCTCGGCTGCCAAGTTCTGCGTGCTGCCGATGTTGATGCTGCCGATGTTGAGCTTGTCCGGATTGGCCTTGCCGTAGGCCACCAGCTCGCCCAGCGTCTTGAACGGCGAGTCGGTCGGCACGACGACGGCGATGTCGAAGTAGCCGAGCGTGGACACCGGCGTGAAGTCCTTGACCATGTCGAACGGCAGGCTCTTGAACAGGCTGGCCGTGACGGCCGATCCGTTCGACATCAGGAACATGGTGTGGCCGTCGGGCGCCGAACGGGCCACGGTTTCGGCGGCAACCACGCCACCGGCACCGGGCCGGTTCTCGATCGTGACGGACTGCCCCAGCGACTTGGACAGTTCGGCCGCCACGATGCGCGCCGTCAGGTCACCAACCCCACCGGGGCCGAAGGGCACCACGATGCGCAGCGGCTTGGAGGGAAAGGCTTCCTGCGCCAGGGCGGCAGAAACAGGGCCCAGAAGCCCTGCGGCGACAGCCCCGCAGACCAGCAGACGTCGGCTTGCAGATGGGAGGGAATGCATGTGGTCTCCTCTTTTCTTCAATGCTTGGCCATGAAAAACCGGCCACCGGTGGAACCGGCGGCCGGGTGAATCACTGAACGAACTGCACGAACCACAAGGACAGCGACGGGAACAACAGCAGCAGCGTGGTGCGCACCACGTCGCTGGCCAGGAAGGGCAGCACACCCTTGTAGCTTTCCTTGATCGGCACGTCCTTGGCCATGCCGTTGACGATGTACACGTTCAGGCCCACCGGCGGCGACAGCAGGCCGAAGCCCACCGTCATCAGGATCATGATGCCGAACCAGATCGCCGTCGATTCCTGGGTCAGGCCGAAGTCCATGGACATGATCACCGGGAAAAAGATCGGCACGGTGAGCATGATCACCGACAGCTCGTCCATGAAGGCGCCGGACACCACATAGAACAGCAGGATCACCGTCACCACCATCAGCGGTGACAGGCCCAGGTTGTTGATCATCTCGGCCAGCATGCCGGGCACCTGCGTCAGCGCCAATGCGGAGTTCATCAGGTCAGCGCCAATGAAGATCAGGAAGATCATGGCGCTGGCCGCCGCCGTCGCGTAAAAGCAGTCCTTGGTCTTCGCCCAGGTCAGCTCTCGCTTGAGCAGGGCCGCGACGAAGGTCGCCGCCGCCCCTACGCCCGCACCTTCGGTGGGCGTGAACAGGCCGCCGTAGATGCCGCCGAACACGATCACGAACACCACCGCAATCGGTGCCACGCTCATGACCATGCGCCACGTCACCCTGGGACGTTCACTGACATCGGATGGTGCATGTCCCGGGAACAGGCGCACGTACAGACCGATGGCCAGGATGTAGCCCGTCACGGCGATAAGGCCGGGGATCATGGCCGCCGCGAACAGCTTGGCGATGTTCTGCTCGGCCAGGATCGCGTAGATCACCAGCGGAACCGACGGCGGGATCAGGATGCCCAGCGTGCCGCCGGCGGCCAGCGTGCCCGTGGCCAGCCGGCCCGAGTAGCCGTGGCGCTTCATCTCGGGCAAAGCCACCGAGGTGATCGTCGCGGCCGTGGCCACCGACGAGCCACAGATGGCGCCAAAACCGGCCGCGGCCAGCACCGAGGCCATGGCCAGACCGCCCTTGAAGCGGCCCATGATGGCAGCGGCAAGCTCGAACAGCGCCTTGGAGATGCCGCCCTGGGTGGCGAAGTTGCCCATCAGGATGAACAGCGGAATCACCGACAGGTCGTAACTGGCAAAGCGCGCAAACGCGACGCCATTGAGGTTGTTGGCAAACGGCAGCCAGCCCACCTGTGAGATGTAGCCGAATACGCCGGCACAGAACATGGACACCGCGATTGGCACGCGGATGGCCATCAGGAATAGCATCACCCCGAAGATCGAGGCCGCCATGGCGATCGAGCTCATTGCTTCTCCTCCTGGAATTCACCGCCAAACGCCTGCACCAGGGCGATCACGCCCGTGAGAAGCATGGGAGGCACCATCGCCACATACACGACCCACTCGGGAAAACCGAGCATCATGGTGGTCGTCTGGGAATCGTAGGCGCTGACGCCGCCGATGGCGGTTCGCCAGCACAGCAGCACCATCATGGCGCTCAACAACAGCGCGCCGAATCGGTCCAGCCAGGTAATGCCACGCTGGGGCACCCAGGCCGTGAAGAAGTCGACAATGATGTGACCACGCTTCAGCTGGCACCAGGGCATGAACAGTGCCACGGCGGCGCCGGCGGACACGGCTGTCAGTTCGTAGTCCCCCAGCAGGGTGGTACCGGTGGTGTTTCGACCGATCAGGCTCGCGCAGGTAACGAGCGTGATGATCGTGATCAGGACACCGGCCAGCAGGGCGCAGCCCCTGGCCAACAAGGAAAGTGCTTTCAATTTGTCACCTCTGAGATGCGACCGAAGTGCGGCCGCGGGCTTGTCTGTCGATGACGGCCTGGCCCGAAGGCCATCCGCCGGAGTCAGCGCCCCCCATTATCGTGATGGCCGGGATGACCGGCCATACGCACTTACTCGATGAATACCCGAGGCCGCTCTCCTGCAGGGCCGCTTCCCACCAGCCCCTCATGCTGCAGCCACCCCGGGTAGATGGATGTCGCTCTTACTTGGCGAATTTGTCCATGGCGGCGCGGGCCTCGGTCACGAGCTTGGCACCGTCGATCTTCTTGCCTTGCATTTCCTTGACCCAGTCGGCCTCGACCGCACCGGCGGCATCGCGCCAGCGCTTGGTCTCGGCGGCGTCCAGCGTCACGATGCTGTTGCCGGCCTTGGCGGCGATGTCGTAGCCGATCTTGTCGGCCTCGGCCATGGCACGGCCGAAGAGGGCAGCCACTTCGATGCCGGTGTTGTTGTCGATCACCTTCTTCAGATCGGCCGGCAGCTTGTCGTAGGTGGCACGGTTCATCACCAGCGCGAAGGTCTGCGTGAACAGGCCCTCGTCACCCGCGAAAGTGGTGTGGTGCTTGACGATCTCGGCGATCTTGACGGAGGGAGTCACTTCCCAGGGCACGGTCGTGCCTTCGATCACGCCCTTGGTCAGCGCGTCGGTCACGGCCGGCACGGGCATGCCCACGGGCACAGCGCCCAGCTTGGCCAGCATGTTGCTGATGATGCGCGAGCCGCCACGGATCTTGCGACCCTTGAGGCTTTCCATGTTGGGAACCGGGTTCTTGGTGTGGAACAGGCCCGGGCCGTGCGTGTGCGCGGCGATCAGCTTGACCTGCTTGAACTCGTCCATGGCATTGGCTTCCACATAGGTGTGGAAGGCGCGCGAGCACTTCTCGGGACCACCCTTGCACATGAAAGGCAGCTCGAACACTTCCGACTTGTTGAAGCGGCCGGGCGTGTAGCCGAGCACCGTCCAGACGACGTCCACCACGCCGTCACGGGCCTGGTCGAACAGCTGGGCCGGCGTGCCACCCATGGACATGGCGTGGAACATCTGGAACTTGATGCGACCGTTGGACTCGGTCTCGATCTTCTTGGCCCAGGGCGCGATGGCCATGGTTGGGATCGCACCTTGCTGGGGCAGGAACTGGTGCAGACGCAGCGTCACGGTCTGCGCCTGGGCGACACCGGTCACGGCCACGGTGGACAGAGCTGCCAGCGCCATCAGGACGCCACGGCGGAGCTTGAGCAGGGACATGAGATCTCCTAGAGGTTCAAGAGGGAAGCCGTAACAGGCTGGCCAGCTCGCAGCCGCGCCTGGTCGGGCACCATAAAAGTAGGCGCACTGTGACCTTTTTTGGCAGGGGAGCAAAGCTTGCCCCCCCACTTTCAGCTATGCCGATTTGATATGAAAGAGATCACAGATTTCGTATATGCAATGACTTGCGAGATGGCTGTTCAGGCCAGCCCAAGCAGGCGCACCGCGTTGTCCTTGAGGATGCCGGGCATGACCTCGGGCCTGAAGCCCGCGACCTCGAAATCCTTCATCCAGCGCTCGGGGGTGATCAGCGGGTAGTCGCTGCCGAACAGCATGCGGTCCTTGAGCAGCGTGTTGGCGTACTGCACGAGCTGCTTGGGGAAATACTTCGGGCTCCAGCCAGACAGGTCGATCCAGACGTTGGGCTTGTGCAGCGCCACCGACAGGGCCTCGTCCTGCCACGGGAAGCTCGGATGCGCCATGACGATCTGCATGTCGGGGAAATCGATCGCCACGTCATCCAGGTGGATCGGGTTGCTGTATTCCAGCCGCAGTCCACCACCGCAGCGCATGCCTGAGCCGATGCCGCTGTGGCCGGTGTGGAAGATGGCCGGCATCTTATAGTGGTTGATCACCTCATAGATGGGCCAGGCCATCTTGTCGTAGGGGTGGTAGCCCTGCACCGTGGGGTGGAACTTGAAGCCCTTGATGCCCTCCTGCGTGATCAGGCGCTCGGCCTCGCGGGCACCCATCTTCCCCTTGTGCGGGTCGATGCTGGCGAAGGCCATCATCATGTCGCTGTTCTCGCGCGCGGCCTGCGCGATCTCCTCGTTGGGGATGCGGCGGCGGCCCAGCTTGGATTCGCTGTCGACGGTGAACATCACCAGGCCGATCTTGCGCTCGCGGTAATAGGCGACGGTCTCCTCGATGGTGGGGCGGCGGTTGCTGCCGAAGTACTTGTCAGCGGCGCGGTCGTACTCTTCTCCGTAGTTGTCAAAGGGATTCCAGCAACTCACTTCGGCGTGGGTGTGGATGTCGATGGCAATGAGATTCTTGTGGTCCATGGGTATGAAATATAAGGGTTTTTCCTAGGCCGAAAAGCGGTTGCGTCGTCTTGCTTTGGTTATTGTTTATAACAATAATCCCCCAACCCAACAAGCAAGATAGTGTAGACTCTCATGACCCCTACCAACCCCGACCTGCAGGTGCGGCTGCATGGCGAACAATCGGAAATCGCCATCGTCTCGCTCAACCGCCCGACCAAGCGCAATGCGCTTAACGACGGCCTGATCATCGCGATCCGCGACGCCTTCCAGAACTTGCCCGATTCGGTGCGCGCGGCCGTCATTCACGGCAACGGCGACCATTTCAGCGCAGGTCTGGACCTGTCCGAGCTGAGCGAGCGTGATGCCGCCGAGGGTGTCTTCCATTCGCGCATGTGGCACCACGCCCTCGACTGTGTCGAACAAGGCCGCGTGCCCGTGGTCGCCGCCCTGCACGGAGCGGTGGTCGGTGGCGGTCTGGAACTGGCCAGCGCCTGCCATGTCCGCGTGGCCGACGAATCCACTTTCTACGCCCTGCCCGAGGGCACCCGCGGCATCTTCGTCGGCGGCGGCGGCTCGGTGCGCGTGCCCAAGCTGATCGGCGCCGCGCGCATGACCGACATGATGCTCACCGGCCGCGTCTACAACGCGCAGGACGGCGAGCGCATCGGCCTGTCGCAGTACGTGGTGCCGCAGGGCTCCGCGCTGGACAAGGCCATCGAGCTGGCCACCCGCATTGCCACCAACGCGCGCATGACCAACTTCGCCCTCATGCACGCCCTGCCCCGCATCGCCGAGCAGCCGGCCGACCATGGCCTGTTCACCGAAGCCATGATGGCCGCCATCGCCCAGTCGGCGCCCGAGGCCAAGGCCCGCGTGCGTGCCTTCCTCGAAGGCAAGGCGGCCAAGGTGAGCAAGGACTGACAGAACACACGTTCCCCCGCAGGCGGCGTTGCCGTGCAGGGGGAGTGACGGAGGGGGCCACCAATCGCAGTGGCACCACCCGCAAGGAGTACAGGAGACCTCATGAGCAACGCGAAGTACCGTCCACTGACATTTGGCGTCACCCAGGCCATCGTCCGCGATGGCGATGGCGGCGCGCAGTACCTCTCGGCCGACCAGCCGCTGCAGCCGTTCGAGACGCGCATGTCCGACCGCCTGATCCGCTGGGCCAGGGAGATTCCCGATACAACCTTCGTCGCCCAGCGCCAGCGCCAGGCCGACGGCTCGCTCGGCGACTGGCGGCATGTGAGCTACGCACAGGCGCTCGACGCGGCGCGGCGCATCGGCCAGGCCCTGCTCAACCGGGGCCTGTCGGCCGAGCGCCCGGTCGTGATCCTGAGCGACAACGGGATCGACCACGCGCTGCTGGCCCTGGGCTGCATGTACGCGGGCATTCCGTACTCGCCCGCCTCGCCGGCCTACTCCACCGTGAGCAAGGACTTCGGCAAGCTGCGCCACGTCATCGGCACCCTCACCCCGGGCCTGATCTGGGCCGAGGACGGCGACCGCTACGGCCCGGCCATGGCCGCGACCGCGCCGGCCGACTGCGAAATCGCCGTGTCGCGCAACGCCGACCACGCGCACCTGCAGGGCCGCAAGGCGACGCTGCTGTCCGAACTGCTGGCCACCGAACCCACGCCGGCCATCGACGCCGCGCAGGCGGCGACCACGGCCGACACCATCGTCAAGTTCCTGTTCACCAGCGGCTCGACCAAGCTGCCCAAGGCGGTCATCAACACCAACCGCATGTGGTGTGCCAACCAGCAGCAGATGCGCCAGTCGATGCCGATCCTGACCGAGGAGCGGCCCGTACTGATCGACTGGCTGCCCTGGAACCACACCTTCGGCGGCAACCACAACTTCGGCATGGTGCTGCACAACGGCGGCACGCTGTACATCGACGAGGGCAAGCCCACGCCCGCCCTGGTCGGCGAGACGCTGCGCAACCTGCGCGAGATCGCTCCGACCATGTACTTCAACGTGCCCACCGGGTTCGAGGCGATCGCGAACGCCATGAAGTCCGACGACACGCTGCGCAGGAACTTCCTCTCGCGCGTGAAGATGTTCTTCTATGCCGGTGCCTCGCTGTCGCAGCCGGTGTGGGACGCCCTGTTCGAATGCGCCGAGCGCGAGGTCGGCGAGCGCATCGTCATGACCTGCGGCTTCGGCATGACCGAATCCAGCCCCTACGGCCTGTTCCCCACCAGCCCCGACATCCGTGCCGGCGAGCTGGGCCTGCCCACGCCGGGCATGGAGTGCAAGCTGGTGCCCGTCGAAGGCAAGGTCGAATTGCGCTACCGCGGCCCCAACATCACGCCCGGCTACTGGCGCTCGCCCGAAGCCACGGCCGAGGCCTACGACGAGGAAGGCTTCTTCTGCACGGGCGACGCCATCCAGTGGGCCGACCCCGCCGACCCGAACCGGGGTCTGCGCTTCGACGGCCGCATCGCGGAAGACTTCAAGCTGGCCACCGGCACCTTCGTCAGCGTTGGTCCGCTGCGCGCGCGCGTCATCGCCGGCGGCGCTCCGTACATCCAGGACGTGGTGATCACCGGCCTGAACCGCAAGGAAATCGGCGCGCTGATCTTCCCGACCCAGGCCGTGCGCACGCTGACGGACCTGCCGCCGGACGCGCCCATGGCCCAGGTGCTGTCGCAGCACGCGGTGCTGCAGAAGTTCCAGAGCCTGGTCACGGACCTGTCGCTGAGCGCCACCGGCAGCGCCAACCGCGTCGCCCGCATGATGCTGCTGGCTGACCCGCCGTCCATCGACCTGGGAGAGGTGACCGACAAGGGCAGCATCAACCAGCGTGCCGTCCTCAAGCACCGCGAGCACCTCGTCAACGCCCTGTATGACGAGGCCCCCGGGCACATCGTCATCAAGCCGGGCACCGATCTCTGAGCAAGGACCACGACATGGCTCGCAAAGGCTTTTTCAACGCATTCGATGACGTGGTCATCGTCGACGGCGTGCGCACGCCGCTGGTGGACTACTGCGGCGCGCTGGGCCACGTCTCGCCCACCGATCTGGGCATCAAGGTCGCCCGAGAGGCGCTCAAGCGCGCCGGCGTCGCGCCCGAGGACATCGGTTCGGTGATCACCGGCAACATGGCGCCCGGCGACTTCGACCAGTTCTTCCTGCCTCGCCACATCGGCCTGTACGCCGGCGTGCCGGTGGACGTCCCGGCCCTCATGGCCCAGCGCATCTGCGGCACCGGCTTCGAGCTGTTCCGCCAGGCCGGCGAGCACATCCAGGCCGGTGTCTGCGACGCCGCTCTGGTGGTGGGCACCGAAAGCATGACGCGCAACCCCATCGCCGCCTTCGACCACCGCACCGGCTTCAAGCTCGGCGCGCCGGTGGGCTTCAAGGACTACATGTGGGAAGCCCTCAAGGACCCGGCAGCCGGCATCAACATGATCCAGACGGCCGAGAACCTGGCGAAGAAATACGGCATCACGCGCGAGGCGGTGGACGAGTTCGCCAGCGCGTCGTTTGCCAAGGCCGTCGCCGCCCAGGAGAGCGGCTTCCTGGCCGGCGAAATCGTGCCCGTGGTCAGCGAGAAGTTCGAGCTCGAGGGCTACCGCCCGCGTGGCATCCGCCTGCAGGGCAAGGCAACCGAAGTGACCACCGACACGCATCCCCGCCCCTCCCCTGTCGAGGTGCTCGCCAGGCTCAAGCCCGTGTTCGAAGGCGGTGTGCAGACCGGCGGCAACAGCTCGGCCCTGGTCGATGCGGCAGCCGCCTGCGTGGTCACCTCGGGCGCCTATGCCAAGGCGCAAGGCAAGCGTCCGCTGGCGCGCGTGGTGGCCGCGGCCGTCGTAGGCGTGCCGCCCGAGATCATGGGCATCGGCCCGGCGGCGGCGATCCGGCTGCTCCTGGAACGCACCGGCCTGACGCTCGACGACATCGCCCGCTTCGAAGTCAACGAAGCCCAGGGCGCGCAGACTCTGGCCGTGGCACGCGAACTGGGGATGGACATCTCCAGGCTCAACGTCAACGGCGGCGCCATTGCCCTGGGCCACCCGCTGGCGGCCACCGGCGTGCGCCTGACACTCACGCTGGCGCGCGAGCTGCAGCGCAGCGGCACCCGCTACGGCATCTCCAGCGCCTGCATCGGAGGCGGCCAGGGCATCGCCCTGCTGATCGAGAACCCGCAGTGAGCAGGCCCCGACAGACATCACCCAACAGAAGAAAGGACTTCCCATGAACATCCAGGGACATGCCGCTCTCGTCACCGGAGGCGGATCCGGCCTGGGCGAGGCCACGGCGCGTGAACTGGCCCGCCTGGGCGCCAGGGTTGCCGTGCTCGACCTGAACATCGACAACGCCCGCCGCGTGGCCGGCGAGATCGGCGGCGTGGCCATCCAGTGCGACGTCAGCAACCCGGAAAGCATGCAGGCCGCCATCGACCAGGCCGCCGCGGCGCACGGACCGGCCCGTATCCTGATGCAGATCGCCGGCATCGGCACCGCCAAGCGCGTGATCGGCAAGGACGGCAATGCCGCGCCGCTGGAGGACTTCATCAAGGTCGTCAACGTCAACCTGATCGGCACCTACAACGCGGCCCGCCTGTTCGCCGCCGCCTGCGCCAAGCTCGATCCGCTGGAAGACGGCGAGCGCGGCGCCATGGTGTTCACCGCCAGCGTGGCCGCCTTCGACGGCCAGGTCGGCCAGCAGGCCTACAGCGCCTCCAAGGGCGGCGTGGTCGGCATGACGCTGCCCATGGCGCGCGACCTGGCCCAGCACGGCATCCGGGTGTGCACCATCGCCCCGGGCCTGTTCGCCACCCCGTTGATGAAAACCCTGCCCGAGCCGGTCCAGGAATCGCTGGCCAAGAGCATTCCTTTCCCGCAACGTCTGGGTAAACCCGAAGAGTTCGCGCAGCTCGCTGCGCATATCGTCAGCAACTCGCACCTGAACGGCGAAGTCATCCGCCTGGACGGCGCGCTGCGCATGGCACCCCGTTGATCGGCACCACATGACAAAAACCGTCGTTTACGAAGTGGACGTGATGTTCGGCGACTGCGATCCCGCCGGCATCGTGTTCTTTCCCAATTTCTGCAAGTGGATGGACGCCTCGTCCCTGAACTTCTTCGTCCAGTGCGGCGTGCCGCCCTGGCGCGAGCTGGTCAAGACGACCGGGATCATCGGCACGCCACTGCTGGAGATCCACACCAAGTTCATGAAGCCGGCCACCTACGGCGAGCGTCTGCAAGTGCACACCAGCGTCATCGAATGGCGCGAGAAGGTGCTGATCCAGAAGCATGTGATCAAGCGCGGCGACATCGTGCTGTGCGAGGGCACCGAAACGCGCGCGTTCTGCGCCCGCGACCCCGAGAACCCGGACCGCATCAAGGCCGTTCCCATTCCTGCCGACATCCGCGCCAAGTGCGGCGGATGAGCCACAGTTTCCCCACCCCTGCTTTCAACCCCAACCAAGGAGACAAACGCATGAAAGCTGTCAAAACCCTGATCGCCGCCGCCGCGGCTGCACTGGTGGCCTCCGCCGCCCAGGCCGACATCAAGATCGGTGTGATCCTGCCCCTGACGGGCCCGTCGTCCGCGCTGGGCATCCCGGCCAAGAACCAGGTCGACCTCTGGCCCACGTCGATCGCCGGCGAGAAGCTCCAGGTCACCGTGCTGGACGACGCCACCGATCCGACCAATGGCGTTCGCATCGCCCGCCGCTTCACCACCGAGGACAAGGTGGACCTGATCGTCGGTTCCGTGGCGACGCCGGTGGGTGTGGCCATCGCCGACGTGGCGCGTGACACCAAGACGCCCCAGCTGGCGCTCACCCCGATCGGCCTGCCGCCCGGCGCCGACGCCTGGAGCTTCCGCATGCCCCAGTCCAACGGCGTGATGGCCCACGCCCTGGTTTCCCACATGAAGGAAAAGGGCATCAAGACGGTCGGCTTCCTGGGCTACACCGACGCCTACGGCGAGCAGTGGCTGGACGCCTTCAAGCCGCTGGCCGAGAAAGCCGGCATCAAGCTGGTCGGCGTCGAGCGCTTTGCCCGCACCGACACCAGCGTGACCGGCCAGGCCCTCAAGCTGGTGGCCGCCAAGCCGGATGCCATGCTGATCGTGGCCTCGGGCAGCGGCGCCGCCATGCCGCACAAGGCCGTCGTCGAGCGTGGCTTCAAGGGCCCGATCTACCAGACGCACGGCGCCGCCACCAAGGACCTGATGCGCGTGGGCGGCAAGGACGTCGAAGGCGCGCTCGTCGTGGCCGGTCCGGTGATCGCCCCGGGCCAGCTGCCCGACAGCAACCCGTCCAAGGCCGTGGCACTGGACTTCTCGCAGAAGTACGACGCGAAATACGGTGCCGGTACCGCCAACCAGTTCGCCGGCCACGCCTATGACGTGACCGTGGTGCTGGAAAAGGCGATCCCGATCGCGCTGAAGTCGGCCAAGCCCGGCACGCCCGAGTTCCGCGCCGCCCTGCTCAACGCCTTTGAAACCATGGGCCGCACCGTCGTGGCGCACGGCGTGCTCAACTGGACGAAGGACGACCACTGGGGCTACACGCTGGACACCGGTGTGATCTACAAGGTTGTCAACGGCGACTGGAAGTTCGAGAAGTGATCTCCCGCCGGCGCCGCCGTCTCCGGCGGCCGGCGCCGGCCTTGCCCCGCCCCTTACCTTTTTTGGCCTCCCCGTCCGGGGAGTGAGCCCATGGATTCAACAATCGCCAGTATCCTGCTGGTGGACGGCCTGACCAACGGTGCGGTCTATGCCCTGCTGGGCCTGACGCTCGTGCTGGTCTTCGCCGTCACCCGCGTGATCTTCATTCCCCAGGGTGAGTTCGTCGCCTACGGCGCACTCACCCTCGCCCTGTTCCAGACCGGCCAGGTGCCCGGCACCGTCTGGCTGCTGCTCATCCTCGCCGCCGTGGCCGCCGTGATGGAAGGCTTCACGGTCTGGCGCCATACCGGCCGCCCGGCAACCGCCGCCAGGGCCGTGATCAAGCAGTCGCTTCCGCCCGTTGCCGTCGCGCTGCTGGGCTGGTGGGCCGCGCCGCACCAGTTCCCGCTGCTGGTGCAGGCCGTGCTGAGCGTGGCCATCGTCACCGCCTTCGGTCCCCTGCTCTACCGTGTGGTCTACCAGTCGCTGGAAGACTCCACCCCCCTGGTGCTGCTGATCGTCTCGGTCGGCCTGCACTTCGCCATGGTGGGCCTGGGTCTGCTGTTCTTCGGCGCCGAGGGCTTCCGCAACCCTGCCTTCTGGGACGACCGCTTCGATCTGGGTGGTGTCGCCATCACCGGCCAGGCCATCATCGTGTGCGGCTCGGCCGTGGCCCTGATCGTGCTGCTGTGGCTGTTCTTCGAGCGCTCGCTGTACGGCAAGGCGCTGCGCGCCACTGCCGTCAACCGCATCGGCGCCCGCCTGATGGGCATTTCGTCGAGCGCCAGCGGCAAGCTGACCTTCACCATGGCGGCCCTCATCGGCGCGCTCTCGGGCCTGCTGATCGGCCCCACCACAACGGTGTTCTATGACTCCGGCTTCCTCATCGGCCTCAAGGGCTTCGTGTCGGCGGTGATTGCTGGCCTCTCCAGCTACCCCCTGGCACTGGCTGGCGCCCTGTTCGTGGGCGTGGTCGAGGCGTTCAGCTCGTTCTGGGCCAGCGCCTTCAAGGAAGTCATCGTTTTCACCCTGGTGCTGCCCATCCTGCTGTGGCGCTCCCTGACCGGCGACCATTCTGACGAGGAACATTGAGCATGAACATTCGCCGCATTGGGTGGATCACGCTGATCGTGGCACTGGCAGCCATCGCGCTGCTGCCGACGCCCGACTTCTGGATCGTGCAACTGAACTATATCGGGCTGTTCGCCCTGGTCAGCCTGGGCCTGATCCTGCTGACCGGCGTAGCCGGCCTGACCTCCTTCGGGCAGGCGGCCTTCGTGGGCATCGCCGCCTACACCACATCCTGGATGACGCTGAACCTCGGCTGGTCGCCGTGGGCCACGCTGTGGGTCGGCCTGGCACTGACAGGCGTCTCGGCCCTGGTCATCGGCAGCATCACGCTGCGCATGTCGGGGCACTACCTGCCGCTGGCCACCATCGCCTGGGCGCTGTCGCTGTACTACCTCATGGGCAACCTCGACGCCCTGGGCAAGTACGACGGCCTGCTGGGCGTGCCTGGCATCAGCATCTTCGGCCACGAGCTGGGCCAGGGTCGCGGCATCTATGCCCTGATCTGGGCGTGTGTGCTCGGTGGCATCTGGCTGGTCCAGCACCTGCTCGACTCGCGTCCGGGCCGCGCCATCCGCGCCCTGAAAACCGGCACGCAAATGGCCGAGGCCATGGGCGTGAACACACTGCGCTACAAGATCATCATCTTCGTGATCGCCGCGTTGCTGGCGGCCGTTTCCGGCTGGCTGTTCGCGCACTTCCAGCGCTCGGTCAACCCCTCGCCTTTCGGCCTGGCGATGGGCATCCAGTACCTGTTCATGGCAGTGATCGGTGGCGTGGGCCACGTCTGGGGCGCGCTCACCGGCGCCTTCCTGACCAAGGTGCTGGAAGACCAGCTGCAGGTGCTGCTGCCCAAACTCATCGGAACCAGCGGCAGCTTCGAGGTCATCGTCTTCGGCACCCTGCTGGTGCTGGTGCTCAAGTTCCTGCCGCAGGGCCTGTGGTCCATGGTGGAAAGCCGCCTGCCGCGCCGCCAGCGCAAGATGGACTGGAGCGATGCCCGCGCCCTGCCGGTGCGCCCGCAACCCGCGGCCGGCGATCTGGTGCTGGACGTGAAAGGCATCCGCAAGCAGTTCGGCGGCCTTGTCGCGGTCAATGACATCAGCTTCCAGATCCATGCCGGCCAGATCGTCGGCCTCATCGGTCCCAACGGCGCCGGCAAGTCCACCACCTTCAACCTGATCACGGGCGTGCTGTCCAAGACCAGCGGCCAGGTGCACTTCCGTGGCGAGGACATCACCCGCCTGCGCTCCCGCGAGATCCTGCGCAAGGGCATGGCACGCACCTTCCAGCACGTGAAGATGATCCCCGACATGACGGTGCTGGAAAACGTCGCGCTGGGCGCCTACGCGCGCGGACAGACCGGCGTCGTGCGTTCGATGCTCAACCTCAACCAGGAAGAGGAGCGCCAGACCTTCCTGGTCGCGCAGCGGCAACTTGAGCGCATCGGCATGGGCGAGTACCTACACGAGCTGGCCGGCAACCTGGCCATGGGTCCCCAGCGCCTGATGGAAATCGCCCGCGCGCTGTGCGCCGACCCTGCCCTGCTGCTGCTGGACGAGCCCGCGGCCGGCCTGCGCCACAAGGAGAAGCAGGCCCTGGCCGACGTGCTGCGCCAGCTCAAGTCTGAAGGCATGAGCATCCTGCTGGTGGAGCACGACATGGACCTGGTGATGCAGGTCTGCGATCACCTGGTGGTGATGGAGTTCGGCACCCTGCTCACCCAGGGCACGCCCGAGCAGATCCAGCAGGACCCCAAGGTCCGCGCCGCCTACCTGGGCACCGAGCATTGAGACCACGATGAGCCAACCGATACTTCAAGTCAAAGACCTGCGCGCCGGCTACGGCCGTGCCGAGGTGCTGCACGGCATCAACCTGCATGCCGACAAGGGCAGCGTGATCACCGTGATCGGCCCCAACGGTGCCGGCAAGTCCACCCTGCTCAACACCCTGATGGGCGTCCTGCCCGGCAAGGGCTCGATCGAGTTCAAGGGCCAGAACGTGCACGCCCTCTCGCTCGAGGAACGCGTGATGGCCGGCATCGCGCTGGTCCCCGAAAAGCGCGAGCTCTTCGGCTCCATGCCGGTGGAGGACAACCTGCTGCTCGGCGGCTTCCGCCAGATGCGCATGGGCAAGTCGCAGTGGCGCTCGCGGCTGGACGATGTCTATGACCTGTTCCCGCGCCTGAGGGAGCGGCGCGCCCAGATGGCGGGCACGCTCTCGGGCGGCGAGCGCCAGATGCTGGCCGTGGGCCGCGCCCTGATGGCCCGCCCCGACCTGCTGATGCTCGACGAGCCCAGCCTGGGCCTGGCACCACTGATCGTGCGCGAGATCTTCAGCATCATCCAGACGCTGCGCCAGACCGGCGTGACGATCGTGCTGGTGGAGCAGAACGCCCGCGCCGCGCTGCAGGTGGCCGACCACGGCTACGTGCTCGAAATGGGTGAGCTCAGCGCCGAAGGCCCTGCCGACCAGCTGGCCAACGACCCCCGCGTGATTGAAACCTACCTGGGCAGCGCCCGCAAAAAAGACTGATCCTGCATGAACGCCTTTCAGCCCAACCCCGCTGACACGGGCTTTGTCCTGTTCAACGTGTTGCGAGCCCCAGAGGTGCTGGCCGAGCTGCCGGCCCTCGTCGAATCCGCCGACGCCGACCTGATGCGCCAGGTGGCCGAGGAAGCCGGCAAGTTTGTCGGCCAGGTGGTGGCCCCGCTCAGCCGCGATGGCGACGAGATCGGCGCGCGCTGTAAAGACGGCGCCGTCACCATGCCACCGGGCTTCCGCGACGCCTACCAGGCCTTCTGGCAAGCCGGCTGGCCAGCCCTGTCCGCCGCGCCCGAGGATGGCGGCCAGGGCCTGCCTGCGGCCCTCGAAGCCATGCTCTATGAATGGCTGAGCGCGGCCAATCACGGCTGGACCATGGCCCCCGGTCTGCTGCACGGCGCCTACGAGTGCATCAGGCATCACGCCTCGCCCGAACTCAAGGCCACCTACCTGGGCAAGGTGGCCACCGGCGAATGGCTCGCCACCATGTGCCTGACCGAGCCGCACGCCGGTTCCGACCTCGGTCTGTGCCGCACAAAGGCCACGCCGCTGCCCGACGGGCGCTACGCGCTGTCGGGCACCAAGATCTTCATCTCGGGCGGCGAGCACGACCTCACGGACAACATCGTGCACCTGGTGCTCGCGCGCATGCCCGACGCCCCTCCAGGGCCCAAGGGCCTGTCACTGTTCCTGGTGCCCAAGTTCTACGAGGACGGCAGCCGCAGCGCCGTCGTCTGCGAGCGCATCGAGGTGAAGATGGGCCTGCACGGCAGCCCCACCTGCGTGATGCGCTTCGACGACGCCGCGGCCTGGCTGGTCGGCGAGCCCGGCAAGGGCCTCAACGCCATGTTCGTCATGATGAACGCTGCGCGCCTGCACGTGGGCCTGCAGGGCGTGGGCCTGCTCGAAGCCGCCTGGCAGAAGGCCGACGCCTATGCCCAGGAGCGCCGCCAGATGCGCGCCCCCGGCACCGGTGCCAAGGCTGGTGAGGCCGACCTGATCGCGCTGCACCCGTCGGTGCGCCGCCTGCTGGATGCCCAGCGTGCCTGGGTCGACGCAGGCCGTACCGTGGCCTACCGCACCGCGCTGGAACTGGACGTCATCAAGCACCATCCTGATGCCCAGCGCCGCGCGCTGGCCAGCCGCTGGTGCGCGCTGGTCACCCCGGTGCTCAAGGCTGCCTGGACCGACCAGGCCTTCCATGGCGCCAGCGCCTGCCTGCAGGTGTTCGGCGGTCACGGCTACGTGCGCGAGTGGGGCATCGAGCAGGTGGTGCGCGACTCGCGCGTGGCCATGATCTACGAGGGCACCAACGAGATCCAGGCCATCGACCTGTTGCTGCGCAAGACGCTGCCCGATGGTGGCCAGGCCCTGCTCTCGCTGCTGGACGAGCTGCTGGCCGCCCTTGGCGATGGCGCCAGCACCACCCGCGCGCGCGATGGTCTGAAGCGGCTCGCCACTTTCGTGCGCGAGCGCCTGCTGCCGGGGGTGGGCGCCGAAGGTGCGCCCGCCGATCTCGCCCACTGGCTGGCCGACGATTTCCTGCGCGCCATGGCCATGGCGCTGATGGCCTGGGCCTGGTCCCGCATCGACGCCACCCCGGGTGCCGACGCGCCCCGCTGGCAGAATGCGCGCCTGGCGTTCTGGCGCTGGGTCTGGCCCGAGTTCGACATGCGCCTGTCCATGATGAACGCCACCCTCAGCAGCGGCTGACCCCAGCGGCCAGCCGCCGACACCGACGAGCAACACCCATGCCCCAGACGCCTGTGTCCCTTGCCAACAACCTCCGCCGGCCCCGCGCTGCGCGCAAGAACCCTCCGGCACCGCCGCCGGAGAATCCGGCAGCGGAAAACGAGTCCGGCATCGATACCAGCTATCTGGAGACACTGCTCGGCTACAACGCGCGGCGGGCGGCACTGAGCGTCATCTCGGTGTTTCTGAAGCGCATGGCTCCCTACGGCCTGCGGCCGGTGGATTTTTCGGTGCTGACCCTGATCGCCCACAATCCGGGCATCACCTCGCGCCAGCTGTGCACGGCGCTGGACATCCTGCCACCCAACCTGGTGGGGATGATCAAGACCCTGGATCAGCGAGGACTGATCGAGCGCAAGCCTCACCCCACCGATCGCCGGGCCCAGGGGCTGCACCTCTCGCCCGCAGGCGCCAGGCTCCAGAAGGCGGCGCAGGTCACGGCCACCGAGCTCGAATCCGATGTCGCCAACCGGCTGACCGAAGAGGAACTACAGACACTCAAATCCCTGCTGCGGCGGCTGTACAACTGATCCGGGCGACGAGCGAGGTGGCCTGTAAATCCGGAATCACCCGCACATGAGGCCGGTACGCGACAACCGCACACCGGCCTCAGCTAGCAAACTGCTAGCAAATTTCCCGTTCCGGCGTATATTGCTCAGTCATGCCTCCGCCGCTGGCGGAGAAGCACAGGAGACTGCGCATGAGTGCCAAGGACAACGCTGCCGTGATCCGGCTGTTCGACCTGCTGGAATCGCGCTACGCCATGCGGGTGATCTGGGCCCTGAGCGACGGCCATTCCCA
>JAEZLX010000001.1 GCA_023415035.1 Pseudomonadota bacterium | reverse complement strand
CTCACCCACATCCGCCGCATCTCGGCTGTGGTCACCTACGGCCGCCCGCGCTGGACCGCGCTGCTCATGGGTGATCCGCCGCGCAAGTCCATCACGCGCTACCTGCGCCTGCTCACGGGCGGCAAGGCCAAAGTGGACTACCACGCCTACTACCACATGAACGTGGCCACGCCGCCGAAGCTGCAGGCCTTCAAGGCGCGCGTGGGACGGGTCATGGAGCGCTTCGCATGAGCAAGGATCTGCGACCCGGCGTGCTGCGCGGCCTGCGGCTGCCGCGCTGGCTGCTGCCGGCCGGATGGCCCGTCGTCCGGGGCGAACCCGCGCTGGCCGATCTTTTCATCAGCCATGCCGGCACCGTCACGCGCCTGGCACCGCACGATCCCGCTGCCCCCGCCAAGGGCTCTGCCTGGCATCTGGGCGGCGCGCTGGCCCTGCCCGGCTTCGTGGACGCGCACACGCACATCGACAAGACATTCACCCTGCCGCGCATGGGCGAAGTGCGCCCCGGGCTGCTCGGTGCGATCGAGGCCATGATGGCCGACCGCGCCCGCTGGAGCGACGAGGACGTGCGCGAGCGCGCCTCCCGCGCCCTGCAGTGGAGCCACGACGCCGGCGTGACGCGGCTGCGCACGCATTGCGACTGGTGGGAGCCCGACCAGACACCGGTTGCCTGGCCGGTGCTGCGCGAGCTGGCGGCCGAATGGTCGGGCCGGCTGCGCCTTGAGCGCGTGAGCCTGATTCCCCTGCCCCTGTTCGCGGACAAGGACATGGCTTTCTCGCTTGCCGCGCAGGTCGCCGCCAGCGGACCCGATGCCCTGCTGGGCGGCTTTGTCCATTCGCACCACTGGGACCCGGTGGCCCTGCGGCACCTGCTCGAGGCGGCGCAGCACCACGGGCTGGACGTGGACCTGCACACCGACGAGGAGCTCAACCCCGCCGCGCAGGGCCTGCCCACCACCGCCCGGCTGGCGAACGATATCGGCTTCGGTGGGCGCATTGTCTGCGGCCACACCTGCGCACTGGCCGCGCAGGACGAAGCCACCGCACTGGCCACGCTGGACGCCGTGGCCCGCGCACCGATCACCCTGGTCACGCTGCCGGTGACCAACCTGTTGCTGCAGGACGCCACGACCGGGCGCACGCCACGCCAGCGCGGACTGACGCTGGTGAAGGAAGCCCGCGAGCGCGGCATTCCCGTACTCATGGCCAGCGACAACGTGCAGGACCCGTTCTGCGCGATGGGCAGCTACGACCCGCTGGAAGCCATGACCATCGGCATGCCGGCCGCCCAGCTCGGCCGCGCTTTCGACGACTGGAGCGACACCCTGTGCCGCAGCGACTGGCTCGACCGCCAGCCCGGTGCCCTGCCGCTCTCGCCTGGGCAGTCCGCCGACCTCGTCATCTTCCCGCACGCCGACCGCTGGGGATTCCCGTCGCGTTGCCACGACCGCGTGGTGCTGCGCGGAGGACGGCTCGGCACCGGCCAGCCCCGTCCCGAATGGTCCATCGCCCCGGCACGGCCCTCCCTCGAAACACCCGAGACCTGCGCATGAACGACAGCACAAGGAACATCGCCCAGCCCCTGGCCCGCTACGCCGCCTGGCGGCGCGCCGGTGACTTCATCTTCCTCTCCGGCGTCATCGCCGTGGAGCCCGCCGCCGGCCGCATCGTGCGCGGCTACGACGACATCCCCGCCGAAGCGGCCACCCTGCTCGGGCGCACCGGCGAGTTCTCCGCCGACATCAAGGAAGGCCCCATCCTCGCGCAGAGCTGGTGGGTGCTCGACCGCATCCGCCAGACCGTCGAGTCCGCGGGCGGCCAGATGAGCGATGTGGTCAAGCTGGTGCAGTACTTCCGCAACCTGGACCACTTCCCGTACTACAGCCGCGTGCGCAAGCTGTTCTTCCCCGGCGAGCCGCCAGTCTCCACCGTGGTCGAGGTCAGCGCCATGCTGCCCACCACCGACATCCTCATCGAGGTCGAGGCCACGGCCTGGCTCCCCCAACGCTGACCCCATCACCCACCGGACAAAACGCCATGCTGCACGGATACAACCCGCCGCACCGCTACCTGCCCTACCTGAGCTGGACCGAGATCGCCGAGCTGCCCGACAAGGCCAACACCGTCATCGTCCTGCCCACGGGTGCGACCGAGCAGCACGGCCCGCATCTGCCCTGCGCGGTGGACACGGTGATCGCCGCCGGCGTCATCGGTCATGCCCTGCACCGCCTGCCGGCAGAGGTGCCGGCCTACGCCATGGCGCCGGTCACCTACGGCAAATCGGAGGAACACCTGCACTTTCCCGGCACGGTGACGCTCAGTGGCGAGACGCTGCTTGCCACCATGAACGAGATCGGCGAGTCCGTCTACCGCGCAGGTTTTCGCAAGCTGCTGATCGTCAACGGGCATGGCGGCCAGCCCCAGGTGATGGAAATGGCCGCACGCGAATTGCGTCTGCGCCACGGCGATTTCATCGTCGTGCCCAGCTTCACCTGGCGCGTGCCGCACGTGGCGGGGCGCTTCCTCTCCGAGAAAGAAAAGAAGCTGGCCATGCACGCAGGCCACGGCGAGACCGCACTGATGCTGGCCCTGGCACCCGAAACGGTGCGCATGGACCGCGCCGTCGCCAACTACCCGCCCGAGTTTCCGTCCAGCCTGCTCTCGCCCGACGGCCGCCCGGCCTGTGCCTGGAGCGCGCGCGACTTCGGCCCCAGCGGCGTGATCGGTGATCCGCTGCCGGCCACCGCCGAGCAGGGCCAGGCCATCCTGGACTCGCTGGCCGACAGCTGGGCCCAAGCCATCACCGAGCTGCACACGCTGCGCTGGGTCGAGCGGCCCGAGCCCACCTGGGGCCGCGCGGCGCACCAGGGCCACGTCGAGACAGCCGCGATCTGATGTCCGGATTTCCTTTCACCACTTGTCGCCACCCACAGGAGTTACTGCCATGACCCGAGCTTCCCGTCGCACCACCCGCGCCCTCGTCACCAGCCTGCTGGGGCTGTGCGCCCTGGGCACCCCCCACGCCCAGGAAAAGTTCACCTACATGACCAACTGGTACGCCCAGGCCGAGCACGGCGGCTTTTACCAGGCGGTGGCCACCGGCCTGTACAAGCAGCACGGGCTGGACGTCACCATCAAGATGGGAGGCCCGCAGGTCAACATCGTGCAGCTCATGGCTGCCGGCCAGGCCGACTGCGTCATGGGATCGAGCGACCTGCAAATGGCGCAGGTCCGCGCCGGTGGCGTGCCGGTGGTCACCGTGGCCGCCGTGTTCCAGAAGGACCCGCAGGTGCTCATCGCCCACGCGGACGTGACAAAGTTCGAGGACCTCAAGGACAAGACCATTCTGATCGCCTCGTCGGCGCACCGCGGCTACTGGCCGTGGCTCAAGGCCAGGTACGGTTTCACGGACGCGCAGACCCGCCCCTACACCTTCAACATCCAGCCCTTCCTGGCCGACAAGAACGCCGCGCAGCAGGGCTACCTGACCTCCGAGCCCTTCGCCATCCAGAAGGCCGGCGTGAAGGCCAACACGCTGATGTTCAGCGACCACGGCTTCCCGGCCTATGCCACCACCATCAGCTGCATGGACCAGACGGTGAAGGACCGCTCCAAGGCCGTGGCCAGCTTCGTCAAGGCCACGATGGAAGGCTGGAAGAGCTACCTGGCCGATCCGGCGCCCGGCAACGCGCTGATCAAGAAGGACAACCCCAAGATGACCGACGAGCAGCTGGCCTACAGCGTGGCCAAGCTCAAGGAACTGGGCATGGTCACGGGTGGCGACGCGGCCAGGCTGGGCATCGGCGTGATGACACCCGAGCGCATCAAGGCCAGCTACGACTTCCTGATCGAGTCCAAACTGGTCGAGGGCGGCAAGCTCAAGATGGAAGACGCCTACACGCTCGACTTCGTGAAAGACCTCAAGGTCTTGCCCTGAGCGCCACGCACCGCGGACAGACGACATGAGCACTACCGCGCAACCCGAGGTGGCTGTCGACATCCTCTCGGCCGAAAAGACCTACCCCGACGGCACGCAGGCCCTGCTGCCGGTGGACCTGAGCATCCGCGAGGGTGAGTTCGTCACGCTGCTGGGCCCGTCGGGCTGCGGCAAGAGCACCCTGCTCAAGATGATCGCCGGCCTGCTTGACCCCAGCGACGGTCGCCTGCTGCTGTGGCGCAAGCCCGTGTCGGAGCTGCCGGCCACGGGCAAGCGCATGTCGTTCGTCTTCCAGGCGCCCACGCTCATGCCCTGGGCCAGCGTGCAGACCAACGTGCGTTTGCCGCTGGACCTGGCCGGCGTGCCGCGCGCCGAGGCCGATGCCCGCGTGGCCGAAGCCCTTGAGCTCGTGGGCCTGGGCCGCTTTGCGAAGGCGCTGCCGCGTGCCCTTTCGGGCGGCATGCAGATGCGCGTCTCCATCGCGCGCGGTCTGGTCACGCAGCCCGACTTGCTCCTCATGGATGAGCCCTTCGGCGCGCTGGATGAAATCACGCGCCACAAGCTCGACGAGGATCTGCTGGCCCTGTGGCAGAAAAAGAGGCTGACGGTCGTGTTCGTCACCCACTCCATTCACGAGGCGGTGTTCCTGTCCTCGCGGGTGGTGATGATGGCGGCGCGCCCGGGGCGGGTGGTCGATCAGTTCCAGATCGATTCACCCTGGCCGCGTGGCAGCGATTACATGGTGTCGACCGAATTCGCCAGCCATGCCCGGCGCCTGCACGAAAGCCTGCAGCAGGCCAGCGCACCGACCGAGGAGATGCCCGCATGAACGCGATTGCCGCCCCCGCGCCGGCCAGCGCCGCCGCGCCTGCTCCCGTTACCCCCGTGCCGGCGCCGTCACCCGCGGCCAAGACCTTGCCCTCCCGCCAGCGCGTCCCGCTGCTGATGCGCCCCCGCGTGCAGCGCCTGGTCTATCCGTGCCTGGTCGGCCTGCTGCTCATCGGCCTGTGGCAGGGTCTGGTCACGGGACTCAAACTTCCGCCCTACCTCGTACCCTCGCCTTCGGCCATGGTGCAATCGCTCTTCAGCGAGGGCGCAACGCTCATGGCCGCCTTGTGGGTCACCCTCAAGGTGACGCTGCTGTCCTTCCTGGCTGCCACGGTGCTGGGCGTGCTGATCTCCTTCGTGTTCGTGCAAAGCAAGGCGATCGAGACGGCGCTGTTTCCCTACGCCGTGCTGCTGCAGGTCACGCCCGTGGTCGCCGTGGCCCCGCTGATCATCATCTGGGTCAAGAACCCGACGGCCGCGATGGTGGTGTGCGCCACGCTGGTGTCCCTGTTCCCGATCATCAGCAACACCACGCTGGGCCTGCGCAGCGTCGATCCCGACCTTCAGGCCTACTTCCGGCTGCAACGCGCCAGCCGCTGGCAGGTGCTTGCCCGCCTGCGCATACCCAGCGCCCTGCCCTACTTTTTTGGCGGATTGCGCATCTCCAGCGGCCTTGCGCTGATCGGCGCCGTCGTTGCCGAGTTCGTGGCCGGCACCGGCGGCACGGGCGCGGGACTGGCCTACCAGATCCTGCAGGCCGGCTTCCAGCTCGACATTGCCCTGATGTTTGCCGCACTGCTGCTTATTTCACTGACCGGCGTCGCCCTGTTCGTACTCATGGCCTGGCTCTCGCGCCTGGCCCTGGGCAGCTGGCACGCCAGCGAACTGTCGCAGGACTGAACCCGATCCCTGATTGCTTGCTTCCGATACCACCATGACCACGCTGCTCGCCACCGACCTCCCGGACCACCTGCCCACCATCGACTGGGTCACGGATCCCCAGCGCATCTCGCGACTGTCTCAGGACTTCGCCTGGTTCAGCCCCGTGCTCAAGCAGGCGCTGGAGGGCATGAGCGCCGATATCGTCGCGCGCCCGCGCACCGAGGACGAGATCCGCGCGATCGTCGGCCTGTGCGCACGACACAGCATACCGATCACCGTGCGCGGTAGCGGTACCGGCAACTACGGCCAATGCACGCCGCTGCATGGTGGCGTGGTGTTGGACCTGAGCGCCTATAACGGATTCTGCTGGCACCGTGGCCAGGTGGCGCGTGCGCAGGCGGGCATCCGTCTGGCCGAGATGGATGCCCTGCTGCGCCCCGGTGGCAGCGAGCTGCGCTGGATTCCCTCCACCTTCCGCAGCGCGACACTGGGCGGCCTGTTCGGCGGCGGCTTCGGTGGTGCCGGTTCCATCAACTGGGGGCCGCTGGCCGCGCCAGGCAACATCCTCGCCGCGCGCGTGATGACGGTGGAACCCGAACCCAGAACGCTGGAGCTCACCGGTGCGGAGGCCATGCTGCTGCATCACACCTACGGCACCAACGGCATTGTGCTCGAGCTGGAAGTCGCGCTGGCACCGGCCATCCGCTGGACAGAGTGCATCCTGACCTTCGAGCGCTTTGCGGACGGACTCGACTTCGCGTCCCGCTTCGGCTCCGCGCCCGGCCTGCAGAAAAAGGAAGTCTGCTTCCTCGGCGCGCCCGTCCCGGACCACCTGACCAACCTTGCGGAACACCTGCCCGCCGGCTGCCACGCCGTGCTGGTGTTGGTCGCGCCGCACAGCGAGGCCGGCATGCTGCAGCTGGCGGAGCAGCACCACGGCACTGTCTCGTACCGCAAGGAGGCCGATCCGGACGGCCGGCCAGGGCGCACGCTGCTCGAATACACGTGGAACCACACCACGCTGCACGCCATGAAGGTGGACAAGAACCTGACCTACATCCAGAGCGGCTTCAATCCTGCGCGCTTCCGCGAACAGGTGCTCGCGCTGGAAGCCGCCCTGTCGGGCGAAGTCATGATGCATCTGGAGTTCCTGCGCACCAAGGAAGGCGCCTTCAACTGCAGCGGTCTGCAGCTGATTCGCTACAGCACCGAAGAGCGCCTGAACGAGATCATGCAAATCCACCGCGACCACGGCGTGCAGATCAACAACCCCCATGTCTACGTCGTGGAGGACGGCAAGCAGAACAACCAGCTGGACCCCGGCGTGCTGGCCATGAAGCAGCGCCTGGACCCGCAGGGCCTGCTCAATCCCGGCAAGCTGCGCAGCTGGCCCGGCACGCCGCCACAGGTGCGCACGCCCGAGCCGGTAGCGGCCTGAACGGTCTGCCACGGCCGCTACACTAGCGCCCATGCCTTGGCACGCCCTTCTTTCGCTGCACTATCAGAACCAGGGCGGCCGCACCGTTGCCCGCCACGCGCACGAAGGCCCGCTGCGCATTTTCCGCAGCCTCTATCCGGAGGGTGACGCGATCTGCCACAACGTGGTGATCCACCCGCCCGGCGGCATTGTGGGCGGCGACCGTCTGGACATCCGCATCCGCGCCGACGCGGGGTCGCACGGACTTGTCAGCACGCCGGGGGCCACGCGCTTTTACGCCAGCGATGGCGAGCCCGGTACGCAGCACGTGGACATCCGGCTCGCCGGCGATGCACGCCTGGAATGGCTGCCGCTCGAAACCCTGGCTTACCCCGGCTGCCGCGCCCGCAACCTGCTCGACATGCAGCTGGAAGACAACGCCGAGATGATCGGCTGGGATGTGCTGGCGCTGGGCCTGCCGGCCACCGGCCGGCCCTTCACCACCGGCCACGTGCAGCAGCGCATCGACTGGCCCGGCGTGTGGCTGGAGCAGGCCCGCATCGACGGCCAGGACCAGCGCCTGCTCGACGCCCCGCTGGGGCTGGGCGGCCGGCGCTGCCTGGGCACGCTCTGGCTGGCCTGCGCCCGGCCCATGGACGGCGCACGGCGCGAGGCGCTGCTCGAGGCCGTGTGCACGGTGCTGCCCTCGCC
>JAEZLX010000172.1 GCA_023415035.1 Pseudomonadota bacterium | reverse complement strand
GGCTGAACCGTGCTCGCCGTAAGATGGCGGGCATGAGCACCGCTGATGATGCACCGGCCTGGCCTGGCCACTGGTCCGATCTGACGACCACCGATTTTGCGCAGCTCGACCGGGACCGAGCGATCGCGTTGCTGCCCGTGGCCGCCAGTGGTGTGAAGAAACTCGTGCTGTTCAACAGCCATGGTGGACAGGTTGGCGCGCTGGACCTGGTCGCGCGCGACCTGCGCGCGCGCCTGGGCATGCTGGTCTACAGCCTGAGCTGGTTCAACCTGCCGTTGCTGGATGAAACGGATGCCGATGTGAACGCCCGCTTCGGTGCCAACGAGCACCGTTTCGGCATCCATGCGGGCGATGTCGAGACCTCGATGATGCTGGCGCTGGCGCCGCAGCGGGTGCGCATGGCACAGGCCGCGGACTTCGCGTCCACCTCGCGCGCCCGGGCGCAGCGCTTTCCGGTTCTCGGCAATGGCCGCAGCGCCAAGCTGGCCTGGATGATGCAGGACTACAACCCGCAGGGTGCGGCCGGCAATGCGGCCGCGGCCACGGCAGAAAAGGGTCAGGCGCTGGTGGATGCCGCGGCCCGCGGCCTGGCCACGCTGCTGCAGGAGATCGACCAGTTGCCGCCCGACACCCTGGTCGAGCAGACCGCCTTCGACTGACCGACGCCGGGCCGCCGCGGCCTCAGGCGTAGGTGACCCAGTCCGCCAGCGCCGGATCGTCCAGGTGCGGCAGGGTGTTGTAGCTCAGCAGGCTGTGCCGTCTGGGGGTGAAGTGGAACTCGGTCACGGCCGAGTTGCGGATGCGCAGGTTCAGTTCGATGGTGGCTTCCGGGCTGGCCCCCAGCAGGTGCCCCACCGCGGTCGAAATCGGCCCGCCACTGGAAACGATCAGCACCCTCTGGCCATGGTGGTGCTGGCGCACATGATCCAGCGCACTGGTCACGCCGTGGACGAAGGTGTCGTAGTCGGGCATGCCTTGCGGGCTGATGGTGCCGGCCATCCACTGCGTCAGGCCGTCGCGCAGCAGGCGGAAGTGCTGGCGGTACAGCTCGGGTGTGTCGGGGCGCGGCAGCGGCTCCGGGTGGATGGCACGGATGATGGCGTGGCTGTCGTATTCGTTCAGACCGGGCCAGACCAGCGGCTCGTGTGGCAGTCCGGCGCCGCGCGCGATGCCTTCCCAGGTCTGGGTGTGGCGCCTGAGCGACCCGGTGATCACCGCGTCGAAGCGCAGCCCGCGCGATGCCCAGTACTGCCCCAGGCGTTCGCACTGGCGCAGGCCCAGATCGCTGAGCCGGTCGTAGTCGTCGGCCCCGAATGAGGCCTGTCCGTGGCGCACGAGATAGAGCGTTCCCATGCGCGCATTGTGGGGACAGCTCCGGCGATGCTTTGTCCCGGCAGCGACTGGCGCCAGGGTGTGCGCGTGATCGGCAGGCTTTTACAGATTCGCCCGGCGGATGAAGGCACAATGCGGGCAGGTCTTGTGCACAGCACAAGAGCGTCGCCCAATACTGCCCCCTAGGAGAATGCGCCCATGAGCTCGCCGCCCGCCGCCGCCAGCGGCCACGTGCTTTATCTGGACGATGACGACACGCTCGTCTTCCTGGTGCGCCGTCTGCTCGTCAAGCGCGGGTTCGAGGTCACGGGCCATTGCGTCCAGCAGGACGCGATCGAGGCGGTGCGCGCCAACCCCGGCCGTTTCGATCTGTTGCTGACCGACTACAACATGCCCGGGATGTCGGGCATCGACGTTGCCCGCGAGGCGCTGGCCCTCGACCCGAGGCTGACCGTGGCGTTGGCGTCGGGCTATATTGACGAGGCGCTCGAGCACACGGCCAAGGCGGCCGGTGTGCATGAGGTGGTCTACAAGACCGACGAGATCGACGCCTTCTGCGAGGTGGTGCAGCGCCTGGTGAGCCAATCGCGCGCCGGGGGCTGAGGCCGCTTTCTAGCCCGCGAGTGTGCTCGCGAACACATCGGCATCCACGTTGCCACCGCTGAGCACCGCGCCGATGGACCGGCCCTGCAGGGCCTCGCGCTCCTGCCAGGCCGCTGCCAGCGCGGCGGCGCCTGCACCTTCGGCCACGTTGTGCGTGTCGGTGAACAGCCATCGCATGGCCTGGGCCACCTCCTCATCACTGACCTTCACCACATGGTCCAGATGGGCCTGCAGCACCGTCAGCGCATCTTCCTCGGCAATGCGGCAGGCCATGCCGTCGGCCAGCACCGTGCTTACCGGCGAGGCCACCACGCGGCCGGCGGCCAGCGAGTCGGCGTAGGTCGTGGCGTGGGCGCTGACCACGCCGACGATCCGCACCCGGTGGCCGAGCGCGAGCTTGGCCGCGATGGCCGAACAGGCGCCCGAACCCAGGCCGATGGGGACGTAGGCCACGTCCAGGTCCGGGACCGCCCGCAGGAATTCCCACCAGTAGGTGCTGACGCCGCGCAGCAGGTCGGTGTGAAAGCTGGGCACCATGTGCGCGCCGCGCTCGGCAGCCAGCCGGATCGCGAACTCGCGGCTTTCCTGGAAGTCCGTGCCATGCTCGATCAGGTCCACGCCCAGCGCGCGCATGGCGTCATTCTTCTCGCGTGAATTGCCGTGCGGCACGACGATCGTGCACTTCACGCCGTGCGTGCGCGCGGCCCAGCCGACACTCTGGCCGTGGTTGCCCCGCGTGGCGCTGATGACCTCGCGCGGCAGCTCGCCGCGGCGCTTGAGCTGGTCGAAGTAGGTCAGGCCGCCCCGGATCTTGAAGGCGCCCACGGGCGTGTGGTTCTCGTGCTTGAGCCAGCAGTGGGCACCCAGACGCCGGCTCAGCAGGGCCCAGCGGTACTGAGGCGTGGGCTGGAGTTCACGGTACACCACCTGGGCGGCTGCCTCGATCTCGTCGGCGGTGGGAAGATGGATCACAGAGAAACGCTCCCTTCGATGCAGGTCACACTGTGGCCGCCGACCCAGATGGTGCCGTCGGCCTCACGTTCGATACGCACCCGGCCTGCGCGGCCAAGCGCCGTGCCTTGGGCCGCCAAGTAGGCGGGCGGTGCCAGGTTGGCGCCGGTCAGCCATTGCGCCAGCGCGGCGTTCAGGCTCCCGGTCACCGGGTCCTCGGCGATGCCGCGCAGGACCGGAAAGAAGGCGCGCACCTCGAAGTGCGCATCGCCGCTTTCATGCGGCCCGATGAGGCCGACCTCCATGCCGGCCAGCACCACCGGATCGGGCTGCACGGCCAGCACCTGGCGGGCGCTGCGCAGCATCACGCCGCGCCAGTGCGGTCCGTTGTCGCACCAGGCATGGGCAACGATGTCCTCGCGCGCCAGCCCCAGGCCTTGGGCGATGCGCTGCAGCGTCGTTTCGTCCAGCGGACCGCCGCGCAGCAGCGGTGGCGCGGCGAAGGCCAGCCATTCGCCCTGGCGGCGGATCTTCACAAGCCCCGCGCCGCATTCCTGCACCACGCAATCGCCCTGGGGTTTGCCGCCCGCGCGCAGCCAAGCGTGGCAGGTGCCCAGCGTCGGGTGGCCGGCGAACGGCAGTTCGCGTCCCGGGCAGAATATGCGCACCCGATAGTCGGCGCCGGCCGACGCGGCCTCGGGCGAGGGCGGCAGCACGAAGGTGCATTCGGACAGGTTGGTCCAGTCCGTGAAGCGCTGCATCTGCACCTCGTCCAGACCCGTGGCATCGAGCACCACAGCCAGCGGGTTGCCGCGCAGGGGCTCGGACGCAAACACGTCCACCTGCTGGAAGGGACGCGGTGTCACGGCAGGTTCTCCCGGATGGCCTCGGCCAGGGCATGGATACCGATGCGGATCTGCTGCTCGCTCGCGGTCACGAAGGACAGGCGCAAGGTGCGCAGGTCCGGTTCGCCCGCGTAGAAGGCCGCGCCGGGCACGAAGGCCACGCCCTTGTCCACCGCCTTGGGCAGCAGCGCCAAGGCGTTCATGCCTTCGGGCAGGCGCACCCACAGGAACATGCCGCCATCGGGCGAGTTCCAGCTCACGTCCAGCCCGGCCATCTCCTGCGACAGGGCGTCGAGCATCACGCCGCACTGGTGCTTGTACAGCGCGCGGATGGTCGGCACGTGGCGGTCGAGGAAACCGTCCTTGAGCACCTCGGCGACCAGGCGCTGGTTGAAGCTCGGGCTGTGCAGGTCCGCTGCCTGTTTGGCCTGCAGCAGCTTGGGCATGATGGCCGGCGGGGCCACGAGGTAGCCCAGCCGCAGGCCGGGTGCCAGCACCTTGGAGAAGGACCCGAGGTAGATGCCGCCCTCAGGGCGGCGGGCGCTCAGCGGCAGGGGCGGCGGCTGGTCAAACCACAGGTCGCCGTAGGGGTTGTCTTCCACGAAGGGCACACCGATGGCTTCCAGCCGCTCGACCAGCGCCTGGCGTCGCGCGTCGCTCATGGTGCGGCCGGTCGGGTTCTGGAAGTTGGGCAGCACGTAGAAAAAGCGCGCACCGCGTCCCTTGTCCGCCAGATCGTCCACGTCGATGCCCTCGGCGTCGCTGCGCACGCTCACGACTTCGGGTTCCATGGGGGCGAAGGCCTGCAGTGCGCCGAGGTAGGTCGGAGTTTCCACCAGCACCTTGCTGCCTTCGTCGATCAGCACCTTGGCCACCAGATCCAGGCCCTGCTGGCTGCCGGTGGTGATCAGCACCTGCTCCGGATCCACGTCCCAGGGCAGGTGAGCGGCGACCCACTCGCACAGCGGGCGGAAGCCCTCGCTGGCCGAGTATTGCAGCGCCGATCGTCCGTCCGTCTTCAGGACCTGCGCGCAGGCTTGGCCAAAGGCGTCAACCGGAAAGGTCCGGGGCGAGGGCAGGCCACCCCCGAAGCTGATGATGCCGGGCCTTTCGGTGACCTTGAGGATCTCCCGGATCACTGAGGGGTTCATTTTGTCGGCGCGTCGCGCCAGGGTCCAGAGCGTCATGGCATTTCCTTCTACGGGTGATCGGGGGCGGCCGGTGCGGGTGCCAGGCCGTGCACCAGCATCCATGCGGCGGTGAACAGCAGCGCCAGCGCCATGGCACGGTTGAAATAACGCAGGCGCCGGTGGCTGGGCTGGCCGTCCACGACCGGACCGGCCAGCCATTCGCGCAGCAGCGAGCCGGTGAGGGCGTAGGCGAGGTTGCTGGCGAATGCGTAGGCGAGCATGACGGGCAGCACTTGCGCAAAGCGCGTCCAGGTGTCGTCACGTCCCGCGATCCAGCCCGCGACGATGGACAGCGCCAGCATCCAGGCCTTGATGTTGAGAAACTGCAGCAGCACACCCTGGCCGAAGCCGACCTGCAGCCGTCTCGGGTCCGCCTGGGCAAGCGCATGGCTGCGCCACAGCCGGGCGGCCAGCCACAGGAGATAGGTGCAGCCACCCGCGAGGATGCCCCAGCGCAGCAGCGGTTGCGCCATCACCAGCGCGCCCACGCCTGCGGTGCACAGCACCAGCAGAAGTGCCCAGCCCACGGGTACGGCGCAGACAAAGCGCAGCGCGCGTGCGAGGCCGTGGTTGGCCGCCAGTGCCGTCGACAGCGTGGTGTTGGGGCCGGGCGTGAAACTGGTGGCGGTTGCCAGCACCAGCAGCGCGCTGAACTCGGTGGCATTCATCCGGTGGCGGGTGTCTTGTGATCGCGGGGAATCCACTGTAATCTGCCAAGCCATACACAAACCATACAGATGGCTGGGTCACACTGCTGATCTGTATGGTTGCTCCGGACCATACAGCCATGCTGGATACATCGTCGCCCACACCACCGGCCGGGAGCCCCCTGCGTCCACCCGCGCTGTCCCGCTCCTCCGCACGCACGCTCACCGAACAGCTGGTGGAGTGCTTTGCCAGCCGCATCCGCGACCGCTTGCTGCCGCCCGGCGCGCGACTGCCCAGCGTGCGCCAATGCGCTGCCTTGCATGGCCTGAATCCGTCCACCGTGGTCGCGGCCTACGATCAGCTCATCGCACAAGGGCTGATCGAGGCGCGACGTCAGCGCGGTTTCTTCGTGCGCGAGCGCAGCCCGGTGGCCCGCTCCCGCGATGCCCATGCCAGCCAGGGCGTTTCGCCACGCATCACGGCGCCGGTGAGCGCCGCCACGCTGATCCGCGGCATGCTGCATCCCTCCGGCGTCAAGCCGCAACCCGGCATGGGTGTGCTCCCGCCCGACTGGCTCGCGGCACCCTTCATCGCCGCCGGGGTCCGCAAGGCTTCGGCCGGCAACCTGCTGGCCGACAGCTCGCTGCGCTATGGCGAACCGCTGGGTGATTCCGTTCTGCGGCGCGCGCTGGCGCAGCGCCTGCAGGACATGGGCTTGCCTGCGGACCCGTCGAACATCATCACCACGGTGGGCGCGACGCATGCGCTGGATATCGTCAGCCGCACACTGCTCAAGCCGGGCGACGCCGTCATGGTCGAGGAACCCGGCTGGGCGGTCGAGTTCGCGCGCCTCGACGCCCTGGGCATGCGGGTGCTGCCGGTGCCGCGCGGACTCGCCGGTCCGGATCTGGACGTCATGGAGCGCTACTGCGAGGCCCACGCGCCGCGCCTGTTCGTCAGCGTCAGCGTGCTGCACAACCCGACGGGCTACTGCCTGTCGCCGGCAGGCGCGCACCGCGTGCTGCAACTGGCGCAGCGCCACGGCTTCTACGTCGTGGAAGACGATACCTACGGCCATATCGCGCCCGAGCACGCCACGCGCATGAGCGTGCTGGACGGCCTGCAGCGCACCTTCTATGTCAGCGGATTCGCCAAAATCCTCACACCGAACTGGCGCATCGGCTACCTCGTGCCACCGCCCGACTGGACCGACCGTCTGCTCGACACCAAGCTGTTGGCCACGCTGACCACGCCGGGCCTTCTGGAGCGCGCGATGGCGCACTGCATGGAGCAGGGCCAGTTGCGCCGCCACGCCGAGCGCATCCGCCAGCGGCTCGATGTCGCGCGCGGGCGCAGCGTCAAGCTCGCGCAGGCGGCCGGGTGCCGCTTCGTGGCCGAACCGGCCGGCCTGTTCGGCTGGGTCGATACCGGCGTGGACACCGACGCGCTGGCCCAGCGCATGCTCGACGAAGGCTTTCTCACCGCGCCCGGTTCTCTCTTTCACGCCACGCGCACGGCGGGCACATTGATGCGCATCAACTTCGCCACCACCCAGGACGCCGCGTTCTGGCGCGTGTTCAGTCGCCTGCGGCGCGAACTGGGCTAGGCACCTGCCAGCAGACCGCGCAGCAGTTCGCTGGCGCCTTCCCAGACGATCTGTACCCCGAGGCACAGCAGGATGAACGCCGACAGGCGCAGGAAGATGACCGTGCCGGCTTCGCCCAGGGGGCGCAGCAGCTGCTTGGCATAGCGGAAGGCCAGGTACAGTAGCACGCCGATGCCCGCCAACGCCAGTGCGCCACCGGTCATGCGTGCCAGCGACAGCATGAGGCGCGGGTCGTGCAGTGAGGCACCCACCGTGATGGCCACCGAGATCGAACCGGGTCCGCAGCTGATCGGGAAGGTCAGGGGATAGAAGGCCTGCCGTCGGGCCTGTTCCGGCGTGAAGGTCTCGGACAGGTCCGTGCGGCTGTCCTCGCTCGACTGGCTGGTGTTGAGCATTCGCCAGCCCATGGCAGCCACGATGAGGCCGCCGCCGACGCGCACGATGGGCAGCGAGATGCCGAAGAAATCCAGAACATAGGTGCCCACCAGCATCGAGCCGAGCAGCAGGCCAACCATGTTGCGCGCAATACGCCTGGCCAGCACCGCTCGTGTGTGGTCGGAGGCACCCTGGGTCAGACCCAGAAAGATGGGGGCGGAGGCGGCCGGATTCAGGATCGGCAGCAAGGTGGCAAAAACAAAGAGGAAGCTCTTGCCGAAAGCTCCCAGCAATTCCAGTGTCACGGTGTGGTCCAGGCAGGTGGCGGGCAGGGGCATGCCGCCCCGGCCGCCATCTTAACCAGTGGCTGGCGGTTTCTCAGGTGGCCGGTCCCTGGCCAGGCTGCGCGGCATTGAGTGCCTGCGCGCGGGCCTGCAGGCGTGCCAGCAGCTCGCCCAGCAAATGGCGCTCCGCCGGCGAAAACGGCGCCAGCAACTCCCGCTGCACGGCAGCCACGCGTGGAAATACCTCGGCATAGAGTTGTCGCCCTGTGTCGGTCAGGTACACGCGAACCTCGCGCCGGTTGGAGGGTTTGGGCTCACGGTGCACCAACTGCTTGGCCACCAGACTGGTGAGCGCGCGCGAGGTCCGGGCGCGGTCGAGCATGGCACGCTCGGCCAGCTCGGATGACAGCACGCCCTCGGCCTGCGCCAGGCAGGACATCACGCGCCACTCGCGCCGCGTGATGCCATAGTCGCGCTCGCACATGCGCACCACCAGCGGCCTGGCGGTGGCATGGAGACGGTACAGCCGGTACAGCAGCAGGTCGTCCTGCTGCTTCGGCCATGAAAGACGGTCCTCGGTCATGTCCTGTCGCGACGCCGCTTTCCGGGGTCAGGGAAAACACGCGTCATGATTGATTTCTGCAATTGATGATCGGTGCCTACCATGGGCGGCCTCAGCATGTCACTCATCTGCATCGGAGGTCATCGTGCAAAGACGTCACGCCATCGCCGCGGCCATCCTGGCCGCCATCCTGCCTCTGGCCCCTGTGGCCCAGGCGCAGTCCGCCGACAAGGCGCCGTTGAAGATCGTGGTCGGTTTTCCGCCCGGGGGCTCGGCCGACCTGCTGGCACGCATGCTGGCCGAAGGGCTGAAAGACGATTTCTCATCGGTGATCGTGGAGAACAGGCCCGGAGCGGGCGGCCGTATCGCGCTCTCGCAGGTCAAGCGCTCGCCGCCCGACGGGCAAACCGTGATTGTGCTGCCCAGCGGTCCGATGGTGCTGTTTCCACATGTGTACCGTCGGCTCGACTACGATCCGGTGACCGATTTCACGCCCATTTCGCTGATTTCGCGTTTCCAGTTCAGCGTCGTGGCGGGGCCGGCAGCCGGCGTCACGTCGGTGGCCGAGATGCTGGCCAAGGCCCGCTCGGCACCCGGCAAGCAGACCTACGGCACGCCGGGACAGGGAACCCTGCCGCACTTCATGGGTGTGCTCTTCGGTCAGAAGGCCGGTGCCGAACTCACGCACGTGCCCTTCCAGGGCGGTGGTCCGGCCAACACGGCACTGCTCGGCGGCCACATTGACTACAAGTTCGATGTCGTCACCGAAACCGCCGAACTGCACCGCGCCGGCAAGGTGCGCATCCTGGCCGTCACCGGTTCGCAACGCGATCCGCAGGTGCCCGAGGTGCCCACACTCAAGGAGCAGGGCGTGGACATGGAGGCCGTCGCCTGGTTCGCCATGTACGGCCCCGCCGGCCTCAAGCCCGAGGTGCGCGACCGCATCAGTCAGGCCGTGGCACGGGCCATACAATCGCCCGTTTTGCGCGCCCGCCTGATCGAGCAGGGCTACGAGCCCGTGGGGTCCACCCCTGCCCAGCTCGCGGCCGAGCAGCAGGCTGATCTCCAGCGCTGGGAGGCACCCATCAAGGCCACCGGCGTTCAGCTCGACTGAGACCGGCGAGCGATACCGCATCCATCCGTTTCCATACGTCGTTTCATGCCATCTCACCGTTCTGCCGCTGCGCGCGCCGCCCGTGCCCTGGGCGCTCTGTCCCTGTGTCTCGCCACCCTTGTGCCTGCCGTCGCCCAGACCTGGCCCACCAAGCCCGTTCGTCTGCTCAACAACTGGCCGGCGGGCGGCCCGTCCGACATCCTGGCCCGTTCCGTGCAGCCGCACCTGCAGGACGTGCTCAAGCAGCCCGTCGTGGTGGAGAACAAGGGCGGCGCCTCGGGCAACATCGGCGCTGCCGAAGTCGCGCGCAGCGAGCCCGACGGCCACACCGTGCTGTTCGGCATCGATGCCACCTTCACGGTCAATCCGCACATCTACCGCAGCATGCCGTTCCGGCAGGAGGATCTCAAGCCGGTCGTGATCATGGCCTCGTCTGGCCTGCTGGTCGGTGTCAATCCCGCCGCGGGCATCCGTGACGTGCCGGGGCTGATCGCGGTGGCCAAGGGCCGGGGACTGAACTTCAGCTCCGGCGGCAACGGCAGCCCGGGCCACTTCTCGGTCGAGATGTTCAAGAGCCTGGGCGACCTCAACATCAACCACGTGCCCTACCGCGGCAACACGCCGGCGGTCACGGCGGTGCTGGGTGGTGAGGTCGATGGCGGCAACCTGGCAACGCCTGGCATGCTGCCGCACGTCAGGGCCGGCAAGATCGTGCCCTTGGCCGTGACCAGCCGCCAGCGCTCCAAGCTCCTGCCCGAACTGCCGACGGTTGCCGAGCTGGGCTTCCCGGCACTGGAGCAGGAGGTGCTCTACCTCGTGATGGTGCCGTCCGCCACACCCGATGCGGTCGTCAAAACGCTGCAGACGGCGATCATCGATGCGCTGCAAAAGCCTGACGTGCAGACCCGCCTGACCAGCCTTGACCTGCACTTCGAAGGTGTCACCGGCGACGCCGCGGCCCGTCGGCTGGCCGACGCCAGCGCCCGCTATGCCGCCATCATCAGGAAGACCGGCATGAAGGTCGATTGACACCTCGCCGTTATTGAACAGCTGGATCCATGCAGAACAAACGACCCAACATCATCTACATCGTCAGCGACGACCTCGGCTACGCCGACCTCGGCTGCTATGGCGGACGTGAAGCCGGCTTCGGCGCCGTCTCGCCCAACATCGACGCGCTCGCGGCGGGCGGCCTGCGGCTTACCGAGGGCTACAGCAACTCGCCCGTGTGCTCGCCCTCGCGCTTTGCCATCATGACCATGCGCTGGCAGTACCGCTTGCGCGGCGCGCTCGACGAGCCCATCAACAGCCGCAGCAAGGGCAGCAGCACGCTGGGCCTGCCGCCCGAGATGCCCACGTTGCCCTCGCTGCTCAAGGAAGCCGGCTACCGCACCGCGCTGATCGGCAAGTGGCACCTGGGCTACCCGCCCCACTTCGGCCCCCTGCGCTCGGGCTACGAGGAGTTCTTCGGCATCATGGCCGGCGGCGTCGACTACTTCACCCACTGCAGCAGCGCGGGCGACCACGACCTCTACATCGGCGAGGAGACCCACAAGGAAGTCGGCTACCTCACCGACGTGCTGTCGAACAAGGCGGTCGAATACGTGCGCGATCGCGCCGCCGGCGCCCGCGACGGCCAACCCTTCTTCCTCAGCCTGCACTACACGGCGCCGCACTGGCCCTGGGAGACGCGCGACGACGCCCACATCGCCTCCGATGTGGCGAGCAACCTGTTTCACCTGCATGGCGGCAACGTCGATACCTACCGCCGCATGATCCACCACATGGACGAGGGCATCGGCTGGCTCGTGCAGGCGCTGCGCGAGGAAGGCCTGCTTGAGGACACGCTGATCGTCTTCACCAGCGACAACGGCGGCGAGCGCTTCTCCGACAACTGGCCCCTGGTGGGCGGCAAGATGGACCTGACCGAAGGCGGTATCCGGGTGCCGTGGATCGCGCACTGGCCGGCCGTCATCCCCGCGGGTTCGGTCAGCAGCCAGCACTGCCTGAGCATGGACTGGTCCGCCACCATGCTGGAGCTCGGCGGTGGCCAGCCGCACGCCGACTACCCCATCGACGGGGTGTCCCTCGCCGCACTGCTGCGCGATCCCTCGCACCGCTTCGATCGTCCCATGTACTGGCGCATGAACCACCGCGGCCAGCGCGCGCTGCGCGAGGGGCCGTGGAAGTACTTGATGGTCGATGGCCACGAGTACCTGTTCAACATCGACAGCGACGCCCGCGAGCGCGCCAACCTGGCCACGCGCGAGCCGCAGCGTCTGGCCGAGATGCGCCAGCGCTGGCTCGACTGGAACGCCACCATGCCGCCGATTCCGGACGACGCCACCATCAGCCTGGGCTACGGCGCCAAGGACATGCCCCAGCGCTGATCGGCCGCCGCGAGGGGGCGTGGAACGTTCACGCGCGCCGGCCCAGTTCCTCCTGGCGCTCCATCGCGGCCAGCCACTCTTCCTCCACCTCGGCGTGCCGGGTGGCCAGCTGCGCAGCCCTGGCCGGATCGGAGACGAAGATCTGCCCGTCGGCCAGCAGACGGTCCAGTTCCGCCTGCTCATCCTCCAGCGCTGCCAGTTTCGCCGGCAGTGCCTCCAGCTCCCGCTGCTCCTTGTACGAGAGCTTGCGACGTGGGGCGTTGTCGCTCGCGGCAGCCACAGGAGCCGCCGCCGGTTTGGCCGAGGCCGGGGCTTTCTCGGCCGCCTCGGCCATCGCCCGGGCGCGCGCCGATTGCGCCAGCCAGTCCTCGATGTCGCCGACATACTCGCGCCAGACCCCATCGCCCTCGGCCACCAGGGTGCTGGTGACGACGTTGTTCAGGAAACGCCGGTCGTGGCTGACCAGGAACACCGTGCCCTCGTACTGCTGCAGCAGATCCTCCAGCAGTTCAAGCGTGTCGATGTCCAGGTCGTTGGTCGGTTCGTCCAGCACCAGCACGTTGGCCGGGCGCGCGAACAGCCGCGCCAGCAACAGGCGGTTGCGCTCGCCGCCCGAGAGCGTGCGTACCGGCGCCGTGGCCCGCGCCGGCGAGAACAGGAAGTCGCCCAGGTAGCTCTTCACATGCGTGCGCCGCGATCCGATCTCGATCCATTCGCTGCCGGGGCTGATGAAGTCCTCCAGCGTCGCATCCGGGTCCACCTGCTCGCGCATCTGGTCGTAGTAGGCCACGCTCAGGTTGCTGCCGCGCCGCACCGTCCCGCTGTCCGGCTCCAGTTCGCCGAGGATGATCTTCAGCAGCGTGGTCTTGCCCGCGCCGTTGGGCCCGATCAGGCCGATCTTGTCGCCGCGCAAAATGGTGGCGGACACGTCGCGCAGCACCACGCGAGCCTGTCCTTCGGCGTCCGTGAAGCGCTTGGACACCTTCTCCAGCTCCGCCACGATCTTGCCGCTGCTGGCACCCGTGTCCACTTCCATGCGCACGCGCCCCAACGCCTCGCGGCGCTCGGCCCGCTGTGCCCGCAGCGCCTGCAGCCGGTTAATGCGTCCCTGCGCCCGTGTGCGCCGGGCCTCCACACCCTTGCGGATCCAGACCTCTTCCTGCGCCAGCAGCTTGTCCGCGCGGGCATGGATCACGGCCTCCTGCGCCAGCTGCTCCTCCTTGAGTGCCTGGTAGCGCGCGAAGTTGCCCGGATAGCTTTGCAGGCGCCCGCGGTCGAGCTCGACGATGCGTGTCGTCACCCGGTCCAGGAAGGCGCGGTCGTGGCTGATCACCACCACGCTGCCGCGGAAATCCAGCAGCAGGTCCTCCAGCCAGGTGATGCTGTCCATGTCCAGGTGGTTGGTCGGCTCGTCCAGCAGCAGCACGTCGGGCCGGCGCACCAGCGCCTGGGCTAGCGCCACGCGCTTGCGCTGGCCGCCCGACAGTCCGCCCACCCTGGCTTCGGGATCCAGATGCAGGCGCTGCAGGGTTTCTTCCACGCGGCGTTCCCAGTTCCAGCCGTCCAGCGCCTCGATGCGGTTCTGCAGGGCATCCAGATCCAGCCCCGGGGCGCCGCTGAGATACTGCTCGCGCAGCCGGTGCACCTCGGCCAGTCCCGCGCTCACCGCGTCGAAGACCGAGAGGGCCGGATCGATATCCGGCTCCTGCGCCACAAAGGCCACTTCGACACCATCCTGCCACTGAAGCGTGCCGTCATCGGGTTGCTCCAGCCGGCCGAGGATGCGCAGCAGCGAGGACTTGCCGGCGCCGTTGCGTCCCACCAGGCCGACGCGCTCCTGCGCCTCGAGCGCGAAATCAATGTGGTCGAGCAGTGGCACGTGGCCGAAGGCCAGCTGGGCGTCGAGCAGGGTCACCAGGGCCATGCGATCTTTCTCTCTTATCTCTATATATAGGGGATGGGACGGGGAAGCGCCAGACAGGCGCCTGGCTGGCCCCCGCCGGCAGAGATTGTCGCCGTTTTGGTGCGCGCTCTCGCAAAACGCCCAAAAAGTGTGTATACTCTCGGCTTCGCTGATCACTGAGGCGCTTCGCAAGAGGTGCCGGACACGGGGGGTGGTTGGCGGCCTGGGGAGAGATCTTCGGGTGCTTCGAAAAAAAACTTCTTGCGAAGTTGACGAAGCGACAAAAACTGTGTCATAATACAAGGCTCTG
>JAEZLX010000165.1 GCA_023415035.1 Pseudomonadota bacterium | reverse complement strand
GCCAGTGCATCGGCGGCCGAATACACCATGCGGATGTCAGCTCCTCGCGCCTTGGCCCGGATCAGCGACAGCCCGTTCGAGGCCGGCACGCGCATCGTGTCGCCATAAGTGCAGACGATGGCTCCGCGCTCCAGTGCAAGGTGGATGGCCAGGTCAATGCGGCCGATGGGCAGCACGCACACGGGGCACCCCGGACCGTGGATCATCCGCACATTGGCCGGCAACAGCTCCAGCACGCCATAGCGCGAGATGGCATGCGTGTGGCCGCCGCAGAACTCCATGAAGCTGTAGCGGCGCGCCTTGTCGGCCTCGGCCGCAATGCTCTCGCTGATGCGGCGAGCGAGGTCGCCATCGCGGAATTCGTCGATGTACTTCATGGTGTCTGCGCCATTTCTGCGAACATGGCCAGTGTCCGCTCGGCTTCCTCGGCATCGATGGTGCCGATGGCGTGTCCCACATGGACGATCACATAGTCGCCTTCCTGGACACTGTCGAGCAGGGCGACCGATATCTCCTTGCGGATACCGCCGAGGTTGACCACGGCTTGATCATGGGGTCGCAGCTCGACCACCTGGGCGGGTATGGCTAGGCACATAGTTCGCTGTCGTTTGTGGAGATGGATTCGATGGGCAGCGCGGCCAGTTGCTGTGCCGCCACCCAGGCCTGTCCGATGGCCAGGCCGGCGTCGCCGCAGCCCTGGGCAACGGGCAGGTACACCTGCAGGCCGGCATCGTTCAGCCGGCGGGTGACGCGTTCGCGCAGGATGCGATTGAAAAAGCACCCGCCACCCAGGCAGGCTGTCTGTGTCCGGCGTGCGCGGGCGGCCTCGATCAGCCAGTCAGCGAGTGCATCGGCCAACGCGAGGTGAAAGCCCGCCGCAGCGGCACCAACGTCATTGGTTTGGAACAGATGGGCCAGCACCGGGCGAAGGTCGAGGCGATTGAGCGCATCGATGCGCGCGCCGGGCAGTGGCGGCAGATCGGGCTGGCCCGTCAGTGCGCGGACAGCGGCGCTTTCCAGCGCGATGGCGGCCTGGGCCTCGTCCTGCTGGCGCGAGCACAGGCCGAGCGCACCGGCGGCCGCGTCGAACCAGCGGCCGGTGCTGCTGGTGAGCGGGCAGTTCAGCCGCCGATCGAGCATCTGATGCAGTCCGGCGGCGACGGCATCGCCCACCACCGGCCCGAACCGGGGCACGATCTCGCTCGCACGGCCCAGCGCATGCAGGGCACTGGCCGCCATACGCCAGGGCTCGCGCGCGGCACGGTCACCGCCAGGCAATGCCAGGGGGTACAGGTGCCCCAAGCGTGCCCAGTGCGGACCGTCGAGCCAGAGCAGCTCGCCACCCCACGCCGTGAAGGTGCCCGTAGTCTGGGGGGGGTGTTCGTCTTCTGAACCGGCACCCGAGGGTGTACCCAGCCCGACGCCATCCAGCGCCAGTCCAACCACCGGCCCCGTCAGACCGTGTTCGGCCATGATGGCCGCGATGTGAGCGTGGTGGTGCTGAACGCCGATGGCCGGAACGCCCAGTGCGTCCGCCGTGGAAAGGGCCAGCCGCGTGCTGAAGAAATCCGGGTGCAGATCGTGTGCCACCGCCTGCACGGCATGGCCCGACTGTCGGGCGTGATCGATCAGGGCATCCACCGACGCCTGCAGTGCCTTGCACGCAGCCGGATCACCCAGGTCGCCATGCATGGCCGACCAGCGGGCGCGTCCGTCCTGCCACAGACAGGCAACGTTCTTGAGCCAGGCTCCGACGGCCAGCACGGTTGTCATTGACACAGGCGGCATCTTGCTCGGGTTCAGGAGGCCTGGCGGGCTTTTTCAAGCTCCGCTTCCAGCTGCCGGATCCGCTCGCGCAGGGCCCGCACGTCTGTCGGCTCTTTTTCATGATGATGGTGCGCGTGGTGCGCATGATGGCGGCCCATGGCATGGTCCAGCCAGTGCAGCCAGGCCGCCATGCCCTGGCCGGTGGTGGCCGACAGCTGGATGACTTCGATGGCGGGTTTCACCCGGCGTGCCATCTCGATGCAGCGGTCCACATCGAAACGCACGTGCGGCAGCAGGTCGATCTTGTTGAGGATCATCAGCTGGGCAGCCGCGAACATGTCCGGGTATTTCAGCGGTTTGTCCTCGCCTTCTGTCACCGAGAGGATGGCCACCTTGGCGGCTTCACCCAGGTCCCATACGGCGGGGCAGACAAGGTTGCCGACGTTTTCGATGAAAAGCAGGCTCGGACCGGCGTGATGGTGGTGGCTGCCGTGATGCTCATGCTCGTGCCGGTGCAGATGACCGAATGCCTCGGCGACCATGGGGGCGTCGAGGTGGCAGCCCTTGCCGGTGTTGACCTGGATCGCGGGAGCGCCGGTCGCCCGTATGCGGTCCGCATCGAAGCTGGTCTGCTGGTCTCCCTCGATCACCGCCACCGGCAGACCGGGCGCGTGGGTCTTGAGTGCTTCGATGGTGGCGCACAGCAGCGTGGTTTTGCCCGATCCCGGACTGGAGACGAAGTTGAGTGCTGTCACGCCATGCGCCTCGAAGTGGGCACGGTTGTTGGCTGCCACGCGGTTGTTGGCGCCCAGGATATCGGTTTCGATCTGGATCGCACGCTCCTGGCTCATGCCGGGCACCGACACCCGGGC
>JAEZLX010000120.1 GCA_023415035.1 Pseudomonadota bacterium | reverse complement strand
GCCAGGACGAGCAGGGATTTCTTCATGAAAACTCCTTGTGAGAAAAAGTGAATGTCATTCTACGCAGGCCTGCGCCGTCATTGCCCGCAGGTTTTCCTGAATATTTCACGCAACTTTATGCAGGGTGTGCATGGGAGCCACTCTCCATTGCCATACACAAGCAGGTTTCGCGCCAGAATTCGCCCCGTTTGAACTCGGCGGGAACATGGCTTTGGCCCGGCTTTCAGCCATCCTGTCCCAGGACCGTGCTGCAAGGCAAAATCGGACGTTCACCCAACCTCTGACGGGGTCGTCTTCATGAAACGCCGTTCGCTCATGCTGGCGCTGCCTGCGCTGCCTGTCATTGCCCACTTGCCCGCACAATCCCTGGCCCCGCCCACGCTGGAGGTCTGGAAAGACCCGAACTGCGGCTGCTGCAAGGACTGGATCAACCATCTGGAACAGGCCGGCTTTCGCGTGTGCTCGCACGACAGTAGCAACACGGCCGCACGCCTGCGACTGGGCCTACCGCAGCGCTATGCCTCGTGCCACACCGCACTCATCGCCGGCTACGTGATCGAAGGCCATGTGCCGGCGCGCGAGATCCGGCGTCTGCTGGCCGAAAAGCCCGACGCGCTGGGCCTGGCCGTCCCCGGCATGCCGGTAGGCAGCCCCGGCATGGACGGTCCGGTCTACGGTGGCCGCCGCGACCCGTATGAGGTGCTGCTGGTGCTGCGCAACGGCGGTCACCGGGTCTTCCAGTCATATTCCTGACAGCGGACAGGTACTCCCGGCTTCAGCCCGTGTGGCCGCCAGCCTGGCCCGTGGTAACGTTGCCGGATGCCCACGAACATCCGCTACACCCTGCTGTCGCTGCGCGACCTGCTGGTCTCGATAGGGCCCTTTGTGCTGCTGACCGTGGCACTGCTGGCGCTGGCCTACTGGTGGCTCGATCCGACGCCGCCAAGACGCGTCGTGCTGGCCACCGGCCCCGAACAGAGCGCCTATGACGAGTTCGGCAAACGCTACCAGGAGGCACTGGCGCGCTACGGCATCCGGGTCGAGTTGCTGCGCACCGAAGGCTCGTCGGACAACCTGCAGCTGCTGCGCAGCGGCCGCGCCGATCTGGGTTTCGTCCAGGGCGGCAGCGCCGACCTGGCCTACGACGACGAGGACGCCATCGTCTCGCTCGGCAGCCTGTTTGTCGAGCCGCTGTGGCTCTTTTACCGCGAGGAGTCGGCCCGCCGGGTGAACCCGGAGGGCGTGGTGGACAGCCTCTCGCAGCTCAAGGGCTGGCGCGTCAACGTCGGCACACCCGGCAGCGGCGTCCCACGCCTGTTCGGCACGCTGCTCGACGTCAACCGCATCGAGCGCGACAGCCTGCAACTGAACCAGCTGCCTCAGACACCGGCTACCGTCGAATTTCTCGAAGGCCGGCTGGATGCCCTGGTTTTCGCCTCGGCTCCCGAATCGCTGATCGTGCAGATGCTGCTTCAGACGCCTGGCGTGCGCCTGATGAACTTCGCCCAGAGCGAAGCCTATGCACGCCGCTTCGGCTATCTCACCCCGGTCGTACTGCCCCAGGGGGTTGTCGACCTGGCCGCCAACCGGCCCGACCGCGACATGCGTCTGGTCGCCTCCACCACCAGCCTGCTGGCCGGTGCCGACACGCATCCGGCCATCGTGCAACTGTTTGCGCAGACCGCGGTGGGGCTGCACGGTGGCGCCAGCTGGTTCAACCGTGCGCGGCAGTACCCGAGCCTGGAGCTGAGCGAGGTGCGCCTGTCGCCCGAGGCGGTGCGGGCGATCGAGAACGGCCCGCCTTTCCTGCAGCGCTACCTGCCCTTCTGGCTGGCCAACCTGATTGAGCGCATGTGGCTGGCGATGGGTCTGATCATCGCTCTGGCCCTGCCACTGTCGCGCATCGTGCCACCGCTGTACAGCTTCCGAATCCGCTCGCGCGTGTTCCGCTGGTACGCGGAGCTGCGGGGCATCGAGCAGGACTTCGACGAAGATCCCCGGCACCGTCCGGAGCTGCTGGAAGCGCTCGACAGGCTCGACGCGAAAGCGCAGAAGATCGTGGTGCCGCTGTCCTACACCGACGAGCTGTACGCGCTGCGCTCGAACATCCACCTCGTGCGCAAGAAACTCCTGCGCGCCTCGGTCGGCAGCCCCCTCTGAATCACCGCGTCAGGTCTTCAGGCTGTTGATCCAGGCCTGGCGCGCCACCGCATCGAGCGCGTCGTCGACCATGCCATGGTGCGCCACGACACGCAGCCGCCCCGATTCCAGGATATGCAGCAGGCCGCGCTTGGTGAGCGACACGGAGCGGCCATCGGCCGAGTTGAACAGAAACATGGTGCCGTGCGGGCTGGCCCAGGTCAGCTGGCAGCGCAGGACACGGTCCTCGCGCCACAGATCGACCCAGGTGCCCACCTCCAGCGGAAGGCTTGCGGTGCTCGTCATCTCCTGCCGGATATCCTGCCAGTCGCGCTGCTGCAACGGCTGGGTGTTCTCGAACACCGGCCGGGTTGACGGCTCGTCGTCGAGGTCGTCGATGAAGCCCGTGTCCTTGGCTTCGGCGGGACGCAGCCAGGCATCGTCTTCCTCTGGCTCGAGTCGGCTGGGTTCCGGATCGGCGGGCGGGATTTCACGCGCCTGCGCCTTGTAGGCGGCCTCGTGCAGTCCCATCAGTGCCTGGAAGAAGTTTTCCGACTTGTCGCGCGGGTAATCGATGCTCTCCAGCCCCTCGCGCAGCGTGCGCAGCAGCTCCGGAATGAGCTTGACCAGGCGTGGACGGTTGCGGCTGGCCAGTGCCAGCTGACTGGACCACAGCAGGTCGGGCAGGATGGCCATGTACCGCTGAGCGGGTGCGTTGCCTGGCTCGTCCATGCCGACGGAACTGCCGTCGAGCCTGGCCTGCGCCACCACCTGTGACCAGGGCCCCGTCAGGAAACGCCTCACCACGCCGGGTGCCTTGGCGAAGTCGTTGCGCGCCTCGATCTCCGCCGCCACGCGCTGGGCCAGCAGGTTGCGCTGCTCCACCTTGACCAGGGTCTGCACGGCAATTCCGCGCGCCGGCGTGCGCGCCGGGCTGGCCACCTTGTCCATCTCCAGCAGCTGATCCTCCAGCCGCGTGGCCAGATCAGGTCCTTCCTGCTGCAGCTGCCTGACGCACTGACGCACCAGTTCCGCGTAATCGGAATAGCCTTCGTCGTGCTCGCTGGTGAACGCCAGACCGCGCTCGGTAATGGTTTCCAGCAGACGACGCGCGGGATTTCGGCGGTCGGCAAAGAAACGCGGATCCTTGCGCGCCATCTCCAGCAGGGTGGGCTTGAGGCTGCCGAGCATCTCGCGCACCTGCGGCAGCAGTCGCACGTCCTCGGTGATGTTGCGCAACATCAGGGACACGACTTCGAGCGCCAGCGTGCGCACCATGCTGTGGCTGGCCGCCGATGCGTCCTGCTCCTGAGCCTGTTTGCCCCCCTCGTCCAGGTTGCCCACGAGCAGGCGGTGCAGCTGGTCCAG
>JAEZLX010000087.1 GCA_023415035.1 Pseudomonadota bacterium | reverse complement strand
ATCGATCCGTCGAGCTCGGTCTCGGGCGGCTCCATCCTGGGCGACAAGACTCGCATGGAGCAGCTCTCTGTCAACGAAAGCGCCTACATCCGTCCCAGTCCCAGTGGCGGCACGCTCGGCGGCGTCGCCGAGAAAACCCGCGAGTCGATGCTGGTGTGCGAGGCCGCCGGCTACGACGTGGTCATTGTCGAGACCGTGGGCGTGGGCCAGAGCGAGACCGCCGTGCACGGCATGACCGACATGTTCTGCCTGCTGCAACTGCCCAACGCGGGTGACGACCTGCAAGCGATAAAAAAAGGCGTGATGGAGCTGGCCGACCTGGTGGTGATCAACAAGGCAGACATCGATCCTGATGCCGCCACCCGCGCCCGTGCGCAGATCACCTCGTCGCTACGCCTGCTGGGCCTGCACGGCCACCACGACCCGGGCACCGCACCCGGCTGGATGCCCAAGGTCATCCAGATCAGCGCATTGCTCGGCGAGGGCGTGGACAAGTTCTGGGACGCCGTTCGCGAATACCGCGACCTGCAGACCGCCAACGGGCGCCTGGCCGGGCGCCGCCAGCAGCAGGCACGCGCCTGGATGTGGGAGCGTATCGACGCCGGGCTGAAGCAGCGCTTTCGCGAGCACCCCCGGGTGCGCGAGGCGCTGGAGGCCACCCAGCACGCCGTCATTGACGGACAGCTGCCACCTTCGACGGCCGCGCGCCAGCTGCTCGAACTCTTTGATTGATCGACAGGCCAGGCCGTCCGACACTTCTTTCGCCAGACAGACCGAATTTCACCGGAGCACACACCATGCAAGACATCCTTGAGCAACTGGAAAAGAAGCGCGCGGCTGCGCGCCTCGGCGGTGGTCTCAAGCGCATTGACGCGCAGCATGCCAAGGGCAAGCTCACCGCGCGCGAGCGCTTGGAGATCCTCCTCGACGAGGGCACTTTCGAAGAATGGGACATGTTCGTCGAACACCGATGCACCGACTTCGGCATGGCCGACAACAAGGTCCCGGGCGATGGCGTGGTCACGGGCTACGGCATGATCAACGGCCGTCTGGTCTTCGTCTTCAGCCAGGACTTCACCGTTTTCGGCGGTGCGCTGTCCGAGGCGCATGCCGAGAAGATCTGCAAGATCATGGACCAGGCGATGAAGGTCGGCGCACCCGTGATCGGCCTCAATGACTCGGGCGGCGCGCGCATCCAGGAAGGCGTGGCCTCGCTTGGCGGTTACGCCGAGGTGTTCCAGCGCAACGTGATGGCCTCCGGCGTGACCCCCCAGATCAGCCTGATCATGGGTCCTTCGGCCGGTGGTGCGGTGTATTCGCCCGCCATGACGGACTTCATCTTCATGGTCAAGGATTCGAGCTACATGTTCGTGACGGGTCCCGACGTGGTCAAGACCGTGACGCACGAGGAAGTGACCGCCGAGGAGCTGGGCGGCGCCATCACGCACACCACACGCAGCGGTGTGGCCGACGGTGCCTTCGAAAACGACGTCGAGGCGCTGCTGATGCTGCGCCGCCTGTACAACTACCTGCCGCTGAACAACAGGGAAAAGGCGCCGGTGCGCCCCAGCGGCGACCCCATCGACCGCGCCGATCTGAGTCTGGACACCCTGGTGCCGGACAACCCGAACAAGCCCTACGACATGAAGGAGCTGATCCTCAAGACGGTCGACGATGGCGACTTCTTCGAGATCCAGCCCGAGTACGCCAAGAACATCATCACCGGCTTCGCCCGCATGGACGGCCAGACCGTGGGCATCGTGGCCAACCAGCCGCTGGTGCTGGCCGGGTGCCTGGACATCAAGAGCTCCATCAAGGCCGCGCGCTTTGTGCGCTTCTGCGACGCCTTCAACATCCCCGTGATCACCTTTGTGGACGTGCCCGGCTTTATGCCCGGCACCTCGCAGGAATACGGCGGCATCATCAAGCACGGCGCGAAGCTCCTGTATGCCTACGCGGAGTGCACGGTGCCCAAGATCACCGTCATCACCCGCAAGGCCTATGGCGGTGCCTACGACGTGATGGCCTCCAAGCACCTGCGCGGCGACGTGAACCTGGCCTGGCCCAATGCCGAGATCGCGGTGATGGGTGCCAAGGGCGCGGTGGAAATCATCTTCCGCGAGGAAAAGAAGGATCCGGCCAAGCTGGCCGCCCGTGAGGCCGAATACAAGGCGCGCTTTGCCAACCCCTTCGTGGCTGGCGCACGCGGCTTCATCGACGACGTCATCCTGCCGCACGAAACCCGCAAGCGCATCTGCCGCTCGCTGGTGATGCTCAAGGACAAGAAGGTCGAAAACCCGTGGCGCAAGCACGGCAACATCCCTCTGTGATCGCGCCAGGAGCAACAGGACATGTTCAAGAAGATTCTCATTGCCAACCGCGGGGAAATTGCCTGCCGCGTCATCGCCACCGCCCGCAAGATGGGCATCCAGACCGTGGCGGTGTATTCCGACGCCGACAAGGAAGCGCGTCACGTGAAGCTGGCCGACGAGGCCGTGCACCTGGGCCCGGCGCCCAGTCGCGAGTCGTACCTGGTGGCTGACAAGATCATCGCCGCAGCCAAATCGACCGGTGCCGAAGCCATCCACCCGGGCTATGGCTTCCTGTCGGAAAACGAGGCCTTCGCCGATCGCTGCGAGAAGGAAGGCATCGCCTTCATCGGCCCCAAGGCGCACTCGATTGCCGCCATGGGCGACAAGATCGCTTCCAAGAAGCTGGCAACCGAAGCAGGGGTGAACACCATCCCCGGCTACAACGATCCCATCACCGGCCCCGAGCAGGCGGTCGAGATCGCGAAGAAGATCGGCTACCCCGTCATGATCAAGGCCTCGGCCGGTGGTGGTGGCAAGGGTCTGCGGGTGGCCTTCAACGACAAGGAAGCCTTCGAGGGTTTCGCGTCGTGCCAGAACGAGGCACGCAACAGCTTCGGTGACGACCGCATCTTCATCGAGAAATTCGTCGAGCAGCCGCGCCACATCGAGATCCAGATCCTGGGCGACAGCCATGGCAACGTCATCTATCTGAACGAGCGCGAGTGCTCGATCCAGCGTCGCCACCAGAAGGTGATCGAGGAGGCGCCGTCGCCCTTCATCAGCGACGAAACCCGCAAGGCCATGGGCGAGCAGGCCGTGGCCCTGGCCAAGGCCGTGAAGTACCAGTCGGCCGGCACGGTGGAATTCGTGGTCGGCAAGAACCAGGACTTCTACTTCCTGGAAATGAACACCCGCCTGCAGGTGGAGCACCCGGTGACCGAGTGCATCACGGGGCTGGACCTGGTGGAGCAGATGATTCGCGTGGCTGCCGGCGAAAAGCTGTCCATCCGCCAGGAGGACGTCAAGCGCGACGGCTGGGCCATCGAGTGCCGCATCAATGCCGAAGACCCTTTCCGCAACTTCCTGCCGAGCACGGGCCGTCTGGTGCGTTTCACGCCGCCGAAGGAATCGATGTGGCAGTCGGACACGGCGCACAAGTACGGCGTGCGAGTGGACACCGGCGTGTATGAGGGGGGCGAGATCCCCATGTACTACGACTCGATGATCGCCAAGCTCATCGTGCATGGCAAGGACCGCAACGACGCCATCGCCAAGATGCGCGAGGCGCTCAACGGCTTCGTGATCCGCGGCATCAACAGCAACATCCCGTTCCAGGCGGCGCTGCTGGCGCACCCGGACTTCGTGGCGGGCAACTTCAACACCGGTTTCATCGCGCAGCATTACGCCGACGGCTTCCGTGCCGAGGATGTGCCGCACGACGATCCCGATTTCCTCGTGGCGCTGGCGGCCTTTGTGCGTCGCAAGTCGCGCGAGCGTGCGACCGGCATTTCCGGCCAGTTGCCCGGCTATGGCGTGAAGGTGGGCAGCGACTACACAGTGATCAGCCTCTCTGCCGACGGCAAGCACCGCTATACGCCGGTGCACGTGGACGAGTTCGTCGGCGAGACCGGTTACGCCTCGGTCAAGGTGGGCGACAAGCGCTTCAAGATCAGCTCGCCCTCGCGCCTGAACGACATCGTCATCTCTGGCGAGGTCAACGGCGAGCCCTTCACCGCACAGATGGAGCGTGGCTCTCCGAAGAACCCGCTGGCGCTGGTCGTGCAGCACAACGGCACCCGGCTGGAAACCATGGTCGTGTCGCCGCGCATGGCCGAGCTGTACCAGCTGATGCCGTTCAAGGCACCGCCGGACATGAGCAAGTTCGTGCTCTCGCCCATGCCGGGTCTGCTGGTGGACATCGCCGTGCAGCCAGGCCAGAAGGTACAGGCCGGTGAGCGTGTGGCTGTCATCGAGGCGATGAAGATGGAAAACGTCCTCTTCGCCGCCGCCGATGGCGTGGTCAGCAAGATCGTCGCGGCCAAGGGCGACTCGCTGGCGGTCGACCAGATCATCATCGAATTCGAGTGATGACAACGGCCGGTGCGCGTGGCGCACCCGCCCCCCCAGTCAACGGAGAACAGACAAGAGCCCCGCCCCGCAGCC
>JAEZLX010000211.1 GCA_023415035.1 Pseudomonadota bacterium | reverse complement strand
ACGGCGCCGACATTCCGCCCCTGGACCGCGTGGAAGCCAAATTCCAGATCAGCCTGAAGGCCCCCCTCCTGCTGAACGCCCTGGGTACCCCGGTGGACATCATGGCCGGGTACACCAACCGCTCGTTCTGGCAGATGTTCAACAAGCAGATGTCGTCGCCCTTCCGCGAAACCAACCACGAACCCGAGGTCTGGGGCCGCTGGCGCACCGAGGTTCCCTTCCTGGGCGGCCAGTTCCGCACCTTCGGCCTGGGCTTCAACCACCAGTCCAACGGTCAGGCTGGCGATCTCTCGCGCAGCTGGAACCGGGTCTTTGCCGAAGCACTCTGGGAATCGCGCCCGGTCGCGCTGAACCTGCGGGTGTGGCACCGCCTCAGCGAGGACCCCGAGGACGACGACAACCCCGACATCGTCGACTACCTCGGCCACATGGAGCTGACCGCGGTCTACAGCGCCGGCTCGCACGAGTTCAGTGCCATGCTCCGGCGCAATTTCAGCACCCGCAAGGGGGCCGTCCAGCTGGACTGGAGCTTTCCGCTCTACAAAAACCTGCGGGGCTATGTGCAGTGGTTCGACGGTTACGGCGAAAGCCTGATCGACTACAACTACCGCGTCCGCTCGCTGGGCATGGGGGTACAGCTCGGCGCCTGGTTCCTCTGACGCCGCACCGGCATCAGGGAAAACCATGAAAAGGCCCGGACCCCCTTGATTTGCATGGGTTTGAACCCAATTCCGGGGCTGGGAGCGTCGCGAGCACACCAATTTGTGCTGCAGCGCACCATGCCTTGGACTAACATGCTGCGTCACAAGAACAGCGAGGGGCCTGGCATACCAAATCAGGCGCACAGGCACCCCGACTCCAGCCACCGTCACACATGCGATACAAGCTTCTCACGGCCGAGCAATACGCGCACCGGCTGCGTCTGCTCATTGCCGAGTCCGGCGTCCTGCACCGGCGCGTCCAGCGCTCGGGCAGCCGAGCCCTGATCGGCTGGGGCTACAGCTTCATGCGCAACAACAACGTCGCCATATGGCGCGACGCGGATATCGACCTCACCTCCGAAGGGTGGGCGCATCTCTCGCGCATCGACCAGGCACCCAGCACCGACCGGATCGAACTGGCGCTGGCCTTCGAGAAGGTACTGACGGAAGCCGAAGCCAACCGGCTGCTGGTGGCATCGACCCGCGACCACGAGGTCCACGCCAACCGGTTCGACATGCCGCGCTGCGACGAGCGCCTGGCCATCGTGTCCCTCACCTACAGCCGCGCCACGCAAACACTCACCGAAGATCACCCGCTGATGGCGGCTTTGGCCGAAGGTGATCGCGCCGAGGCCTGGTTCCAGCTGCGGTACAACTGCTGGGGCAAGGCCATCGAACTGGAGGCGGGACTGCGCAAGCGGCGGCTGATGGAGGCCACGGTGTTCGGCCTGTACGACAACCCGTCCGATGTCGGTCTGGAAGAGGCCAGGCACGTGCAGGCGATGGTCGAACGCCATCGTGTCGAGATCAACCAGGTCGAGCAGCGCTTCGGCGAAACCCTGGCAGGCATCGAAGGGCAGCGCAACCTGATCGCCCAGGCCAACCGCGACTATCCCGGCATCGTCAGCGTATGGGGCGAGATCCCCACCATCCGCGAGGCGCTGGCGCCGGCACATCGGGCACTCCAGTCGGGCAACGGCCCGTCGACCGACCGCCGGCAACCCGAGGCCTCGCAGGCCTGAACCGGCTCACACCCGATCGAGCGCCTCCGCCAGCTCGGCCATCGTCGGCCGCTGCGTGGGCACCTCGTCCAGGCAGGCCTGCACCCAGGGCTGCAGGCGCGCGGCCAGCCCGGCTTCATCCGGCACCAGGCGCCGGACCAGCTCATCCATGAGGCAGCCGAACGCCCTCACCTCCAGCGCGAGGAAATCACGGGCTTGCGGCACCGTCTGCAAGGGCAGCAGCGTGGCAGCGCCAAAATCGCCCAGCATGGCCTGCCCCGTTTCCCGGCACCAGTGGATGTTGTGGGCGTAAAAGTCGCCGTGCATCACGCCACGGGCATGCAGATGCGCCAGCGCGCCGGCCATCGCGCGCAGGATGCCCAGCACCGACCCCGCCCCGAACGCCTGCCCCTCGGCATACACGTCGCGCGTGCAGCTGTCGAAGCTGGGCGGCCCGGCCAGCGTCGCGTGATCGGCCGGCAGCAACGGCATGAACACGCCGCGCGTGCCTTGCGGATGATCCCTCAGCGTTGCCACGGGCGAAATCAGCGCCGGGTGCGCCCCGGCCACCAGGCTGGCGAGCAGCTCGTCCTCGGGCCTGCCGTCGCTCGTCACCTCGCCCTTGAACAGCTTGAGCGCCCAGGCCTTGCCCGAACCAGCCGCTTCCACATGATGGATGTCACCCGAGGCGCCACCGCCCAGACGTTCGCCCACCGTCAGGCGGGCCCATGACACGGACGGCAGTTCCGGCACCGCAGGGCGCGGCCATTCAAGCGGGTTGCCTGACAGCGCCAGCCAGGACAGACACGGCATCTGCGCCAGCCATTCCGGCAACGCTCTCAGCCCGTTCGCCGAAATGCGCAGCAGCTCGAGCCGCTTCGCGCCGGCGAGCGAGTCCGGCAGGGCCTGAAGGCGGTTGCCGGCGAGCATGAGTTTCTGCAACGCGGGACGCTCGCCGAGGGCATCCGGCAGCGCCTCGATCAGGTTGTCGGTCAGGATCAGCCAGCGCAGCCGCGACGGCAACGCCCCGGCCGGCACGTTCCGGATGCGGTTGGCCTTGAAGCCCACCATCTCCAGCGCCGGGCAGTCGCCCAGGCATTCGGGCAGATGTGTGAAGTCATTGTCCGAGCAGAAGAGGATGCGCAGCCGCCGCAGGCGGCCCAGGTCGGGTGGCAGGTCCGCGAGCCGGTTGCCGCTGAGGTTGAGCACCTCCAGGCTGTCGGCCAAATCGAAGATGTCGGTCGGAAACTGCGTCAGGCCGGCCGACAGGTCCAGCCGGCGCGCGCCGGCCAGTTCTCCGGCGCGCAGTTGTTCGAGTGTGTGCATGGGCATGCGGCAATTGTCGCCAAGCCTGCACGGGTGCCCCGTCAGTTTGCAACGTTCTTTGCATGCGCGTCGCTGCCCATTTACAAGCGGGAAACGTCCCGGGCGCAGCATCAAGGCTCACCAACACCAACAAGGAGTTCTCGATGCAACGCCGACACCTGATCCGTACGCTGCTGGTCACCGCGATTGGCGGCACGACCCTGTCTGCCATGGCCCAAGGCCCGCACGGCGGTCCGCCGCCGCATCCTGGCCCGAACCGTCCGCATCCCTCGCCTGCGCCGCATCAGCCGCCGCGTCCGCCGGCGCAGGTCCACCGTCCGGCCCCGCCGCCACCCCCGCGCCACCCCCAGGCCGCCCCCGGGCACCGGCCTGCGCCGCCACCCGCCCGCCACTACAACGCGCGCGGCCCCGAATTCCGCAAGGGCGCGCATTTGCCGGCAGACCTTCGTCACAGGAACTACTTCGTGACCGACTACCGCATCCATCGACTGCCGCCGCCACCCGCACGCCACCACTGGGTGCAGGTCGGCCCGGACTACGTGCTGGTGAACCGCACCGGACTCATCATCAACGTGGTGATCGGCCGCTGACCGGAACAGGCCATCGGGCGCGCGAGCCGGGTTCGTGGCAGCATGATGGCCTGAGACACATTCTTCCCAGGTTCCGTCACCCATGAAAACGACCCGACTCCTTGCCCTGCCCCTTTCCCTGGCCCTCGCACTGGGCATGGCAGCGTGCTCGCGCGACGCCGGCGAATCCGCCTCGTCCCCTGCAGCCGCCCCATCCCGAACCATAGCCCCGGCCAACGCCGTGGACGCGGTGGCGACGCGGGGCAAGGGCTTCACCGCCGGCTCCCTGATGAGCGGCCAGGTGGTCTACGTGCTGTTCGACCCGCAATGCCCCCACTGCGCGCATCTGTGGGAAGCCTCGCAGCCTCTCATGGATCGCGTCCGCTTCGTGTGGATGCCCGTGTCACTGCTCGGCCCCAAGAGCCTGCCGCAAGGGGCGGCCATCCTGCAGGCGGCGTCACCGGTCGAAGCCATGACCGCGCACGAGCAGTCGCTCCTGTCGGGTGCAGGCGGCACCTCGGCGTCGTCGAGCATTCCCGAGGACATCGAACAGGCCATTCGTGCCAACACCCAACTGCTCAACGAGCTCAACGCCGACGCCGTCCCCTTCATCGTGACGCGTCATCGGCAAAGCGGCGAAGCCATCCTGCAGGCCGGCTCCCTGGGCACCGAAGCTCTGGTTAGGCTCATCGGCCTGTGACCGGCCGCCGGCACTCAGATGCCGGTTTCGACCATGTGAAGAAGCCGCGCCCCTAGCGCCTGGCGCACGGCGACGGGCGCGCGGCGAAGCGGCCCGTCGATGATCAGCAGTGCCATGCCGTGCACCGTTGACCAGGCCAGGAACTCCGCCCCCGGCCGCCGCTCAGGCGGCAGCACGCCGGCCTTCACCATCTCATCCAGCGCATAGCTCAGCAACTCGAAGGGGTTGAGCCCCTTCTCAGCCATGCGCACCGGATCCGCCGGCATCTGGACGTCGAAAGCGCCGGACGCAAACGCGGTAAGGAACCAGCCCGTCTCGGCCTGGGCGAAGGAAAGATATCCGCGCCCGACCGCCGCCAGCATCGCCCGGGCCCGCACTGCAGGGTCCGGCTCCGCTTCCGCGCGCTGCAGCTCGCGTTCGATCACCTCGGCCAACCGGCCCAGGGCCGCGGCGCGCACGGCATCGAACAGCGCCTGGTGGCTGGAGAAGTGGCGATAGGCCGCATTCGGTGCCACGCCCGCACGGCGCGTGGCCTCGCGCAGGACCACGGCCTTGGGGCCACCCTCGCGTGCCAGCTCCAGACCGGCGTTGACCAGTGCGGCACGCAGATCGCCGTGATGATAGGTCGATCGCGCCTGGGGACGGCGGGCCGTGGCCATGGTGTGGGTTCAGCGGGCGAAAAACAAAAAATTACGCCTCATCGGACAAACGATGTGGACAGCGTCCATTTTAGCTCCTAGGATGTGTACATCGTCCACAAACATCGGGAGATAACCATGCCCCGGATCGTTTCGCGCATACAGCCCTGCCTATGGTTCGACTCCCAGGCGGAAGAAGCCGCCCGCTTCTATGTCGGCATCTTTCCCAACTCGCGCATCTTCGGCGTGACGCACTACGGTGAGGCGGGCAAGGAAGAGCACGGCAAGCCGCCCAGCTCGGTCATGACGGTCTCCTTCACGCTCGACGGCCAGGAGATGCTGGCCCTCAACGGCGGCCCTCACTTCAGCTTCACACCCGCCGTGTCGCTGATGATCAACTGCGACAGCCAGGCCGAGATCGACCTCTTCTGGGACGCACTCACCGCAGGTGGCGACCCCGCCGCGCAGCAATGCGGCTGGCTCACCGATCGCTTTGGCCTGTCGTGGCAGGTCACCCCGCGCGACTGGGAACGGATGATGAACTCCCCCGACCACGCTGCCTCGCAACGCGCGATGCAGGCGCTCATGAAGATGAAGAAGCTCGACATCGCCGCATTGCAGGCGGCTTATGACGGCCACTGACCCACCCACCACCGGCAAGGAGACCCTCATGGACATCACCGTCGAAACCCGCATCAAGGCACCCGTGGCTCAGGCCTGGGCCGCCTGGAACGACCCACGTGCCATCGAACAGTGGAATGCCGCCTCGCCCGACTGGCACACGCCCCGCGCCAGTGTGGACCTGCGCGAAGGCGGCCAGCTCATGGCCCGTATGGAAGCGCGCGACGGCAGCCAGGGCTTCGATTTCGTGGCCACCTACACCCGCATCGAACCCGAGCGGCTCGTCGAGTACACGATGGACGACGGGCGGCGGGTCCGGGTCGAGTTCCACGCGGACGGCGGCGAAACCACCGTGCGCGAGACCTTCGAGGCCGAGAACGTCTATCCCCCGGAGATGCAGCGCGAGGGTTGGCAGTCCATCCTCGACAACTTCGGCCGCTACGTCGAAGGCCGTGTCACGGCCGGGGCATGACCGCCCGGGAGCCTGCCATGCGGCAAGACGAACGCACACTGGCCACTTCCCGCATCCTGCCCTTCCCGCCGCAGGCCATCTACGGCGCCATGGCCACACCCGGCCTGCTGGCACGCTGGTGGGGGCCGGAGGGCTTCACCAACACGTTCGAGACATTCGAGTTCCGGCCCGGCGGCCGCTGGAAGTTCGTCATGCACGGGCCTGACGGCACCGACTACGCCAACAGCAACCGGTTCGAATCGCTGGAACCCGACCGGCAGGTCGTCATCCGCCATGACTGCGAACCGTTCTTCACGCTGACGATCACCCTCACGCCCGCCGGCAGCGGCACGCTGCTGGAGTGGGAGCAGACCTTCGACGACGCCCGAACCGCGGACGCCGTCCGCCATCGGGCCGTTCCGGCCAACGAGCAGAACCTCGACCGCCTGACCCGCGTCCTGGGCGGACAGATCACCGACCACCAACCGGAGTCCACACCATGAAAGACCACAACCCCGTCGTCTGGTTCGAGATCTACGTGCACGACATGGCACGCGCCCGGCGCTTTTACGAAGCGGTGTTCCAGCGCACGCTCGAGCCGCTGCCCGCCCCCGATGGCGACGCCGGCGGCTCGGAGATGGTCAGCTTCCCCACCGACATGGGCCTGCCCGGAACCGGCGGCATGCTGGTGCGCATGGATGGAGTGTCTCCGGGTGGCGGCGGCACGCTGGTGTATTTCGGCTGCGAGGATTGCGCCGAGGAGCAGTCCCGCGTGGAGGCCGCTGGCGGCAAGGTCCACACACCCAAATTTTCCATCGGCCCCTACGGCTTCTGCGCGCTCGTCGTTGACACCGAAGGAAACATGATCGGCCTGCACTCCATGAAGTGACGGTCCATAACCAGAGGAGACTCACATGCATTACGTCGACGGATTCGTGTTGCCCGTACCCCGCGCCAAGCTCCAGGCCTACCGCGCCATCGCGCAAAAGGCCGGCGAGGTCTGGCTGGAGTACGGCGCCCTGCAGTACTTCGAGTGCGTGGGTGACGACGTGCAACCCGGCAAGCTCACGTCGTTCCCGCAGGCCGTGCAGCTCAAGAACGACGAAGTCGCGGTTTTCTCGTGGATCGTCTACGCCTCGCGCGCCGAGCGCGACCGCATCAACGCGCTCGTGATGAAAGACCCGCGCATCTGCGAAACCAAGCCCGAAAACATGCCCTTCGACAGCATGCGCATGTTCTGGGGCGGCTTTACGGGATTGGTCGAGCTGGGCTGGGGCAGCGAGTCATAGGGCGCGGGCCACACGCCCCAGCGTGGTGATGCCCTGCGGCGCGGCAGTACCCGCGCGCCTGCAGGCGGCAAGGGTGGCGGCGGATAATTCCCGCTGTTCCATTCCCCCTACACAAGGACCTCACCACGATGCGACTCCTTCACACCATGCTGCGCGTGGGCAACCTGCAGCGCTCGATCGACTTCTACACCAAGGTACTGGGCATGCAGCTGCTGCGCACGTCCGAGAACCCCGAGTACAAGTACTCGCTGGCCTTCGTTGGCTACGAGGGCGGCAATCCCGGCCAGGCCGAAATCGAGCTGACCTACAACTGGGGCACCGAGCAGTACGAGATGGGCACGGCCTACGGCCACATCGCCATCGGGGTGCCCGACGCCTACGCGGCCTGCGAAAAGATCAAGGCCGCCGGCGGCAACGTGACGCGCGAAGCCGGCCCGGTCAAGGGCGGCACCACCGTCATCGCCTTCGTGACAGACCCGGACGGCTACAAGATCGAGCTGATCCAGCGCCAGGACGACGAAAGCGGCCAGGGCCTGCGCTGAGGCATCACCGGCCGCGCCATCCGCGCGCGGCCTCCCGTGCTCAGTCGGCGATCAGCACTTCCACGCGGCGCGCCTCGGCCGCGTTGCCCGAGCCGGTGGTTTCTTCGGGCTTCTTCAGTTCGATCCGGGCGGCATCCACGCCCGCAGCCACCAGGGCATCGCGCACGGCCACGGCGCGCTGGCGAGCCAGCTCGGCGTTCGTCGCGGCATTGCCGGTGGCGTCATGGAAGCCCGAAATCACCAGCTTGCGGCCGCCCTTGGCCGCGTCAATGGCGTCCGTCAGGGCCTCCACGGCACCCGGTGCCATGTCGGCCTTGCCGACCGCGAAATAGAACTTGACCACACCGTTTTCGACCACGATGCTGGCATCGTCAGCAGCAGCCAGCGCCGCAGGCGCCGACGTTGCAGCCGATGCCCCTGCCGCACCCGCACCAGACTCGCCACCGGCCGTTGAGGCAGCAGCTGCACCCGCCATGGCACTTGCGGCGCCACTGGCCACAGTACCGGCCTCAGCAGACACAGCAGCGCCCGCGCCCGAACGGGCCTTGCTCACGCCCATGCCCAGGGCCAGGCCCACAGCCAGCAAAATGGCGGAAATCAGCACGACGGCCACAACACGAATATCCTGGTCGTTATCTTGGGAAGACATGGGTCGGTTTCTCCGTGAATCGGAAGGCTGGGAAAGCGTGACAATGCGAGGGGTGAACAACAGTCGATTGTAGATGCCAAGCCCTGACAGCGCCCTTGCACCACCTGCCCCGCGCCCGCTTCGCCTTGAGAGCTGGGACCCCGCCCGCCGCGACGGCGCGGCCATGATGGCCGCCACGCTGGAGCAGTGGCGCGCCTTTGGCCCCGGCGCCGACCTGTGGGTGTTCGGCTACGCCTCGCTGGTCTGGCGGCCCGAGTTCGAGGCCGCCGAGCAGCGCCCGGCGCGCGTGCACGGCTACCACCGCTGCCTGCACATGTGGAGCCGGGTCAACCGGGGCACGCCCGAGCGCCCTGGCCTGGTGTTCGCCCTCATGCGTGGCGGCAGCTGCGACGGTATGGCCCTGCGCCTGCCACACGACCAGGTCGAGGCGGCCATGCCCGCGCTGTGGGCGCGCGAGATGCCCAACCCGGTCTACGACCCCAAATGGCTGCTGTGCCACACGCCGCAGGGCCCGGTGCGCGCGCTGGCCTTCACCCTCTCGCGCCGCAGCCCCAGCTACACCGGCCCCCTCACTGAAGCGCAGTACCGCGAGATCTTTGCCCACGCGCGCGGCCGCTACGGCACCACGCTCGACTACGCCCGACAGACCCTGCATGGCCTGCGCCGGCACGGCATCGAGGACCACGCGCTGGCCCGCCTGCTGACCCTGGCAGACGACCTGCCCGACTGCCCCGTCCAACCTTCCCTTGCCACACCATGAGCATCTCTTCCGACATCGCCCACCTGAGAAAAAGCTACGAGAAGGCCGAGCTGAACGAGCAGGCCTCGCACGCCGACCCGCTCAATCAGTTCGACCAGTGGCTGGGCGAGGCCATCCGCGCCGAAGTCCCCGAACCCAATGCCATGACGGTGGCCACCGTGGGATCCGACCTGCGCCCGAGCACGCGCGTCGTGCTCATCAAGGGCTACGACGAACGCGGCATCGTCTGGTACACCAACTACGACAGCCGCAAGGGCCGCGAGCTCGCCGGCAACCCCTATGCGGCCCTGCAGTTCCACTGGGTGGAGCTCGAGCGCGTGGTGCGCATCGAGGGCGTGGTCGAGAAGACCAGCGCCGAGGAAAGCGACGCCTACTTCAACAGCCGCCCATTGGACAGCCGCATCGGCGCCTGGGCCAGCCCGCAAAGCCAGGTGATCGAGAGCCGCTCGGTTCTGGTGGCCAACGCCGCGAAGTACAGCGCGCAGTTCCTGCTGCAGCCGCCCCGGCCGCCACACTGGGGCGGTTTCCGTCTGGTGCCCGACCGCTGGGAGTTCTGGCAGGGCCGCAAGAGCCGGCTGCACGACCGCCTGCGCTACACGCGGCAGGACGACGGCAGCTGGCTGCGCCAGCGCCTGGCCCCGTGATCAGGGGGTAACGCTCGCCGCCAGCGTGCCCACGGGCAGGAACTGCAGCAGCGTCCCGCCCACGAAGCTCTGCACGTAGCTGACCACCGCCCGGCGGTACTTCTCCGACGTTACCTCGGCCAGCAGGTCGAGCCGGGCAATGATCTTGCCGAACTCGCGCTCGAAGCTCAGGTTGCGCCCCTGAGGACCGATCTCGTCGGCCAGCAACAGCGGCCGGCCAGCCGCGTCGCGCCGCTGCGCCAGCAACCAGACCGCGATCTCCACGTTGCGCGCGGCGTTGTAGACCGTCTGCGCATCAAGCCCGTCAAGAAGGTGAAAGCTCGTCTTTCCACCGTGCGCGGTGATGATCATGTCGGCCAGGGCATGGCAGAACGCCGCCACGCGGTCGCCCTGGAACTCGGGCTGCAGTGACAGCGCCAGCGCCTGGATGTCGCGCCGCTCGCCCAGCGCGGGCCAGGGCTGCCGGCCCTCGATCGACTCGCGCAGGGTTTGCAGGGCGGTCTCGCGGCTGGCGGCGGCGCCCTTGCGCCACTCCTTCGGATTGCGCCGGTACAACTTGTCCGCCAGCAGGTAGATGCTGGTCAGGTTGTCGCGCATGCCCAGCGTGGCCATGCGGTTCACGTCGGACTGGATCAGGTCCTGCGAGGTCATCGGCTCGGCCTTGACCTCGCCGCGGTCCGTTGGCGCGGACGCGCAGCCGGCCAACGCCAGCAGCAACGCGGCAGCGGCCAACACCACCATGAGCGGACGGAAGCGGAAAATGTCGGATCGAAGGGGCATGACGGGACCTCGGCTGGGCACAGGCCCGCGTCAGTCCAGCCGCTCCACCGCCTGGTGCCGCACGGCGTCCAGTGCCTGTGGGGGCACCAGCGCGGGCAGCACCTCATGCAGGGGCACCAGCACGAAGGCCCGTTCCATCATACGGGGGTGGGGTACCGTCAAAGCAGGCGAATCGATCCGCGCCGTGCCATACGTCAACAAATCGAGGTCCAGGGTCCGCGGAGCGTTGCGGTAAGGCCTCAGACGGCCGGCGGCCTGCTCGATGTCCTGCAGCACCGCCAGCAGACCGGGCGCCGTCAGCGTGGTGGCCACCAGCGTCACGGCGTTGATGAAGTCCGGCCCCGACGCCTCGACCGGTGCCGTGCGATAGAAAGACGAGGTCCGCAGCACGCGCACGGCCGGGTGGGCATCCAGCGCGGCCAGCGCGTCACGCAGCGACTGTGCCGCATCGCCAAGGTTCGCGCCCAGGGCAACGCAGGCCTGGACCTCAGGCCGCATCGGCCTGGCCTTCGCTGCCTCCGCCATTGGGCTTGCCCGACGATGGCTTGCGGCGGCGGCGGCGCTTCTTCGCGGGCGCGCTGCCCTCGGGAGCCGGCATCCCGCCGTCTGCCGCCTGTTCGCCGTCCCCGCCCTCATCACCCTCGATGGAGCGGAAACGCGGATCGTCATCGGGCGCCTGTGCCGGTGCGCCGGTGTCGTCCTTCTTCACGCGGCGCACCCGCCCACCGGCCGCCTTGGGCTGGTTGGCCTTGCGCTGCGCATCCACCATGTCACGGCGGCGCTCTTCGTCGGCCAGGCTGAAGGCTTCCCACCAGTGGGCCAGCTCCTCATCCACCTCGCCGGTCTGGGCGCGCAGGCGCAGGAAATCGAAACCAGCCCGGAAGCGCGGCTGCTCGACCAGGCAGAAGGGCGAAGCGCCCACGCGCTTGTCGAAGCGCGGCTGCATGACCCAGATCTCGCGCATGTCGGTGCCCAGCTTGCCGCGGCCCGAGACGTCGCCGATACGGGCATCGAACACCTCGTCCACCGCCGCCTGCAGGGCCTGGAACGGCGGCACCGGGCGCTGGCCAGGCTGCGCACGCAGGCGCTCGTTCCAGCCCTGACGCACATCCGACCACAACACACAGGCCAGCAGGAAGCTCGGTGCCACCGGCTTGCCTTCGGCCACGCGGCGGTCGGTGTCCTGCAGCGCCAGCCGCACAAACGGGTCTTCGGCGCGCTGCACCACCAGATCCAGCAGCGGATAGATTCCCTTCAGGCCATTGGCCTTGAGCTGCTCGATGCTGGCCAGCGCGTGGCCGGTCTGCAGCAGCTTGAGCATCTCGTCAAACAGGCGGCTTTGCGGCACATCGTGCAGCAGTGCCAGCGAGGCGACCATCGGCGCCCGCGTCTTCGCATCGAGCTTGAAACCGACACCGTTGAGCTTGGCGGCAAAGCGCACGGCACGGATGATGCGCACCGGGTCCTCACGGTAGCGCACCGCGGGGTCGCCGATCATGCGCAGCGTCTTCTTCTGCGCGTCCCGGATGCCATGGTGGAAATCGACCACGACCTGCGTTTCCGGGTCGTAGTACATGGCGTTGATCGAGAAATCGCGGCGCGCCGCGTCCTGCTCGATCGGCCCCCAGACGTTGTCGCGCAGCACACGGCCGCTGGCGTCCACGGCGTGCTTCATGCCTGCCAGCTGCCCCTTGGACGTGCGCTCGTTGCCGCTGACCTGCTCGGCATCGGCACTGTCCAGGTAGGCGCGGAAGGTCGAGACCTCGATCACCTCGTGCTCGCGCCCGCGGCCGTACACCACGTGGACGATGCGGAAGCGCCGGCCGATGATGAAGGCGCGCCGGAACAGGCTCTTGACCTGCTCGGGCGTGGCATTGGTGGCCACGTCGAAGTCCTTCGGGCGCAAACCCAGCAGCAGGTCGCGCACGGCACCACCCACGATGTAGGCCTCGTACCCCGCCTGCTTGAGCGTGCGCACCACGTCGATGGCGCGCTGGTCCACGAGCTTGGGATCGATGCCGTGCACGCTGGCGGGCACGTCCTCGCGCTTGCCGAACTTGGCGGCCTTGCCGCCCTGGGCACGGGACTTGCCCAGCAGTTTGTCGATGAGTTTCTTGATCATTCGAAGAGATGGAGGATGCGCCAGCCACGATCGGTGGCAACGGCCCTGAGACGTTCGTCCGGATTGGTGGCCACGGGCTCGTGCACCTTTTCCAGCAGCGGCAGGTCGTTGATCGAGTCGCTGTAGAAGGTGCTGTGCGCGACGCGGCTCCAATCCAGTCCGCGCGCGGACAGCCATTGTTCCACACGCGCGACCTTCCCTTCACGGTATGACGGCGTGCCCCGGATGGCGCCGGTGGGATTGCCCTGCGCGTCGCGCTCCAGTTCGATCGCGATCAGCTCGTCCACGCCAAAGGCACGGGCGATCGGGCGCGTGACGAATTCATTGGTCGCGGTCACGATCACCACCTCGTCACCGGCCTTCTGGTGGGCTCGCACCAGCTCCAGCGCGGCAGGCCGGATGGCCGGCTCGATCACCTCGCGCATGAAGCGCCGGTGCGCGGCGTCGGCCGCCTCCACGCCATGCTCGCGCAGCGCCTCGACGGAAAAGCGGATGTACTCGTTGATGTCGAGCGTGCCGGCCTTGTACTGCTCGTAGAAGTAGTCGTTGGCGCGGGTTTGCGCCTCGGCGGCGCGCCAGCCGAGCGTCACGACGAAATCGCCCCACGCGTAGTCCGAGTCGAGCGGCAGCAGCGTGTGGTCCAGGTCAAAAAGGGCAAGATTCATTCAGAAAGGGTTCCGGTCACTCGTTTTCCAGCATCGACTTGATCAGCGGAATCGTGATCGCGCGCTGGGTGCGCAGCGCATAGTCGTCGAGCCGGTCCAGCAGCATCATGAGGCTGGAGAGGTCGCGCGAGAAGCGGTTGAGCATGAAGTCCATGACCTCGTCGCCCAGGAACACGCCTCGCTCGTCGGCGGCGCGGCGCAGCACCGAGCGGCGCTCCGACTCGCCCAGCGCGACCAGGTGGAACACATGGCCCCAGCCCAGGCGCGTGCGCAGGTCCTCGCGCAGCTTGAGGTCGGCCGGCGGCCGGTCGGCCGTGGCGAGCACCCAGCGCGCCCGCCCGCTGACCGGCGTCTGGGCATTGACAAACCAGTTGAAGGCCGCCGCCTGCTGGCTGGCCGTGAACAGATGCACGTCGTCCAGCAGCACCACGTCCCACCCGTCGTCGAATTCCTCGGGCTGGTGCGTGTCCGCGTCCATCCAGCCCGCGCGTCCGCCCTGCTCGCGCAGGCACTCGCGCACCGCCCGCAGCAGGTGTGTCTTGCCGCTGCCGCTCTCGCCCCAGAGGCAGGTGGGCACGGGCGAACGCAGCGGATTGGTCGCCCACATGCGCAGATGCTCCAGTGCTCCCTCATTGCCCACCGCGACAAAGTTATCCAGTGTGGGCACCGGCGCCATGCCGATATCCAGCGCCAACTGTCGCATCGTCCGCATTCCTCCAACGCTCATGAGCCCGATTCCTGGCTGGAAGGCGCGGGAGCGGGCGCGGGTGCGGCCGATACCACGGGTGCCTTCAGGTACAGGTCGCTATTGAGATAACTGCGCCGCAGGCGGCGGATGCCCACCAACAGCACGGCACTGGCAGGCAATGCCACCAGCACCCCGACAAAACCGAACAGGTGCCCGAAGGCCATGAGGGCGAAGATCACGGCGATCGGGTGCAGGCCGATGCGCTCGCCCAGCAGCCGCGGGGTCACGAAGAAGCTCTCGACCACCTGTCCCACGGCATACACGATGCCCACCGCCGCCACGCCCCAGAGGGTCTGGAATTCCAGCGCCGCCGCCAGCAGGCCCAGCACCAGACCCACGCCGAAGCCCAGATAGGGCACAAACACGGCCAGTCCGGTGAACACCCCGATCGGCAGCGCCAGATCCAGGCCGACGATCATCAGGCCCACGGTGTAGAACACGGCCAGCACGCCCATCACCACCAGCTGCCCGCGCAGGTACTGCCCCAGCACCTCGTCGGTTTCATCGAGAAAACTCTGCACGCCATCGCGCCAGCGCGGCGGAATCAGGCGCTGGGTGCGCTCGACCATCGGGCCCCAGTCCAGCAGCAGGTAGTAGGCCACGATGGGGGTGAGCACCAGGTTGCCGAACACCGCCGCCAGCGCGCTGCCGCCGATGCGCAGCGAGGACAGCAGCCCGCCCACGATGTCGCCTTCATTGCCGGCGATCAGGTTCCCGATCCATTCGCACACCTGCGACACGTCCACATGAACGGGAACGCCGAAGCGCGCACCCAGCGCCTGCAGGCGCTCGCCGGCCTTGTCCAGCAACAGCGGAACCTGCTCCTTGAACAGCGGGATCTGCTTGGTGATCACCGGCACGATCAGCAGCATCACCGACAGCGCCACCAGCATCAGCAGCGCCAGCGCCAGGCCACCGCCCAGCCAGCGCGGCACACCCCGGGTGCGCAGCTTTTCCACGGGAGGGTGGAGGACATAGGCCAGCACACCGGCCAGCAGGAACGGCATCAGCACCGGCGCGAGCATCGACAGCAGCAGCCACAGCACGACGGCAATCACAGCCCAGCCGGCCAGGCGCTTCTGGTAGGAAGAAAAGGTCATGTCGGAGGTGGTGCTTGGTCGGGTGGCGGGCCGCTGGTTCGGGCAAACCCGTAAAATCTCGCCAAATTCTATCGGGCCGCCCGCTTCGGCGGTCCGGCATCGCCACACGCCCCCTTTTTCACCCTCCGCCCGGCCCCAGGTCCGGGCCGATTCCACCATGAGCTCCAGCCCCTCTCCTCTGTCCTACAAAGACGCCGGCGTCGACATCGATGCGGGCGACGCCCTGGTCGAGCGCATCAAGCCCCTGGCCAAGAAAACCCTGCGCGAGGGCGTGATGGCCGGCATCGGCGGCTTCGGCGCCCTGTTCGAGGTGCCCAAGCGTTACCAGGAGCCGGTGCTGGTCAGCGGCACCGACGGCGTGGGCACCAAGCTCAAGCTGGCCTTCGAATGGAACATGCACGACACCGTGGGTATCGACCTGGTGGGCATGAGCGTGAACGACGTGCTGGTGCAGGGCGCCGAGCCGCTGTTCTTCCTCGATTACTTCGCCTGCGGCAAGCTCGACGTGGACACCGCCGCCGCCGTGGTCGGTGGCATCGCCAAGGGCTGCGAACTGTCGGGCTGCGCTCTCATCGGCGGCGAGACCGCCGAGATGCCCGGCATGTACCCGGCCGGCGAATACGACCTGGCCGGTTTCTGCGTCGGTGCGGTCGAAAAGAGCAAGATCCTCACCGGCCGGAACGTCAAGCCGGGCGACGTGGTGCTGGGC
>JAEZLX010000040.1 GCA_023415035.1 Pseudomonadota bacterium | reverse complement strand
GCAAACTACACTGTCCCCGGGCAGATGACGCAAGGTATTACTTAACTTCGACCTTGGCGCCAGCTTCTTCCAGCTTCTTCTTGGCGGCTTCGGCGTCAGCCTTGGCAACGCCTTCCTTGACGGGCTTCGGAGCGCCGTCAACCAGGTCCTTAGCTTCCTTCAGACCCAGGCCGGTCAGTTAACGCACGGCCTTGATGACGGACACCTTGTTGGCGCCGGCGTCGGTCAGGACGACGTTGAACTCGGTCTTCTCTTCGGCGGCAGCGGCGCCACCAGCAGCGGCACCACCGGCGGCCGGAGCGGCCATGGCGGCGGCGGACACGCCGAACTTCTCTTCAATGGCCTTGACCAGGTCATTGAGTTCCATGACGGTCATGCTGTCCAGAGCCGTCAGAAATGCGTCTTTATCGAATGCCATTTTGATTTCCTAACAATTGGTTGATTCAGGGGGATGGCGCACGCACTCAGGCGGCGGCCGCTTCGCCCTCGCCCTTCTTGGCCGCCAGGGCACCCAGCACCACCGCGGTGCGGGAGATCGGCGACTTGAGCAAGCCACACAGCTGGGCAAGCAGCACTTCCTTGGAAGGAATGCTGGCCAGCTGCTTCACGCCGTTTTCGTCCAGGACTTTTCCGCCATAGACACCGCCGCGGATGACCAGCTTGTCGTTGGTCTTCGCGAACTCGGCCACCACCTTGGCGGCGGCCACGGCATCTTCGGAGAAGCCATAGATCAGCGGACCGGTCATCTGGTCGGCGGCCACTTCGAACTGGCTGCCGGCCACAGCGCGGCGGGCCAGGGTGTTCTTCAGAACACTCAGGCTGACACCGCTGCTGCGTGCCTTCACGCGCAGTTGGTCCATGGCAGCGACCGTGATGCCGCGGTATTCCGCCATCACGAGCGTTTGAGCTTTAGCGGCGAGGCTGGTCACTTCGTTGATGACCGCTTCTTTCTCACTGCGATTCAGACTCAAGGTCTACTCCTTCAATGTGCCTTTGGTCCTGCGACCTCCGGCACGCTTCATTGCAGCGACCAACTGTTTCGGAACGGATTCCATCTGCAGCGGTATCGCCATCTGCGCTGGCTTTCACCATTAAGCCCCGGCGCCTTTCGGCACCTTCGGCACCAGCGGTCTTGGATGGCCCCGTCCGCCTGTCTGGCGACCGGTGGACGGGCCCACCACACCCGGGACCGCCGAGGCAGCCCCGAATTCTTGCCAACGATTACGCCGAGATGGTGGCCGTGTCCACGCGGACACCGACGCCCATGGTCGACGACACCGCCACCTTGCGCAAGTACACACCCTTGCTGGTGGCCGGCTTGGCCTTGTTCAGCGCGTCGACCAGAGCGGCCAGGTTGCCCTGGAGCTTGTCGGCGTCGAACGAGCGGCGGCCGATCGTGCCGTGCACGATACCGGCCTTGTCCACGCGGAACTGCACCTGACCGGCCTTCGCGTTCTTCACGGCGGTGGCCACGTCGGGCGTCACGGTGCCGACCTTGGGGTTCGGCATCAGGCCGCGCGGGCCCAGGATCTGGCCCAGGGCACCCACGATGCGCATGGCGTCGGGCGAGGCGATGACCACGTCGAAATCGATCTTGCCGGCCTTGATGTCGGCAGCCAGATCGTCAAAGCCGACCACGTCGGCGCCGGCGGCCTTGGCCTCTTCAGCCTTGGCACCCTGCGCGAACACGGCGACACGCTTGGTCTTGCCGGTGCCGTTGGGCAGCACGACGGCGCCACGGACGACCTGGTCCGACTTCTTGGCGTCAACGCCCAGTTGGATCGCCACGTCGATGGACTCGTCGAACTTGGCGTTGGCGAATTCCTTCACCAGGGCCAGGGCATCGGTCAGCGGGTACAGCTTGGTGCTGTCGATCTTGCCTTGCTGGGCTTTTTGCTTCTTGGTCAGCTTTGCCATGTCACACGCCCTCCACGATCACACCCATCGAACGGGCCGAGCCGGCAATGGTACGGACAGCCGCGTCCAGATCGGCGGCGGTCATGTCCTTTTGCTTGGTCTTGGCGATTTCCTCGAGCTGTGCGCGGGTGATCTTGCCGACCTTGTTCTTGTTGGGCACGGAAGAGCCCTTGTCCAGCTTGAGCGCCTTCTTGATCAGCGTGGCGGCCGGGGGGGTCTTGATGACAAAGGTGAAGCTCTTGTCCGCGAAGGCGGTGATCACCACCGGCAGCGGCAGACCGGGCTCGACGCCCTGGGTCTGGGCGTTGAACGCCTTGCAGAACTCCATGATGTTCAGGCCGCGCTGACCCAGCGCCGGACCGATCGGGGGAGAGGGGTTGGCCTTACCAGCTGGCACCTGCAGCTTGATGAAGCCGACGATTTTCTTCGCCATGTTTGCAGCTCCTGCGAGTGCTGACGGCTTTCAGGGAAAGCCTCCTCGCGGTTGGGGATCCAGAAAAAGGGAAAAGGCTGACGGGGCGCTGGATCGATCCGCCCCTCAGCCCGGCGATCAGGTCTTCTCGACCTGGCCGAATTCGAGTTCCACCGGCGTGGCGCGACCGAAGATGGTCACCGACACGCGCAGCTTGTTCTTCTCGTAGTTGACTTCCTCGACCGTGCCGTTGAAGTCGGTGAACGGACCTTCCTTGACACGGACATACTCACCGACCACGAACTCCACCTTGTGGCGCGGCTTGTCGGTGCCTTCCTGCATCTGCTCGACGATCTTGCGGACGTCTTCCTCCGAGATCGGCGCCGGACGGTTGCGGGCACCGCCGACGAAGCCCGTGACCTTGCTGGTGTGCTTGATCAGGTGCCAGGTCTCGTCGTCCATCACCATTTCCACCAGCACGTAGCCGGGGAAGAACTTGCGCTCGGTGGTGCGCTTGACGCCGTTGCGGACTTCGACCACTTCCTCGGTCGGCACCAGGATGCGGCCAAACTTGTGCTGCATGCCGGCGCGGTTGATGCGCTCGATGATGTTGCGCTCGGCAGCCTTCTCCATGCCGGAATAGGCATGCACCACATACCAGCGCATGCCTTCGGTCGGCGTTCCCAGCGTGCTATTTTGATCGGTCTGCTCGGTCATTGATTATCTCCAGCCCAGCACGAGGTCGTAGAACACCCACTCAAGCGTCTTGTCGGTCAGCCAGAGGAACAGCGCCATGATCACGACGAACGCGAACACGTAGGCCGTCATCTGGATGGACTCCTTGCGCGTCGGCCAGACCACCTTCTTGACTTCGCGCCAGGCATCGCGGCCGAAAGCCACCAGACGGCGGCCCAACTCCGACACCAGGAAGACGGCCACTGCCACAGCCAGGCCGACCAGCAGGCCGCCCCACTGCGCCAGCGCACCCTTGCCCGCCAACAGGTAGAAGGCCACAAAGGAGCCCAGCAGCAGCACGGCCGCCGCGGCCAGCTTGGCCTTGTCGGCGCCGGTTTGGACGGTTTGAACTTCGGATGTGGCCATGAGGTTCCAGAAAGTGGCGGCGCCAGGCGCCAGCCTTGTCAACAGGCAAGTCTTCAGACAGGCAAGCCCACCAGAGGTCTTTCGACTTCGGCGGGCTTGTCGACCACGAAATTCGGCACTTGCGCGGGCCGATCTCTATTTCGTGGCAGGGGCAGAGGGAATCGAACCCCCAACCTTCGGTTTTGGAGACCGACGCTCTGCCAATTGAGCTATACCCCTACTCGGCTCTTACCCTGAAACCAGGGTATTACTCGATGATCTTGGCAACCACGCCGGCGCCGACGGTACGGCCGCCTTCGCGGATGGCAAAGCGCAGACCTTCTTCCATGGCGATCGGGGCGATCAGCTTCACGGTGATCGAGACGTTGTCGCCC
>JAEZLX010000030.1 GCA_023415035.1 Pseudomonadota bacterium | reverse complement strand
GGGCCCCCCTCCGCGGCGGCCGGCGCCAGGGCGCCTCCACCATCACCCAGCAGCTGGTGCGCACCATGCTGCTGACGCGAGAATTCAGCGTCGAGCGCAAGGCCAAGGAAATCATCCTCGCGCTGCGGGTCGAGGAGCAGTTGTCCAAGGACCGCATCCTCGAGATCTACCTCAACGAGATCTTCCTGGGGCAACGCGCCTACGGCTTTGCCGCCGCCGCGCGCACCTACTTCGGCAAGTCGATGAACGAGCTCAGCATTGCCGAGACCGCGATGCTCGCCGGCCTGCCGCAGAACCCCTACTACGCCAACCCCGTGGCCAACATGCAGCGCGCGATCCAGCGCCAGCGCGTGGTGCTGCAGCGCATGCACACCGTGGGCGTCATCAACGACGCGCAGCTGGCGGCCGCCAGGGCCGAAAAGATCCGGCTCAAGCCCGCACGCGAGCGCACCGTGCCTGCCGCGCACGTGGCCGAAATGGCGCGCCGCGCGGTGGTCGAGCGCTTCGGGACCGAAGCCTACTCGGCCGGCATCCGCGTCTACACCTCTCTGGTCTCAGCCGACCAGCGTGCCGCGCACGATGCGGTGCAAAAGGGCGTGCTCGCGCAGGACCGGCGCCACCCCTGGCGTGGCCCGGAGGACCAGGAAGACCTGCCCAACGGCGACGGGCCCGAGCTCGAAGCCGCCGCCGCGCAGGCGCTCAAGCCACACGGCGATGACGAAACCCTGCGCGTGGCCATTGTGCTGGCCGCCAGCCCGAAGGAAGTGACCGCGCAGCTGGCTTCCGGCGAACGTGTGGTGATCCAGGGCGAAGGCCTGAAATGGGCGGCACCGGGCCTGTCCCCCAAGGCCAAGCCCGAACTGAAGATCCGGCGTGGCTCCATCCTGCGCCTCGTGCAAAACGGCAAGCGCTGGTCGATCTCGCAATGGCCGGAAGCCGAGGCGGCTCTCGTCGCAATGGACACGAAGACCGGCCGTGTACGTGCGCTGGTGGGTGGTTTCGATTTCGGTCGCCAGCCGTTCAATCATGTCACCCAGGGCTGGCGACAGCCAGGCTCCGCCATCAAGCCGCTGCTGTATTCGGCCGCGCTCGAGCAGCGCATCATGCCCGGCACGCAGGTGGACGACACCCCCTTCACCGCCACCAACGGCTGGAGCCCGTCCAACAGCTACGGCCCCGGCGAAGGTGCCATTTCAGTGCGTCAGGCGCTGGCCAAGTCGAGCAACCTGGTCAGCGTCCGCGTGCTGCAACATGCTGGCGTGGCTCCTGCCCGCCAGTGGCTGGGTCGCTTCGGCCTGGATGTCGCCCGTCAGCCCGACAATCTCACGCTCGCGCTGGGCACCGGCCTCGTCACGCCAATGCAGATGCTCCGCGCGTTCTCCACCCTGGCCAATGGCGGCTGGTCGATCGACCCCGTGGTGATCGAAAAAATCGTCGACGCGCAGGGCAAGGTTCTGTTTGAAGCTCCTCCTCCCACAGCCCTGGCTGAGGAGCAGCGGGCCATTCCCGCCCGCAACGCCTGGCTGGTCAACGACATGCTCAACGAGGTCACGCGCAGTGGCACCGCCGCGCGTGCCCAGAGTGTGCTGCGGCGCCCCGACCTGTATGGCAAGACGGGCACCACCGACGACGTGGTGGATGCCTGGTTCGCGGGCTTCCAGCCGAGCCTCGCCGCCGTGGTCTGGATGGGACACGACAAACCGCGCAGCCTGGGCGACCATGGATCGGCCACGCGCCTTGCTCTCCCGATCTGGATCGACTACATGCAGGCCGCGCTGACGAACGTGCCCGTTGCGGGCACGCCGCCCCTACCCGAAGGGCTGGTCCAGCGTGACGAGGACTGGACCTACAGCGAATGGCAGCAGGGAGGCGCCGTGGCCTACATCAGCGACGGCCAGGGCGCGCAATACACCGAACCGCCCTCGTTCTTCGAAACCCTGCGCGAACTCTTCCGCCAGTGAGCGCAACGCCCGGTTGGCGCCGGGCCGTAGCAGCCCTCAGCTCAGCCAGCGCACAGCCGGGCCCTGGCCTCGGCATATTCGCGCCGCAGCCGCTCCACGAGATCGGCAGCCGGTACCACCTCACGGATCACGCCGATGCCCTGGCCGCAACCCCAGATGTCGCGCCAGGCCTTGGCCGCATTCGCGCCCTCACCGGTACTAAAGTTCATCTTGCTCGGATCGCTCTCGGGCAGGTTGTCCGGGTCCATGCCGGCGTTGCGGATCGAGCCCTTGAGGTAGTTGCCATGCACTCCGGTGTAGAAATTGCTGTAAACGATGTCGTCGGAGTTGCTCTCGACGATCATCTGCTTGTAGCCATCCACCGCCCTTGCCTCGTCGGTGGCGATGAAGGGCGAGCCGATGTAGGCGAAGTCGGCACCCATCGCCTGGGCCGCCAGGACGGCGCCTCCCGTGGCGATCGCGCCGGACAGGGCCACCGGGCCGTCGAACCACTCCCGGATTTCCTGCACCATGGCAAACGGGCTCTTGGTGCTGGCGTGTCCGCCCGCGCCTGCCGCCACCGGAATCAGGCCGTCTGCGCCCTTCTCGATCGCCTTGTGCGCGAAGGTGTTGTTGATGACATCGTGCATCACCACGCCACCCCACGCATGCACGGCCTGGTTCACATCCTCGCGCGCGCCCAGGCTGGTGATGATGATGGGCACCTTGTATTTGGCACACAGTTCCATGTCGCGCTCAAGCCGGTCATTGCTCTTGTGCACGATCTGGTTGATCGCAAAGGGCGCGGCCGGCTTGTCGGGATTGGCCTTGTTGTGCGCGGCGAGCTCCTCGGTGATCTCGGCCAGCCACTCGTCCAGCTGGGAGGCGGGGCGTGCATTGAGCGCCGGCATGGATCCCACCACCCCCGCCTTGCACTGTGCGATCACCAGCTTGGGATTGCTGATGATGAACAGCGGCGAACCGATCACCGGGAACGGCAGGTTCTGCAGCACCGGCGGCAGTTGACGTGGGCGTTGGGTCATGTTGTCTCCTGTTTGAATCGAAAGAAAATCCGCTGGCAGCCATTCTGGGCGAGCACCGCGCGCATGCCTGTCGATGCGGCGACAGCGCGCCACATCCTCCGCATGGCGGGCCGCCGGCCCGCCTTCCACCGAATCAGAACGCGTCGGCCGGCAGCGCCGTGACAGCCTGGGCGCCTTCCACGATGCCATCACGCACACCGGGTGCGCGGCTGAGCAGGTGGTCGGCATAGAAACGGGCCGTTGCGATCTTGGCCTGCATGAAAGTCACATCCTTGCCTGCGGCAGCCTCGCGCTCGGCCACCAGCAACGCGCGGGCCATCTGCCAGCCGGCCACCAGGTTGCCTGCCAGCATCAGGTACGGCACGCTGCCGGCATAGGCGGCAGCCGGGTCCGACTTCGCGTGGGCCACGATGAAGTCGACCACGTCCAGGAAGGCCTGGCGAGCCGCAGCAAGACGCCTGGCAACGGCCTGCCCGTCGGCGCTGCCGGCGGCCTGCAGTTCGGCCTCGGTCTTCTCGACCTGCGCGGCGATGGCCTTGGCGGTCGCCCCCCCGTCGCGCGCGGTCTTGCGGCCCACGAGATCATTGGCCTGGATGGCCGTTGTGCCTTCGTAGATGGTCAGGATCTTTGCATCGCGGTAATACTGGGCCGCGCCGGTTTCCTCAATGAAACCCATGCCGCCATGGACCTGGACACCCAGGCTGGTCACTTCCAGGCTCATCTCGGTGCTGTAGCCCTTGACCAGCGGCACCAGGAATTCGTAGAAGGTCGCGTTTTCCTTGCGCACCGCTGCGTCCGGATGATGGTGCGCGGCGTCATAGGCGGCCGCCGCCGCGCTGGCCATGGCGCGGCATGCCTCGGTGGAGGCACGCATGGTCATGAGCATGCGACGGACGTCGGGATGGTGGATGATGGGCGCCGCCTTGGTGAAGGTGCCGTCAACCGGGCGACTTTGCACACGCTCCTTCGCATAGGCCACGGCCTTCTGGTAGGCGCGCTCGGCGATGGCGATGCCCTGCACACCCACCGCATAGCGGGCAGCATTCATCATGATGAACATGTACTCAAGGCCACGATTTTCCTCGCCAACGAGGAAGCCGATGGCGCTACCGTTGTCGCCGTACTGCAGCACGGCCGTCGGGGAAGCCTTGATGCCCATCTTGTGCTCGATGGACACGCAGTGCACGTCGTTGCGTGCGCCCAGCGACCCGTCGGCATTGACCATGAACTTGGGCACCACGAACAGGCTGATGCCTTTCACACCCTCGGGTGCTCCCTGCACGCGGGCCAGTACCAGATGGACGATGTTCCCGGCCATGTCGTGCTCGCCATAGGTGATGAAGATTTTGGTGCCGAAAATCTTGTAGGTACCGTCGGGCTGCGGCTCGGCACGGGTGCGCACCGCGGCCAGGTCGGAGCCGGCCTGGGGCTCGGTCAGGTTCATGGTGCCGGTCCACTCGCCGCTGACCAGCTTTTCGAGGTAGGTGCCCTTGAGATCGTCGCTGGCGGCCGTCAGCAGCGCCTCTATGGCACCATCGGTCAGCAGCGGGCACAGTGCAAAGCTCATGTTGGCGCTGTTGAGGATTTCGCCGCAGGCGGCACCGATGGTCTTGGGCAGCCCCTGGCCGCCAAAGTCCACGGGATGCTGCAGGCCCTGCCAGCCACCCTCGGCATACTGCCGGTAGGCTTCCTTGAAACCGGGCGTGGTGGTGACCTCTCCGTCCTTCCAGAACGAGGGGTTCTTGTCGCCCTCGAAGTTCAGCGGCGCGATCACGCCTTCATTGAACCTGGCGCACTCTTCGAGCACGGCCTGAGCCGTGTCCAGCCCGGCTTCCTCGAAACCGGGCAGCTGGGCCACCTGATCGATGCGGGCGATGTGTTCGATGTTGAACAGCAGATCCTTGAGGGGGGCAACGTAGCTCATGGGTGATTCCTGATTCGCCCCCGGTCCCGGCCGCGCGCCGCCCCTCGAAGGGGTGCAGCCGGGGAACGTACACGCCGGTCCCTCGGCTGCTGCTGGATGGGGGACAGCTCCAGCAGTGATTGCTCAAAGGCGTTACAGCTTGCTGACCAGTTCCGGCACGGCCTGGAACAGGTCGGCCTCCAGGCCGTAGTCGGCCACCGAGAAGATCGGCGCCTCCGGATCCTTGTTGATCGCCACGATCACCTTGGAGTCCTTCATGCCCGCCAGATGCTGGATCGCCCCCGAGATGCCGCAGGCCACATACAGCTGCGGCGCCAC
>JAEZLX010000025.1 GCA_023415035.1 Pseudomonadota bacterium | reverse complement strand
TATATGGTTGTTTTGCCTGGCACGCCCAACGCGCCAAACATCACGGCCGCACTCGGCCCAGTGTTGGCACCTGATGCCGTCCTCGTCTCAGATTCAGCCAGCGCGTACAAGACCGCCGCCAAGATCCTGGGGGTTGTCAGTCGGCAGATTCCGAGCGGCACCCACAAGCTTGGGCCGTATCACATACAGAACGTCAACGCACTTCACAGCCGCATCAAGGACTGGTTCCCGCGTGTTGCTGGGGGGTCCTGCGGAAGCCTGCGGACTGCGCCTGCCGCCCGAATTGGCCGTTCCGGGCCATATTCCACTCTCTCCCGGCCATTCCTCGCTCCGACCGCGCTCCCTGGAACTGGCCCGAAGTCCGCAAAGGTCGCAACGCAGGCCCATACTGATCAAAGGGTGACGCGCGGACGAATCAAGCGGTTGGATTGCAGCATTGGCTGCCGAAGGGGACACACGCTTGTAAGCGCACGGTCAAGGACGTGCTCACCCGGCTGCCCACACACAAGGCCAGCCGCATCGTCGAGCTCCTGCCACACCGCTGGAAACCTGCCGGCGCCTGATCACCGGCCTCGGTAGGCATGGGTTTGCCGGACGCTTACAGTGCGCCGGGTCATGCGGCTGACGCTCCTGGCCCCGGAGGTCGTGGAACGGCTGGTTGGCTCGCCCGATGCCGTGCTGGAGAAAGTGATGCGCCGCCCCTGGCCCACCGCCTGGGGCGACCAGATGCGCGTGCTCGCGCCACCCGGGTGAGCGCGTCGCACCCAGCGCCAGCAACCGCCTGCGGGCGGTTTTTTTGTGGCCGCTTGGCACTCGGTCGCCACTATTTGGCAGCGTTATCGGTCGGTGGACATGACTGGGCGTACATACGCTAAGCGGCTTGAATCAGTCGGTCAGATTGGAGCAACCCACATGCACGGCGGTAAGGGGAAAAATTGGGAATCTATACGGTGCGAGCGAAGCACTTACCCACTACCTAGACCTACTGCTGCCCCGGCACCGCAGCAGACCCGGCCAGAATCCCGCCATCCACATGAAACTCTGAGCCGGTTACGTAAGCAGATTCGTCTGAGGCCAGAAATACCGCAAGACTTGCTACCTCTTGCGGCGTCCCGAACCGGCGCAATGGCGTGTCTGCCACCATGGCCTGCATGGTGGCCTCCCGCTCTGGGCCAGAGCCCAGAATCGGTTCCCACATGGGTGTGAGGATGGCCGCTGGATGGATGCTGTTGCACCGCACAGACAGCTTTTGTTCTGCACAGTACAAGGCCACCGATTTGGTGTGGTTGCGCACCGCTGCCTTGCTAGATGCGTAAGCGGCCGCAGCGGGAATCCCTACGATGCCCGACCGTGAAGAGATGTTGACGATGGAGCCGTACGCCCCCCGGGGCAGTTGCCGCATGGCTCGCAAAGCGTGCTTGCAGCCGAGAAACACACCGTCCAGGTTGGTGGCGTGAACACGCCGCCACTCCACTAAAGACGTGTGCTCCGGGTCGTGCGACGCACCGTCTTCCAAGCCTGTAATGCCCGCGTTGTTCACCAGCACATGCAGCGCACCGTGCTCTGCCAAAACGCGCGCCATGGCTGTTTCCCAATGGTTTTCTTCTCGTACATCCAGCACCAGCGCCGGCATGCCCAGCCGCTGCGCTGTCCGCTGGAGCAAGGCTTCGTGGATGTCCGTCAGGATCACCTGGGCACCTTCACCAACCATGGCTTCGGCAATGGCTTCACCAATCCCTTGTGCTGCGCCGGTAACGAGCGCGATCTTGTGATTCAGTCGTTTCATAGGCGAACATATTCTGTCTTTTCGGCCGGTTTTTCAGAGTCCTCTTCAAAGTGCCGTCTGACACCCTCCATCACAACGGGCCAACCTGCTTCCAGTGCTTTGACTGCGCTCCTGGGGCCAGGCCACACCATGCAGGTAGTTCACCAGCACATTCCGCACGGTGTTGGTTGCTGATGCGTGCCGGGAGTTTCCCAGAGCCTCATCGAACAAATCCCCAAATGCAGTAGCCAGAGGTGCACCACCCCGCACTACCAAGTGTCGGGTAAGTGGTAGCGCGGTGGCGGCGCAGCGCAGGTAAGTGTCGGCCAGGAGTCTAAGCCGCCATACGGCGGTGGGCAGTTTAGCCACCTGGGTGAGCGCGTCGCACCTAGCGCCAGCAACCGCCTGCGGGCGGTTTTTTTGTGGCCTCTCGACACTCGGTCGCCACCGCTACAGGAGTTGCCAACCACAACCGACCGCCTCTAAACCCGCGCCAGCAAAGGAAATGGCCTCGAGAACGCTCGCGTGGCCACCAGAGAAAACGGAGAACAGAGAGGCGTCGGCGGGGGCAAAAACGCCGCCTTCGCAGGGGGGCGCTCGCGAGGCCAGGCCCGGAAACCGCGCCAACACTGGGGGAACGGGCAAAAAAATCCCAACCGATGAGGGTTGGGATTTTGGGTATTGGTGGAGACGAGGAGGATCGAACTCCCGACCTTCGCATTGCGAACGCGACGCTCTCCCAGCTGAGCTACGTCCCCATGGGGCAGCATTCTAGCAAACGGCCGACGGCGTGTCAGGGGCCAGAGCCCGCTCCCGCCATCAGGTCATGCCGTTGCGGCGCGCCAGCTCGACGAACAGGCCGGCGTGGTCCAGCTCGCCCAGGCCGTGTTCGGTGGCCTGGGCATACAGGGATTCGAACAGGGTGGCGATGGGCGCCTCGAACCCCAGTTCGTCGGCCGTGGCCAGGGCGTTGCGCATGTCCTTGAGCTGCACCGTGATGGCGGCGCGCTTGTTGAAGTCGCGCTCGACCATGCGCTGCCCGTGCACCTGCAGGATGCGGCTGTCGGCAAAGCCTCCCGTGATGGCCTGGCGCACGCGGGCCATGTCGGCACCGCCCTTTTCGCACAGCAGCAGGGCTTCGGCGACGGCGCCGATGGTGATGCCGACGATCAACTGGTTGGCCAGCTTGGGGTGCGGGCCGGCGCCGTGCGGGCCCACGTGCGTGGCCCGTCCCAACACGTCGAACACGGGCTGCATCGCGGCCAGGTCGGCCGGCTTGCCGCCCACCATGATGGCCAGCGTGCCCTGTTCGGCGCCCACGGTGCCACCGGACACCGGGGCGTCCAGGTGGCACATTCCCATGGCTTCGAGCCGCGCAGCGTGGTCGCGTGCCTGGCGGGGCAGGATCGAGGACATGTCGGCCACCAGGGTGCCGGGGCGCATGGCCTGCGCCGCCCCCTGCCCGAACAGGACCTCCTCGACCACGTGGCCATCCTGGAGCAGGCAGATGACGGCATCCGCGCTGGCCACGGCTTCGGCCACCGTGTCGGCAATCACTGCGCCGAAGGGCGCCAGCCGATCGGCCTTGCTGCGCGAGCGGTTCCAGGCGGTGACGTGAAAGCCGGCCTCGCACAGGCGACGGGCCATCGGCAGGCCCATCATGCCGATACCGAGCACGGCAACGTGCGTGATGGAGCCGGGGGTGGTGTGGTGTTCTGTCACGGCAGTGGCTTGTCTGACAAAAAGGGCTCCCCATTCTAGGCAAGCCTGCGCAGAATGCGACAGGCTCCGGTGGCAAGGCCGTGACACAATCGCCCCATGCGAGAAGCCCGACACCCCGATCCCGAGTGGCTGGACCGCCAGTACAACAACCGCGCCCTGGTGCCCGAACATGGCATGCACCTGTCGCGCTGGGCAGAATGGTCTGCCCGGGCGCGCCAGCGTCCCGGCGTGATCACCGACGTGGCCTACGGGCTGAGCCCGGACGAGCGGCTGGACCTGTTCCTGCCGACGCCGCGCCGCCGCAAGCCGGCAGGGCTGGCTCCGGTGCTGGTGTTCATCCACGGTGGCTACTGGCGCTCGCTGGACAAATCCGACCACTCCTTTGTCGCGCCGGCCTTCACCGACCGGGGTGTGCTGGTGGTGGTCGTCAACTATTCGCTGTGTCCGGCCGTCACGGTGCCGGACATCACCATGCAGATGGTCAAGGCACTGGCCTGGGTGCGGCGCCACATCGCCGCCCATGGGGGCGATCCTTCGCGGGTCACGGTGGCCGGCCATTCGGCGGGCGGGCATCTGGCCGCGATGCTGATGTGCACGCAGTGGCCGCGCTACGCCGCCGATCTGCCACCGGCCTGGATCCGCAACGCGCTGTCCATCTCGGGCCTGTTCGATCTGGAGCCGATGCGTCACGCGCCGTTCATCCGCGACGCGCTGAGACTGACGCCGGCACAGGTGCGCAAGGCCAGCCCGGCCTTTTTGCCGGCTCCGGTGGTGCCGGCAGAGCGGGGCGTCGTTGCCTGCGTGGTCGGTGCCGACGAGAGTGGCGAGTTCCAGCGCCAGAACCGCCTGCTGCGCAAGCACTGGGGGCGCGAGGCGGTCCCAGTGTGCGAGGCGCTGCCGGGCCTGAACCACTTCAGCGTGCTTGAGGCCCTGGTGCAGCCGCGCCATCGGCTGCACCGGCTGGCCTGCGAACTGCTGGGGCTCTGATTGGGTGCCGCCGTCCGCGCCAAGGCAGGCGCGGCGCGGGCGGCCGCCGCTTACATGAACAGGTGTTCGCCGGCGTTCTCGCCGCCGAGGATCACGTAGTTCACTTTCTTGAGGTCCGCGAGCACGCGGCCACCGGCGTAGCTGATGGAGCTTTGCACGTCCTCTTCCATCTCGCGCAGGGTGTCGGCCAGTTTGCCCTTGATCGGCTCCAGGATGCGCTTGCCTTCGACGTGCTTGTATTCACCCTTGTTGAAGTCGCTGGCCGATCCGTAGTACTCCTTGTACAGGCGGCCATCGACCTCGACGGTCTGCCCGGGCGACTCCTCGTGACCGGCAAACAGCGAGCCGATCATGATCATCGAGGCACCGAAGCGCACGCTCTTGGCGATGTCGCCGTGGTGGCGGATACCGCCGTCGGCGATGATGGGTTTGGTCGCCACGCGCGCGCACCACTTGAGCGCGGAGAGCTGCCAGCCACCGGTACCGAAGCCCGTCTTGAGCTTGGTGATGCAGACCTTGCCCGGGCCCACGCCCACCTTGGTGGCGTCTGCGCCCCAGTTTTCGAGGTCGATCACGGCCTCGGGGGTGGCCACGTTGCCGGCGATCACAAAGGACTTGGGCAGGCGGTGCTTGATGTGCTCGATCATCTTGCGCACGCTCTCGGCGTGGCCATGTGCGATGTCGATGGTGATGTAATCGGCGCCCACGCCATCGGCGGCCAGGCGGTCGATGACGTCATAGTCGGCCAGCTTCACGCCCGAGCTGAGCGAGACGAACAGGCCCTTGTCGCGCATGCGCCGGGCGTATTCGACGTTGTCCAGGTCGAAGCGGTGCATGACGTAGAAGTAGCCGTTGGCCGCGAGGTACTCGCTGATCGACTCGTCGATCACGGTCTTCATGTTGGCGGGCACCACCGGCAGCTTGAAGCGCCGGCCGCCGAACTCCACCGAGGCGTCGCACTCGCTGCGGCTTTCCACGCGGCACTTGCGCGGGAGCAGCAGGATGTTGTCGTAGTCGAAAATTTCCATGTTGGTCCAGTTCCTGTGAATCGATGGGGATCGAGGAAAGGCGCTTGGAACTGGCCGGTTCTTTTGTTCCGTGGCGGAAAAAAGAAACCGGGCGCAATTGCTTGGGCCCGGTGATTGATTCTATTCCGGGAAAGGCGCAGCCGGGAAGGGGCAGGTTTGTATGCCTCTCATACGAAGGGCCATATGGGGGAGGTGAAGGGCTTGCGCCTTCCTACAATCACCCGATGTTGTTTGATGATCCCACTCCCATGCTGGCCGGCCTGAATCCGGAACAGGCCGCCGCCGTCACGCTGCCACCGGAGCACGCGCTCATCCTGGCCGGTGCAGGTTCGGGCAAGACCCGGGTGCTGACCACCCGCATCGCCTGGCTGCTGCAGACGGGCCAGATCTCGCCGGCGGGGGTGCTGGCCGTGACCTTCACCAACAAGGCCGCCAGGGAAATGCTCACGCGCATCGCGGGCATGCTGCCGATCAACGTGCGCGGCATGTGGATCGGTACCTTCCACGGCCTGTGCAACCGTTTCCTGCGCGCCCACCACCAGGTGGCAGGCTTGCCGCAGGCGTTCCAGATCCTGGACACCCAGGACCAGCTGTCGGCGATCAAGCGCCTGTGCAAGCAGCACAACGTGGACGATGAGCGGTTTCCGCCCCGCCAGCTGCAGTGGTTCATCAGCGGCTGCAAGGAGGACGGCCTGCGCCCGCGCGACGTACCGGTGCGCGACGACGAGACGCGGCGCAAGGTCGAGATCTACCAGCTCTACGAGGAGCAGTGCCAGCGCGAGGGCGTGGCCGATTTCGGCGAGCTGATGCTGCGCAGCTACGAGGTGCTGCGCGACAACGATCCCATCCGTGCGCACTACCAGCGGCGCTTTCGCCACATCCTGATCGACGAATTCCAGGACACCAACCGCCTGCAATACGCCTGGATCAAGATGTTCTCGCCGCCTCCCACGGAAGGCCTGCCGCCGGCGGGCAACGCGATTTTCGCCGTGGGTGACGATGACCAGAGCATCTATGCCTTCCGAGGCGCGCGGGTAGGGAACATGGCCGACTTCGTGCGCGAGTACCGCGTGCAGCACCAGATCAAGCTGGAGCGCAACTATCGCAGCGTCAGCAACATCCTGGATTGCGCCAACGAGCTGATCAGCCACAACAGCCGGCGCCTGGGCAAGAACCTGCGTACGGACGCTGGCGAGGGCGAGCCGGTGCGCGTGTACGAGGCCGCGTCCGACCTGGCCGAGGCGCAGTGGCTGGTGGACGAGATGAAGCAGCTCGAACGCGATGGCATGCCGCGCAGCGAGATGGCCGTGCTCTACCGCAGCAATGCGCAAAGCCGGGTCATCGAATCCGCCCTGTTCAACGCCGGCATGCCGTACCGCGTGTACGGTGGCCTGCGCTTCTTCGAGCGCGCCGAAATCAAGCACGCGCTGGCCTACCTGCGCCTGCTGGACAACCCGCACGACGACACCAGCTTCCTGCGCGTGGTCAACTTCCCGCCGCGCGGGATCGGCGCGCGCACCATCGAGCAGCTGCAGGATGTGGCACGTGCCAGCGGATGCTCGCTGCACGACGCGGTCAGCGGCCTGACGGGGCGTGCAGGTACCGCCGTTGGCCATTTCGTTGCTCTGCTGGACGTGCTGCGCGAGCGCACCCAGGGCATGACGCTGCGCGAAATCATCGAACTGGTGCTGGACCGCAGCGGCCTGGTCGAGCACTACCGCAACGAGCGCGAGGGCGAGGACCGGGTGGAGAACCTGGAGGAACTGGTCAACGCCGCCGAGAGCTTCGTGATGCAGGAGGGCTTCGGTCGTGACGCTGTGGCGCTGCCGGTCGACGGGAGTGGACAGCCGCTGACGCAAAGCCTTGTCAGCCAGGGGCTGGACCCGGATGCGCCGGTGCTGGACCAGCCGCTGGCACCCGATGCCGAAACCGGCGAGACGCAGAGCCCGCTGGTGGCTTTCCTCACGCATGCGGCGCTCGAATCCGGTGACAACCAGGCGCAGGCCGGGCAGGACGCGGTGCAGCTGATGACGGTACACGCGGCCAAGGGCCTGGAGTTCGATGGCGTGTTCATCACCGGCCTGGAGGAGGGCCTGTTCCCGCACGAGAATTCGATGAGTGACCGCGACAGCCTGGAGGAAGAAAGGCGCCTGATGTATGTGGCGATCACACGCGCGCGCAAGCGCCTGTACCTGACGCACTCGCAGACCCGTCTGCTGCACGGCCAGACGCGCTACAACTTGCGCAGCCGCTTTTTTGACGAATTGCCCGAGAGCTGTCTCAAGTGGCTCACCCCGAAGCTGGGTGCCGGTGCGCCTGCCTGGGGTGCTCAACCGAAGCCTGCTCGACCCCTGCAGCCGGCCTGGACGCCGGGCTGGCTGCAGGGGGCCGAAGCGCCGGCCCCTGAACCTGACCGTGGAACTGACATCCGTGCCGGGATGAAGGTGTTTCACAACAAGTTCGGCGAAGGCAAGGTGCTGGCCGTGGAAGGTGCCGGCACCGATGCTCGGGCGCAGGTGAACTTCAACCGGCATGGCACCAAGTGGCTGGCGCTGTCGGTGGCCAAGCTCACACCGGTGGACGACTGAGTTCGGCAATCCTGTGCCACCGGCACCAGGGCCGCAGGCTGCAGGAGCAGCAATGCCTGCTCCGCCAGGCGCGGGATTCAGGTGGCGGAGCAGTCCGTGAAGCTGTCGCGGTAGGTGAAGTACATCGATGTGTGGAACACCGCAGCCATCATCAGCGACAGCGGCAGTGCCACCAGTTGTAGCGCCTGCGCGCCGCCGAGGAGCGCCAGCAGGCCCAGGACCAGGTTGCCGATCACCACCATTGCCAGCACCCATCCGGCCAGGAAGACGAGCATGGCCCACTTGTTGGCCCAGCAGGCGGCGAGGCTGAAGAACAAAGCTTTGGGCGGTGAGACACCGTCCCAGTGCACCAGCGCCGGTGCGTGCCAGAACGCCATTGACACCGGTGTGTACAGCACCATGGTCAGCAGCAGGGCCTTGCCACGCTGCATCAGGAGAACCTGGATCTCCTCGGGTGTCAGGTCGTCACCGACAGCCAAGGGCGATGCTCCGGTGCCGTCCAGCAGCGAGGCCAGCAGCAGGATGGCCGCCACGGCCACCGCGTAGGCCACGCCCAGTACCAACATCTGCCGCACCTTGGCGCCGGGGCCGCGCAGGCCGGCGAACAGCGTCAGAGGCATGGGAAATCTCCCGGCGTCAGCTTCCCGGGTCGCGGCCATGATGCCGAGCATGAAGCTGGGCATGAGCACAAGCACGATGGGCAGGCCGACGACCGGCAGCACCGCGATCACCGACGCCACCAGCAGGAACAGGAAGAACAGCCCCGACAGACCGAACGGCTGGCGGAAGAAGGTTCTGGCGCCCAGCGCGATCCATTGCCAACCGGTGCGGGCGGGGATGAGTTGCAGTCGCATGTCGTGTGTTCAGGCGATGGCCGCGCTGCGGCTGAAGTCCAGCAGGGCCAGCATCTCGCCCGCGGGCTGGGCCAGCCGGGCACGCAGCACGCGTTCGAAGTGCGCCGGATCGTGCGGCTTGAGCATGGCGGCGTCGCGTGGCAGGTACCAGTCCCACAGGCGCGACAGCCAGAAGCGCAGCGCGCCGGCTCGCAGCATGGCCGGCAGCAGATCGCGTTCGGCGGCGGTGAGCGGGCGCACCGACTGGTAGGCGGACAGCATGGCGGTGGCGCGCTCGGATTCGTGCTGTCCGTCGCGCCCGTCGCTTGTGTGCAGGATGCACCAGTCGTTCAAGCAAACGGCCAGGTCGAACAGCCAGGTGTCGCAGCCGGCGAAGTAGAAGTCGAAGAAGCCAGTGAGTTCCCCGTCGTCGAACATCACGTTGTCGCGGAACAGGTCGGCGTGGATCGGTCCGCGGGGCAGGGCGCGGTAGGCTGCAGAGTCGGCCACGTGGTTCTGATAGGCCAGCTCGGCCACCAGCAGGTCGCGCTGCGGCGCCTCCAGGTGTGGCAGGACCACCGGCACCGTCTCGTTCCACCAGGGCAGGCCGCGCAGGTTGGGCTGCTCCATGTCGAAGTCGCGTCCCACCAGGTGCATGCGCGCCAACGTGGCGCCCACGGCCTCGCAGTGCGCGACGCCTGGTGCCAGTTCGCTGCGGCCGCGCAGCTTGTCCACCACGGCAGCCGGCTTGCCCTGCACCGTGTGCAGGATTTCGCCCCTGGCGTCGGCCACCGGCCCCGGCACGGGGATGCCGCCTTGGGCCAGGTGGCGCATCAGATTCAGGTAGAAGGGCAGTTGGCTGAAATCGAGCCGCTCGAAGATGGTCAGCACGTATTCGCGCGGCTGGCCTTCCTGCACGCAGGTGATGAAGTAGTTGGTGTTCTCGATGCCGCCCTGGATGCCGCGCAGCTCGGTCAGCGTGCCCAGGCCCAGACGTTCGGCCAGCGCCGCAGCTTCCCCGAAGGGGACTTCCGTGTAGACAGCCATGTCAGGTGAGGGGTCAGAAATTCAGCAGGCGCCAGCGGCTGCGGCCGGTGTTGCCGGTGGAGCCGCTGCTGGAATTGCTCAGGTCTTCGCCGCCGCGGGCGGGGGCCACATCGTAGCTGGGGGCGCCGTTCTTGGGTTGCACGGTGATGCTGCGGGTCTGGCCGCCCACGCGCAGCTCGTCGATGCGGGAGCCGGCATCCTCGTGCTGGATGCGCTCGATCTTCTCGTTCGGGCCACGGACGTCGTCCGAGACCTGCGCCGGCGGCTCGGCGGTCGTGCCCGGCTGCGCGGCAGCCACGAGCGACAGGCCGGCCAACCCGAGGACGAGGGCGCCGGTACGGACGAGTTGAAGGGCGGAGAAGTCGGCGTGCATGGTGGCATTGTAGGCGCGGCGGATGCTTCCGGGTGCCTGCCGGGCCCGCTTTCCTCCACAATTGGCCCATGCCTGACTCAAAAAATACCCTGCTGCTGGTGGACGGCTCCAGCTACCTGTACCGTGCCTATCACGCCATGCCCGATCTGCGGGCCCTGCCCGGCGACCCGACCAGCCCCGCCACCGGCGCGATCCGCGGCATGATCAACATGCTGCAAAGCCTGCGCAAGGACTATCCCGACGCCACCTACGCCGCTTGCGTGTTCGACGCCTCGGGGCCTACCTTCCGCGACGATCTCTACCCCGACTACAAGGCCAACCGCGCTCCGATGCCGGAAGACCTGCGCGCCCAGATTCCGCCCATCCACGAGGTCGTGAAGCTCATGGGCTGGCCGGTGCTCAACGTCCCTGGTGTCGAGGCCGACGATGTGATTGGCACTCTGGCCGCCACGGCCGCAGCCGGAGGCATGGAGGTGATCATCTCCAGCGGCGACAAGGATCTGGCTCAGCTGGTCAACGAGCGCATCTCCATCATCGACACGATGAACGGCAAACGCCGCGATGTTGCTGGCGTGGAGGCCGAATTCGGTGTGCCGGCCCGGCTGATGATCGACTACCAGACGCTGGTGGGCGATGCGGTGGACAACGTGCCGGGCGTCGAGAAGGTCGGCCCGAAGACGGCAGCCAAGTGGCTGCTGGAATACGGTTCGCTCGATGGCATCGTTGCCCATGCCGACAAGATCAAGGGCGTGGCGGGCGAGAACCTGCGCAAGGCGCTGGCATGGTTGCCCACGGGCCGCCAGCTGGTGACCATCAAGACCGACTGCGACCTCAACGGCTGGGTGCCGGGGCTGCCCTCGCTGGAGGCCGTGCGCATGAGTCCGGCGCAGGAGGAGGCGCTGCGCGACTTTTACGAAAAATTCGGATTCAAGTCCCTGGCGCGCGCGCTGGCGCCCGCATCGGCCCCTGCGCCGGCCACCGGTGTTTCCGGCGACCTGTTCGCGCAGGATGACGCGGCGCAGGCAGCGCAGCATCCGCTGGTGTACGAGACCATTCTGTCCTGGGCCGACTTTGAGCGCTGGATGGCGAAGATCGAGGCGGCCGATCTGGTGGCGATCGACACCGAAACCACCTCGATCGACGAAATGAAGGCGCGTATTGTCGGCATCTCCTTCAGCGTGCAGCCGGGCGAGGCGGCATACATCCCGCTTTGCCACGAGGGGCCGGATGTGCCCGGGCAGCTGCCGCTGGACGAGGTGCTGGCCCGTCTGCGCCCGTGGCTGGAAAACCCCGCCAAACCCAAGCTGGGCCAGCACGTCAAGTATGACCGGCATGTGTTTGCCAATCACGGCATCGAGGTGCGCGGCTACGCGCACGACACCATGCTCCAGAGCTACGTGCTGGAGGTGCACAAGCCGCACGGGCTGGAAAGCCTGGCTGACCGCCATCTGGGGCGCAAGGGCATCAGCTACGAGGACCTGTGCGGCAAGGGGGCGCACCAGATCCCGTTCGCGCAGGTGGACGTGGCGAAGGCGGCCGAGTATTCGTGCGAGGACAGCGAGCAGACGCTGGCCGTTCATCTGGCCCTGTGGCCCCAGCTGCAGGCCAACGCACGGCTCAGAACCGTCTACGAACTGGAGATCGCCACCAGCGAGGTGCTCTACCGCATCGAGCGCAATGGTGTGCTGATCGATGCCGCCACCCTGGCGCGCCAGAGCCATGAACTCGGCCAGCGCATCGTGGCGCTGGAGCAGGAGGCCTACGCGATCGCGGGCCAGCCGTTCAACCTCAGCAGCCCCAAGCAGCTGGGCGAGATCTTTTTTGACAAGCTGGGCCTGCCGGTCATCAAGAAGACCGCCACCGGCGCGCGAAGCACCGACGAGGAGGTGCTGGAAAAGCTCGCGGAGGACTACCCGCTGCCGGCCCGCATCCTGGAGCACCGCAGTCTCTCCAAGCTCAAGAGCACCTATACCGACAAGCTGGCGCAGATGGCCGATGCCCGCACCGGGCGCGTGCACACCCACTACGCGCAGGCGGTGGCGGTGACGGGGCGCCTGTCCAGCAACGATCCGAACCTGCAGAACATCCCGATCCGCACGCCCGAGGGCCGCAAGGTGCGCGAGGCCTTCGTGGCCGCGCCGGGCCATGTCATCGCCAGCGCCGACTACTCCCAGATCGAGCTGCGCATCATGGCCCACCTGAGCGGCGATGCCGCGCTGCTGCGCGCCTTTCACGAAGGGCAGGACGTGCACCGCGCCACCGCCGCCGAAGTCTTCGGCATCGAGCCCGGCCAGGTCACGAGCGAGCAGCGGCGCTACGCCAAGACCATCAACTTCGGCCTCATCTACGGCATGAGTGCCTTCGGCCTGGCCAAGTCGCTGGGCATCGACAACACGGCGGCCCGCAACTACATCGAGCGCTACTTCCAGCGCTTTGCCGGCGTCAAGCAGTACATGGACGACACCCGTGCCCAGGCCAAGGCCCAAGGTTACGTCGAGACGGTGTTCGGGCGGCGCCTGTATCTGCCCGAGATCAACAGCCCCAATGGCCCGCGCTGCGCGGGTGCCGAGCGTGCCGCGATCAACGCGCCGATGCAGGGCACGGCGGCCGACCTCATCAAGATGAGCATGGTGGCCGTGCAGCAGGCGCTGGACGCGCAGGGCCGGCGTACGAAGATGATCATGCAGGTGCACGACGAACTGGTGTTCGAGGTCCCCGAGGACGAGGTGGACTGGCTGCGCGTGGAAATTTCGCGCCTGATGGCCGGTGTCGCCGAGCTGAAGGTGCCGCTGCTGGCGGAGGTCGGCGTCGGACAGAACTGGGAACAGGCACACTGAGGGCAACGAACTTCCGCCGTGCTGGCGAGTCATTTGCTTTTTCACCCCACAGGAGACACGATATGCTGCACAAGGACATGACCCGTGACGCCGAAGCCCTGCTCGGCGCGCCCACCACCGAAGCGACAGGCGCCACGCGACGCACCGCCCTCAAGGCGGCGCTGGGTGTGGGGTATGCCGCTTCCATGCTGCCCACGCTGGCGCAGACCGCCATCCGGACCACGTCCGAGGGCCTGACTGTGGGCGAGGTCAATATCGACGTCAACGGCTTCGCCATGCCCGCATATCGCGCGGCGCCGGCCGGCAAGACCGGTCTGCCGGTGGTGCTGGTGCTGTCCGAGATCTTTGGCGTGCACGAGTACATCGCCGATACCGCGCGGCGCTTCGCTCATGCCGGGTACTTGGCCATTGCGCCGGAGCTGTTCGTGCGCCAGGGCGATGCCCAGAGCTACGGCGAGCTGGCCAAGCTGATGTCCGAGGTGATTGCCAAGGTGCCCGACAAGCAGGTGCTGGGTGATCTGGATGCGACCGTGAAGTGGGCGGCCGCCAATGGCGGAGACACCTCGAAGCTGGGCGTCACGGGTTTTTGCTGGGGCGGACGCCAGGTCTGGCTGTACGCGGCGCACAATCCCGCGGTCAAGGCCGGGGTGGCCTGGTACGGGCGCCTCGTGGGCGCCAGCAACGAGCTCACGCCCCGCAACCCCGTCGATGTGGCGGCAGAGCTCAAGGCGCCGGTGCTGGGTCTGTACGGCGGTGCCGACACGGGCATCCCCCTTGACACGGTTGATAAGATGAAAAACGCCTTGGCTGCTGGCAATGCCGCCGCCAGGGCTTCCACCTTCGTGGTGTACCCCGATGCGCCCCATGCCTTCCATGCCGACTACCGGCCTAGCTACCGCAAGGAAGCGGCCGAGGACGGCTGGAAGCGCGCGCTGGCCTGGTTCCAGCAGCATGGTGTGGCCTGACGCTGAGGGGACGCCGCGACCGAGGGGCCGCTGCTGCGGCCCCTTTTTTGATGCGGATACCTGAACAATGACCCTGATCGCGATACTGCTCGGCACGGTGGCAGCCGGCATCGGCAGCGTGTGGCTGGCTGCCGTCCTGAGCTTCGCCATGCTCGCCCGTTACACCCAGCATATGCTCAGCCTGGCCGCTGGCGCGCTCATGTCCACGGCTTTCATGCACCTGCTGCCCGAGGCGTTCGAAAGCGAGGCGGGCGCCCATGAGCTGTTCGCGCTGCTGTTGGCGGGACTTGTGTTCTTTTTCCTGCTGGACAAGGCCGAGCTCTGGCACCATGGTCACGAACACGGCCATGGTCACGACCATGGGCACGCGCATGCCCACGATCACGAGCACCACGGCCATGCGCATGGACACGGCCGGGAGGGGCGCTCGGGCGGCTGGGCCGTGCTGGCCGGCGACAGCGTGCATGCGTTTGGCGACGGCATCCTGATCGCGTCGGCCTTTATGGCCGACATGCGCCTGGGCGCCGTGGCGGCGCTGGCGGTGCTGGCCCACGAGGTGCCCCATCACATGGGAGACCTGGTGGTGCTGCAGCAGTCCTCGGGCACACACAGGGCCGCACTGGTCAAGGTCTCCCTGGCCGGTACCGTCACCGCGCTGGGCGGTCTGGTCGGCTACTTCCTGCTCTCACAGCTGAACGACCTGCTGCCGTATTTCCTCGTGGCCGCGTCCAGCAGCTTCGTCTACGTAGCGCTGGCCGACCTGATCCCGCAACTGCAAAAACGCCTGAGTCTGGCCGAAACAGCGGCACAGGTCGGCTGGCTGCTGGTCGGCATCGCGATGGTCGTCGGGGTCAGTCATCTGGCCCATCATCACTGACGAGCAGCAGCGGGATGGCGGCATGCGTGCGGCGCGGTGCCAGCGTGAAGCGGAATTCCGCGCCTTCGCCAGGCCGGCCTTCGCCCTTGATCTCGCCGCCATGGCGTTCGATGATCCGGCGCACGGTGGCCAGTCCGATGCCCGTGCCTTCGGGGTGATGTCCGGCCATGTGCAGCCGCTGGAACGGCTTGAACAGCTTGTCCGCCCAGGCCATGTCGAAGCCCATGCCGTTGTCGCGCACGAAATACTGGGGCTCCAGTTCTTGCGGCGTACCGGTGCCGGGCACCTGGCCGAACTCGATCGCAGCTTCCGGCTTGTCCTGCGTGTACTTGACGGCGTTGTTCAGCAGGTTCTCCAGTGCGATGACCATCAGTCGCGGGTCGCAGGAGGCTGTCAGTCGCGGCTCGATGCGCACGGTGATGTGCCGTGAGGGGTGCTGCACCAGCAGCCGGCCCATGATGTCCTGGGCCATCGCGCTCAGGTCCACCCGCTGCCTCATGAGCGCACCCTGGCTCACGCGTGCCAGCCCCAGCAGGTCGGTGATCAGCCCTTCCATGCGATGGGTGGCTGCCACCACGCGGTCCAGCATCATCGAGTCACCGGGGGTCATGCGCTCGCCCATGCCCTCGCGCAACAGCTGCGTGAAGCCGTTGATGGAGCGCAGGGGCGACTTCAGGTCGTGCGAGACTGAGTAGGCGAACGAGTCGAGCTCGGCATTGAGTTTCTTGAGTTCGGCCGTGCGTTCCTGCACGCGCCGCTCCAGACTGTCGTTGAGCGCGCGGATCTCTCGGTCTCGACGCATGCGCAGCAGCTCGGCATGCGCACGGCTGGTGAAGATCGAGAACAGCGCTTCGTCGTCGTTGATGGTGGGTAGCGGTCGGCACCAGTAGGCCGACACCAGTCCGATGACGGAGCCGTCCTCGTCGTGCATGCTGCAGCCCATGTATGCATGGAAACCCGACTTCCGGATCCAGCCCGATGCCGGAAAGTGCTCCTGCAGATGCGAGTCGATGGCCAGGGTTCCCTGTTCGATGGTTGCCAGCTCGCAGGGAGTGCCGCGCAGATCGAAGCAGCGTCCCGACTGCAGCGTGCCGTCGCGCCAGGTTGCCAGCTCCTGCAGCGTCTGCGAGCCCAGCATTTCGCACACCATCACACGGTCGGCTTCGACGGCCTGGGCCAGGTGGCGCACCATGGCGCCGAAGAACTCGCTGCTGTTCTGCACCGCCAGACCCTCGGCGATCTCGCGCAGCAGGCGCTCGCGGTGCTTTTCCCGTGTGACGTCGAGGGCGCAGGTCAGCGCGCAAGGCTCGCCGTCGATGTCGATCAGCTCGGCCCAGATCCGCAGGTCGAGCATGGTGCCGCCAGGCAGCTGTACGCGGTGTTCGAAGCCATCCAGGTGCCCGGTTTCCCTGAGTTGCCGGAAATGGTCTTCACGCTCGTCGTTGCTGTTCCACAGCCGGATGTCCTCGGTGGTGCGGCCGCGCAGCTCGTGCGACGTGATGCCGTAGCGCGCATCAAGCGCCTGGCTGACTTCCAGAAAACGCCCGTCCGACAGCCGCACAATGCTCATGTTCAGCGGGCTGAAGTTGAACGCCTTGGCAAAGCGCTCCTCGGAGCGGCGCAGGCGCTCCACGGCACGACGCTCCTCCGTCATGTCGGCGACGACGGTGATGACCAGCCCGTCCTCATCCTCCTCGTTGCCCATTTCGCTGGCGATGGTCGCGTCGAAAAGCGAGCCGTCGCGCCGGCGGCCCACGACGGACTGCAATTCTGCTCGTCGCTCTTGCATCAGGCGTTCCAGATAGCGCTCCCGCTCTTTGGCGTCGCCCCAGAGCATGACGTCGGAGTTGCCGATCACCTCGTCGCGACGGTAGCCGTAGCAACGCTCGAAGGCCGGGTTGACGTCCACGATGAGGCCGTCGTTTCCGGACTGAGCCACCATCGGCACCGGACTGTTCTGGAATATCCGGGCGAACCGCCCGACGTGGCGGTCACGTTCCCGCTCGCTCAGGCGCTGCTGTTCCAGGGACTGGCACAGCTGGTCAGCCTGCAGTTCGAGCTGTCGGCGGGCGTGGTAGATGATGACCGCGACCATGACGAGCGTGAGCGTCTGCGTCAGCCAGCCGGCGGCACTCACGCTCAGGTCCGGCGTGCGCAGCCAGCCCCGGCTTTCGGTGAAGGTAAGCAGGCCCAGTACACCCACCGTGGACACGACGCACCACACGAGTGCGCGTCGGCCCAGAAGCAGGCCAGCGCTGGCCACCGTGCCCACAAACAGGAAGTTGGCCATGGTGCGCACTGAGCCATAGGCCAGCACCGACATCACGGCAGTGCTTAACGTGCAGACCACGAGCCAGATGGCGGCGTTTTTGGACCTCACCCTGTCCAGCATCATGTAGAACGTCCAACTGAACAGGGCGAACAGGGCGGTTGTCACGGTCTCCCAGGGGTTGTCCAGCGACAGGTGCACCAGCACCAGCAGGACGGTGACCGCGCAGCTCATGAGCAGCGCTATGGACTTGATCATCCGCAGGCTGCGGTGCCGGTCGATGGTCAGGGAGGGGAGGTCGGGCGGTTCGGTGGACATGTCAGCGCTGGACAGCAAGGCTCATGCCTGCTGGTACCTTGCGGTATCGGCGTGCCGGGCAAAGCCGTGAATGGGTGAAGGAGTTGTTATGGCCGGACCCTGAAAGGGGCAAAGGCGGGTGCCGCCGTCACGTGCGGCGCACTGCGGGCGGCGGATGGTCGTGCGAAGTACATGCTTCAATTGTCAACCATCGGCCGCGGGCCGGCTTGCGGGCGCTGTCACTTCAGTGTGGTGACAGCCGGGGGCGGCTTCAGCCGTGCTCCTCGCCAGGGGCAGTGGGTACCTTGCGCGCGCGCAGCACCGTGGCGGCCACGCCGCTGAGCACGATCAGCGCCATGCCCAGCCAGCCGATCAGCGGCAGACGATCGCCGAAAATGGTGATGCTGTAGATCCCGGCGAACACGATGCCCGAATACTGCAGGTTGGCCACAACCATCGTCGCGCCACGCGTGTAGGCGCGAGTCATGCACAGCTGGCCGAACACGGCCAGCAGGCCGATCGGCAGCAGCCACAGCGCTTGCGGCCAGTGCCATGGCGAGGCGCCCATGTACAGCATGCCCACCGCGCCGGCGATCACGGCACCGAGAGAGAAATAGAACACGGTGCGGCTCTCGGGCTCACCTGCCCGGGCCAGTGCCGCCACCTGCAGGTAGGCCAGAGCCGAAAACAGGCCCGAAAGCAGGCCGACCAGGCCGCCGAGCATCTGGTCCGGCGCCAGGGTGGGGCGCAGCATCATGGCCACGCCCGCGAAGCCCGCCAGCACCGTGAGGAACAGCGGTCCTTGTTGCAGCAGCGGCCGGCCCAGTCCCTGCATCAGCACGGCGCCGCCGATCAGGAAGGTGGCGATCCAGACGCTGCTCATGTAGTTGAGCGTCATCGACGTGGCCAGCGGCAGCACCGAGATCGAGTAGAACCAGGTCACCAGCGCCACCGTGCCCACAAAGCTGCGCCACAGGTGCATCATGGGTACGCGGGTGCGCAGCGAAACGCCCCGGCGGCGCGTGTAGAACCACAGGAAAATGACGCCGACCAGGCCCCGATAGGCCACGATCTCGAAGCTGTTGAAGTCGTCCGACGCGAACTTGATGCACACCCCCATGGTGGCAAAGAAGAACGCGCCCAAGAGCATCCACAGCGCCTGCATGTTGTCGTCCGTCGGTTGTCGGTGGGCGGGGTGTCAGGCCGTGGTGGAAGGTGACCGCAGCCGGACCAGCCGGCTGCGATGCCGTGTCAGCGGGCGCCGGCGCCCTCGAGCGCGGCGCCCATCTTCGCGCGGTACCACTCGTGGAAGTGCTGCATGCCGTCTTCCATGGGGCTCTGGTAGGGGCCGACCTCGTTGTCGCCGCGCTCGAACAGGGCCTTGCGGCCCGCGTCCATGCGCTCGGCGATCTCGTCGTCCTCGATGCAGGTTTCCATGTAGGCGGCGCGCTGGGCCTCGACGAACTCGGGCTCGAACGCGGCGATTTCCTCGGGGTAGTAGAACTCCACCATGTTCAGCGTCTTGTCCACAGCCAGCGGGTGCAGCGTGGAGACCGTGAGCACGTGCGGATACCACTCCACCATGATGTGCGGGTAGTAGGTCAGCCAGATGGCGCCTTGCTCGGGCAGCTCGCCGTTGCGGTACTTCATGAGTACGTCGTGCCAGCGCTGGTACACCGGGCTGCCGGACTTGGACAGCAGGTTCTGCACGCCCACGGTCTGCACCGAGAATTCGGGCTTGAACTCCCAGCGCAGGTCGTCGCAGGTCACGAAATTGCCCAGGCCGGGGTGGAAGGGCTCGACGTGGTAGTCCTCGAGATAGACCTCGATGAAGGTCTTCCAGTTGTAGTTGCAGGTGTGCAGTTCCACGTGGCCCAGCACCATGCCCTCGAAGTTGAGCACCGAGGCCGGGCCCATGCCGGCCAGGTCGGCGGCGATGTCGCGGCCGTTGTCTTCGAACAGCATGCCGTTCCACTCGCGCAGCGCATAGCGGTTCAGGTCGAGGCAGGGGTCGTGCGCGAAATGCGGGGCACCCAGCAGGTTGCCGAGCTTGCTGCCCTGGCCGCCGCTGTAGGTCCAGCGGTGCAGCGGGCAGACGATGTGCCCGCCGGCATGGCCGGGAGCGTTCTGTCCGAGATTGCCGCGGCCCTTGAGCATCACCGCCTGGCGGTGGCGGCACACGTTGGACACCAGCTCGACGCCCTCGGGCGTGCGCACCAGTGCGCGGCCTTCGCCCTCCTGGGGCAGTGCGAAATAGTCGCCCACTTCGGGCACGGCGTTGGAGTGCCCCACATAACGGGGCCCGCGCTGAAAGATCGTTTCAAGTTCCCGCCGGAACAGCGCCTCATCGAAATAGCTGGAAACCGGCAATTGGCTTGCGGCCTGCTGCAATTGAAGACTCAAATCAGCCATGATGGTCCTGACCTAAAGACTCCCCCTATGAAGGGGCAGGGTGAAGCGCTTAGCGAGTGAACGATCTGCGCGGAAAACGGGTGTTGCGTCCCTCCGGGCTGGTGAGGCCCGTCAGTTGGAAAAGACTCGGATTGTACCTGCTGGGGGGCTTACATCTGCAAGGCACACAGGGTTTTGTGATGCGGAATGGTCGGGGGTGGGCGCTAAAATGCCAGACCCGCCTGCCATTGCCGGCGGATGCAGCCAATGGCCGGACCGGTGCCGGCCACGGGTCTTCACGAACATCCATGACATCCTCGAATCCATCCAAGGCCAAGACGGCGAAGGCGCCTGTGGCGGAAAGCTACGAGGCCGCGCTCGAAGAACTGGAACAGCTGGTGTCCCAGCTCGATGCAGGCCAGTTGCCGCTGGACCAGCTGCTCGGCCGCTATCAGCGTGGCAGCGAGCTGCTGGCCTTCTGCCGCAGCCGGCTCGATGCCGTCGAGCAGCAGATCCGCGTGCTGGAGTCGGGCGAGGTCAAGCCCTGGGACGCCCCTTGAACGAACCTGTTTTCTCTCCGGCCCCAACCGCAAGCCTGGATGCATGGCGGCGCGAGCGTCAGGCCGATGTGGAGCGCGCGCTCGAAACCTGGGTGCCGGCCGACACGCCGGCGGCCCTCGGCGAAGCCATGCGCTACGCCGTGCTCGATGGCGGCAAGCGCCTGCGTCCGCTGCTGGTGCTGGCCACCAGCGAAGCCCTGGGTGGCAGCCGGCAGGCTGCCATGCGGGCCGCGTGCGCGGTCGAGTTGATCCACGCCTATTCGCTCGTGCATGACGACATGCCCTGCATGGACAACGATGTGCTGCGCCGTGGCAAGCCCACCGTGCACGTGCGCTACGGGGAGGCACAGGCCCTGCTGGCCGGCGACGCGCTGCAGGCGCTCGCGTTCGAGCTGCTCGTGCCCGATGACGGCTCGGTGTCCGATGCCATGGCGGCGCGGCTGTGCCGCCTGCTCGCACGCGCTGCCGGTGTGGGCGGCATGGCCGGTGGCCAGGCCATCGATCTGGCCAGCGTGGGCATCGCGCTCGACCAGCCTTCGCTGGAGGCGATGCACCGCCTCAAGACCGGCGCGCTGCTGCAGGCCAGTGTCGAGATGGGTGCGGCCACCGCGCAACCCGACGCGCACCAGCTGGGCTGCCTGTCCGAATTCGGGGCCTGCATCGGTCTGGCGTTCCAGGTGGTCGACGACGTGCTCGACGTGACGGCCGATTCCCAGACGCTGGGCAAGACCGCCGGCAAGGACGCCGCGGCCGACAAGCCGACCTACGTGTCCCTGATGGGCCTGGAGGCTGCGCAGCGATACGCCGACGCGGTGATCGCCCGGGCCCACCAGGCGTTGGATGACAGCGGTCTGCCTTCGACGGCGCTGCTGCACGCGCTGGCCGACTGGGTCGGCCGCCGTTCGCACTGAAACGACATACGCCCCACACCATGAGCTCCCTGTTGTCCTCGATCGATTCCCCCGCCGACCTGCGGCGCCTCACGCGCCAGCAGCTTCCCGCGCTGGCCAAGGAGTTGCGCGCCTTCGTGCTGGACAGCGTCTCGCGCACGGGTGGCCACCTCAGCTCCAACCTGGGCACGGTGGAGCTGACCATCGCGCTGCACTATGTCTTCAACACACCGGAGGACCGGCTGGTGTGGGACGTGGGGCACCAGACCTACCCCCACAAGATCCTGACCGGCCGGCGCGACCGCATGGACACCCTGCGCCAGCTCGGCGGCATCAGCGGTTTCCCGCGCCGTGACGAGAGCGAGTACGACACCTTCGGCACCGCGCATTCGTCCACCAGCATATCGGCCGCGCTGGGCATGGCCCTGGCCGCGAAGATGAAGGGCGAGAGCCGCAACGCCGTGGCCATCATCGGCGATGGCGCCATGACGGCCGGCATGGCGTTCGAGGCGCTGAACAACGCCGGTGTCGAGGACGGCCGCCTGCTGGTGGTGCTCAACGACAACGACATGTCGATCTCGCCGCCGGTGGGGGCGCTCAACCGCTACCTGGCGCAACTCATGAGCGGCCGCTTCTATGCGGCGGCCAAGAACGTGGGCAAGACGGTGCTGAAAGGCGCGCCGCCGCTGTTCGAGCTGGCCAAACGCCTGGAAGAGCATGCCAAGGGCATGGTCGTGCCGGCCACGCTGTTCGAACAGTTCGGCTTCAACTATGTCGGTCCCATTGACGGCCACGACCTCGATTCGCTGGTCCCGACGCTGGAGAACATCCGCCAGCTTATGGACAAGGGCGACGGTCCGCAGTTCCTGCACGTCGTCACGAAGAAGGGCCAGGGCTACAAGCTGGCCGAGGCCGATCCGGTGGCCTACCATGGCCCCGGCAAGTTCGATCCCAAGGTGGGACTGGTCAAGCCGGCCGCACCGCCCAAACCCACGTTCACGCAGGTGTTCGGTCAATGGCTGTGCGACATGGCCGAGGCCGATACCAGGCTGGTGGGCATCACGCCAGCCATGCGCGAAGGCTCGGGCATGGTCGAATTCCACAAGCGCTTCCCGGGGCGCTACTTCGACGTCGGCATCGCCGAGCAGCACGCCGTCACCTTTGCCGGTGGCCTGGCCTGCGAGGGCATGAAGCCGGTGGTGGCGATCTATTCCACCTTCCTGCAGCGTGCCTACGACCAGCTCATCCACGACGTGGCCCTGCAGAACCTGCCGGTGGTGTTCGCGCTCGACCGTGCCGGCATCGTCGGCGCCGATGGCGCGACCCATGCCGGCGCCTACGACATCGCCTTCGTGCGCTGCATCCCCAACATGGCCATGGCCTGTCCCGCCGACGAAGCGGAGGCGCGCCAACTGCTGTCC
>JAEZLX010000245.1 GCA_023415035.1 Pseudomonadota bacterium | reverse complement strand
TGGCGATGGCGCGCGTGGCCAGGATGACCGGCGCGTTCCACGGCGCGATGCCCAGCACCACGCCCGCGGGCACACGCTGTGCCATCGCCAGGCTGCCCGGCACGTTGGACGGAATGACCTCGCCGTTCACCTGCGTGGTGATGGCAGCGGCTTCGCGCAGCATGTCGGCCGACAGGTTCACGTTGAAGCCAGCCCACACGGCGCTGGCGCCGGTTTCGGCGGCCATGGCATCGATGAAGTCCTGTGCGCGAGCATCCAGCGCGTCCGCGGCCTTGAGCAGCATGGCTCGTCGCTCGCCCGGACCCAGCGCGGCCCAGGCGGGGAACGCCCTGGAGGCCGCATCCACGGCGGACTTGGCGTCCTCGGGCGTGGCGGCCGGCGCCACCGTGGCCACCTGCCCATCCAGCGGGTTGCGGCGCTCGAAGGTGGCACCGGAACTGGACAGCACTTTCTGGCCGTCGATCAACATGAAGATTTGTTGCATCTTGCTTTCCTCTTGAGAGTCCGGAATTTCAAACGTTGCCGAATTCGACAGACCAGCCCAGCCAGGTCCCGGGACCCGTGTGTGCCGGAAGAGCGGCCACCATCCCCGCGCGGCATTGCGCAGGCAATGCATCGGCCCGCGCACAGGCGACCGGCGTGATCTCGTCCTGCATGCGCTGCAGCAACTCAGGCAGGCGCGCCTCAGTCACGGATTCGCTGAACCTCACGCGCGCCCCCTGCGCCGCCACCATCTGCATGATGATCGGAAGATCGGTCGGACGAGTGAGCCCGCTCACGACCCCACTGCTGCCGATGTGGGTTTGCACGTCGGCCCATTGTGTCAGCAAGGCGTCGCGGTCAACGCGGTGGCTGGACGCGAAGCCCTGCCCGAAGCGCACGCTGGGGGCCAGCGATCCGTCAACGAGCACATAGTGACGCTCGCCCCGCACTGCAGCAGGGGAACGGGTGCCCGCCAGCGTCCAGGGCGCGACCAGCGCGGTGGCGGAGGCGACGGCACCGAGTTTGAGAAAGTGTCTGCGCGGCCACATGTCAGCGCTTCCTTCCCAGATAGGCGGCCAGGTCGTCCAGCTCGGCATCGCTCAGGTCGGTCGGCTTGAAGCCGGGCATGATGCCGATGCCGTTCCGGACAATGGCCTTGGTGAAGGCCGGATCGAGGTCGGCACGGTCGGCCAGCACGGCCTTCTCCTTGCCCAGGCGCTTGGCCAGCACCATGGTGCCGATGTTGCCCGGTGTGCCAGCGTGGCAGCCGATGCAATGGGCGGACGAAAACAGCTTCTCGCCCCGCTGCACGGCGTCGGCCTGGGCCAGCGCCGAGCCGCAGGCGAGCGCGGCCAGCAGCGCCGCGACGGTGGTACGAATCGTCATGGTCATGTTCTCCTGTCCGTGATTCAGCCGCGGGCCTTGCGCAGGTGGCGCGGCCAGATGCCGCTCTTGCCCGGCGAAAGGATGCCGTTGGGGTCAAGCGCATCCTTGAGCTGCTGGTAGGCACGCATCGTGGCGCCGTTGTTGAAGTTGAAGGTCTTGGCCACCGCGTCCATGAACGAGATGTGGGTGCGGTACACGCCCAGACGGTCTTCTTCCGTGCTTTTGACCAGCGCGTGGAACAGGGCTTCGGCGCGCTTGACCTGCTCGGCGTTGGAGCGGTCGAAGATGATCGAGCCGGTGTTGGCGGCGGCGCGTTCGGTCGTGGACAGCACACCCGAGAAGCAGTCGAAACCGTACTCCGTGAACAGGCCCAGGCTACGGCGATAGCGCTTGAAGAAGGTCTCGCCGTGCATCGGCAGCACCGGGCAGAACTCGATGTGCGCGCCACTGCCACCGCGCCAGTCCAGCGTGGTGAAACACAGCAGGTTGGGCACGCCGGCCGACAGCGTGTCGGCCAGGCCGATCTTGTCGCCGCGACGGTAGACAGTGTGCGTCACCTTGGCACCCGGAATGCGGGCATAGGCAGCCTCGACTGCCTTCAGGTGCAGGGGCGTCACCTCGGCACCGCCGTACAGGCCGAAGGTGGCGTTCCAGCGGCCGATCTTGTAGTGGTCAACCAGTTTGGCGATCTGCGCCTCGTTCAGTGGCTTGTCGCTGCCTTCGGCCCAGGCACCGTGCGTGGTGCGCGAGCAGATCGTGCGCATCCAGTTGCCGGCGGTGACGGCGCCCTGGATATGGCCGGCCAGGCGCAGTTCGCGCGAAATGTCCACCAGCGGGATGCAGTCCTCGTCGCCAGGCACGGTGACGTTGACCGAAATGAACATCTCGGGCGCGCGCATCAGCCAGATGCCCATCTTGGTGACGACACCGAAGTTGGACTGCTTGAACAGGCCATCCAGCGAGGGGCCGAAGCTGTGCTTGTAGGCGCCCCAGGCGGGGTTGCCGTCGATGCCGCCCATGCCGGTGCGCATCAGGTCGCCATTGGGCAGCACGACTTCCATGCCGCACTGGAAACCGGCGTGATCCGCATACGGGGTGTAGCCCACGCCGTAGTCCAGCGCGTTGCCCATCACGCTGCCCCAGCCGGGCGCGGCGCAGTCGATCCACAGGCTGGAGCCGGTAGCCTGCAGGTGGTTGTACAGGTCGAAGTAGGTGACGCCCGGCTCGACGATGGCATAGGCCATCTCCTCGTTCACCTCGATCTTCTTCATCCGCTTGAGGTCAAGCACGATGGCGCCGGCCAGGCAGGGCGCGGCACCGCCGTAGCAATAGTTGCGGCCGCAGGAAACCACCCACAGCGGCAGCTTGTGCTCGTTGGCCACCTTCACCAGCGCCTGCACTTCCTGCACCGAAGCAGGCGCCACGGCAGCGGAAGGCACGAACGCCTCGGCGTCGAGCGAATACGGGTCACGGAAGCCGGCGAGGTGTTCCGGCTGGATGTACACGTGGGCGTCACCCACGATCTTGGCCATCGCGGCGAGGCCGGCGCGCAGGCTGGCCTCGGTGTGGCCCGGGGGAAGGGTCTGGCTCATGTCAGGTCAGGGGGAGAAAAAGGAAGGGACGCACCGGCCCAGGCCGGTGCGAAATGCGGAACAATGGCTTGCGCGCCGGGATCAGGCTGCCGGCACCCAGGTGCCGTGGATGCCCTGGCGCAGCTTGTAGGGCAGCTTGATCTCGCAGACGGGACCGCGCTCGGGCGTGGCCGCCTCGAAGATCACCGCGCTGGAGTGGCCGGCGCTGTGGCGGTCGATCATCAGCAGCAGGTAACCCTCGTGGCCTTCCTGCTTCGACGCGATGTGCACGGGCTCCTGCAGCGAGTTGCCGTCACCGGCGTACCAGGCCTTGAACTCGCCCGTTTCCAGGTCCACGCGGCACAGGTGGTTGAAGCCCGGGCCCACGGGGCCGGTCATCTCCAGCGGCTTGCTCGGGTCGATGCCGGCGTAGTAGCCGATGCGATAAGGGCGCATCTGGTCCACGGCGGCCGTCAGCGGCATCTCGCCAGGCATGGGAGCCAGCTGCCTGGTCTGGATGTTGCCGTCCTCGGCGTCGAGGTCGATGCTCAGACGGATGAGGAAGGGTGCCGCCTCTTCGGGGTTGTAGGGGGCACCGTCGATCGCTTCGATTTCCGGGAACGGATTGCGGCCGCCCAGCATCATGTCGATCTCGACCCTGTTGCCGTGGCTCACGGTGTTCATCACGTGGTAGGCAAAGGCCGCCTTCCACTGGAACCACTTGATGGAGGACAGTGGCTGGTCGCGGCGCACCACACCGAACCAGGTCGGCTTGCTGCCGTCCCACACCCAGTGCGCGCCACCGGCCTTCAGGCGCTCGATGTCGGTCGTCGTGGGGAAGGCCATGAACACCACGTGGTCGCGGCTGACCGCGAAGTCGTGCATCATGGTGGCGTCCGGCGCCAGCGTCCATTCTTCGCGGATCAGGTTGCCGTCCTTGTCCTCGACGCAGTAGGCAATGTCGCGCGTGGCCTCGCCGCCGCACTCGTAACCGAAGAAGTGCATCTCGCCCGTCACGGGGTCGTACTTCGGGTGGGCCGTGATGTTCGGGCTGCGCAGCTTGCCGCCGTAGTTGAACACGCCCTTGGTCTCCAGCGTCTGCGGATCCACCTCGTAGGGCAGGCTGTCTTCCTTGGCGCACAGCAGGCGGCCGCCGTGCCAGATTGGCGTGGTGTTTGCCGTGCCACGGTGCGTGCCCTGCACGCTGGGATCATCGCGGAAGGGGTTGCGGTAGAAGCCGTAGAGACCACGGCCGGCCGCCATCTCGCGTTGCAGACGCTCGGTCTTGACGTAGCGGGTGCGGAAATGCACGCCACCGTCCTCGATGCGCATCGACGAAACCATGCCGTCACCGGCCACGAAGATGTCGTTGCCATCCTTGGGGGCGAACATCGGATCGGCCGTCATCCGGAACCAGGTACCGCGCACCTCGGCAGGCACCTCGCCGGACACCGTCAGGTACGGGAGGTCCACTTCCATGCGCACCGGCGCGTTATGACCTGTAAAGAAAGGGGTATCAGGGAACTTCATCTGGTCTCTCTCTGAGTTGCTCTAACATCGGCGGTTGCTCTGGGATGGTCGTCCCGAGGTGACACACCACGAAGATGGCCGCCGAGCACCGTGCGCCAGATGGTATGAACGAAGATGGCCCAGACTTTGCCGGCGGCGCAGAAATACATTGCCGACAGCGCAAGCCACCCTAGGGAAAGCATCATTGACCCCCAGGGACAAGGCCCATGGCCCGCTGCCAGGGAGCATCGAACATGCAAAATGAACAGGTTTGGTCGACAGAACAGGTGGCTGCCCCCAAGCGCACAAGCTGGTGGCGCGACCTGATGTGCCGCCAGTTCAACGGTCTGGAAACCGATTTCTACGGAGACAGGACCTGCGACGGTATCCTTGCGGCCAACATCGCCGGTGACACCACGCTCGCCCGGCTGCGGGCCACCCGCCACAAGGTATTCATGAACCACCGGCAGGCAGCCGAGTCCTCACGCTGCCTGAAAATCATCGCCCCCTACGAAGGAGAGGCCTGGGTCGAACAGCACAACCGCGTGGCCCATGCCAAGCCGGGCAAGTGGATCATCTACGACATGGCGCACGAATACGCCGTGTCCAACCCGGGGTCGGTCGATCACCTGGTGATCATGCTGCCGGCCACCTTCCTGCGCGGGACGGAGCTGCCACTTGATGAGCTCGTCGCCCGGCCCATCGGCCAGCACGGCATTGGCGCCGTGGCCTGGCAGACCATGTTCAGCATCTACGCCGAGCTGCCCTACATGCCCCCGCACTCACGGACCGCGGCGGGCGAGACCGTCGCCCAGTTGGTCCGCCTGGCCTTGCTCGAATCGTTCGGCCGCCAGACCAGGCCCAACCGGCACATCACCATGCAGGAGCGGATTCGCGGTTATGTGCTGCGCAACCTGAACGATTCCTCACTGTCGCTGGACAGCATGGCCACCGCCCTGCGCTGCAGCAAACGCCTGCTGCACGAATGCTTCAAGGACACGGGTCAGACCATTGGCGCCTACATCCTGACGCAGCGCATCGAGGCATGCGCGCGAGATTTGCGCGACCCCTCGCTCGGCAACCTGTCAATTACCGAGATTGCCCACGCACGCGGCTTTGTCAACACCACCCATTTCAGCAAGGCCTTCAGGCATCACATGGGAACCAGCCCGCGGGCGTGGCGTCAAGCCCAAGCCACCCCATCTTCCTCACTGCCAACCGCCTGACAGTCTGATCACCGCCAGGCGGTGCACGGCAGAGACACGGCATCCGGACTGGCCGCAGACCAATCGTGACACGAGAGAAAGCCCACCGGCAGGTGGGCTTTCTTTTTCCATTGCCGGCCGGACGAATCGGCGCAGCCGGACAGAACGGTCAGATGCAACGGCTTACTTGACCTGCGCCGTCAGGTTTACCACCTTGCCCACGGTGTCGTTCCAGGTTTTCACGCACTCGGCCCCGCAGCGCGACGCCCAGCGGGGCAGCACGTGATCGAGCAGCGCCTTACGTCGCAGCTCCAGATCCTGGGCGCTCGGCTGCACCAAGGTCATCTTGGCCGGCGGGCCTTCCGGGCATTCGCCACCCGTGTTGCAGGCCAGGCCCATGTCGTTTTCGCGCACGTTCTGATCGAAGATGGCCTGCTCCAGACGTGCCACCGCCTTTTGCAGCACTTGCTGCTGCGCTGGGCTCAGCTTGCGCCAGGTGGTCAGGTTCATCCCGGACATCGAGGCGCCCCAGTTGATGGGCAAGGCATAGAGAAACTTCGCACCTTCGTACCACTTGGCCTTGTTGAACCGCCCCGTGTTTCCAGGAGGCTGGTTGGTTTAAGTTGAGACCTCTGTCGAGGTGTTGCAGTTGGCGAATTGCCTCCAGTAGTTTGCCTCAGCTTCTGCCGGAGGGATGCCCCCAATCGGCGAGAGCAGTCGGAGGTGATTGAACCAGTGTAAGCGTCCGGCAAACCCATGCCTACCGAGGCCGGTGATCAGGCGCCGGCAGGTTTCCAGCGGTGTGGCAGGAGCTCGACGATGCGGCTGGCCTTGTGTGTGGGCAGCCGGGTGAGCACGTCCT
>JAEZLX010000217.1 GCA_023415035.1 Pseudomonadota bacterium | reverse complement strand
ACCACGAGCAGCAGCGAGCCGTCCTCGGTCACCAGGACATCGCCGCCACGCACCACGGTGCCGCGCGGCAGGAAGACGCCGACGCGACGGCCATCGGAGGTTTCGGCATCGAAGCGGCTTTTCTGGCGGATGTCCCAGTCGAGGGTGAGGGTGGGGGCACGGCGCAGCAACACCCGCGCGAGCCCTTGACCCTGGGGAATGAGCCTGGATACCTGGAGCATGGTGGGTTCCTGTTCGGTGGGTCAGAACAGGAAGTATCGCTGCGCCATCGGAAGTTTGCTTGCCGGCTCGCAGGCGAGCAGCACGCCGTCGGCGCGGACGGTGTAGCGCTGCGGGTCGATCTCCATGACGGGCAGGTAGCTGTTGTGGATCATGGCGGCCTTGGTCACGCCCCGGCATGCCTGAACGGCGACCGTGGTTTTTTGCAGGCCGTAGCGCTTGGCCACGCCGGCGGACTGTGCCGCCTGCGAGATGAAGCTCAGGCTGCCGCGGGCCAGCGAGCCGCAGAAGGCACCGAACTGCGGACGGTAGTGCACGGGCTGTGGCGTGGGGATGGAGGCGTTGGGGTCGCCCATGGCGGCCAGCGCGATGCTGCCGCCCTTGAGGACTAGAGCAGGCTTGACGCCGAAGAAGGCGGGCTTCCAGATCACGAGATCGGCCCATTTGCCGACTTCGATGGAGCCGACAATGTGCGAGATGCCGTGCGCGATGGCGGGGTTGATGGTGTACTTGGCGACGTAGCGCCTGACGCGGAAGTTGTCGTTGCGCGAGTTGTCTTCGGGCAGCGAACCGCGCTGCGCCTTCATCTTGTCGGCGGTCTGCCACGTGCGGATGACGACCTCGCCCACACGCCCCATGGCCTGGCTGTCGCTGCTCATGATGCTGATGGCGCCCATGTCGTGGAGGATGTCCTCGGCGGCGATGGTCTCGCGGCGGATGCGGCTTTCGGCGAAGGCCAGGTCCTCGGGGATGGCGGCGTCCAGGTGGTGGCACACCATCAGCATGTCCACGTGCTCATCCAGCGTGTTGACCGTGTAGGGCATGGTCGGGTTGGTGGACGAGGGCAGGAAGTTGGCCTCGCCGACGACACGGATGATGTCGGGAGCGTGCCCGCCACCGGCCCCTTCGGTGTGGAACGCGCACAGCGTGCGGCCCTTGGTGGCGGCGATGGTGTCTTCGACGAAGCCGGATTCGTTGAGCGTGTCGGAGTGGATGGCCACCTGAACGTCCATCTCTTCGGCCACGTCCAGGCAGTTGCTGATGGCGCTGGGCGTGGTCCCCCAGTCCTCGTGGAGCTTGAGGCCGATGGCGCCGGCGGCGACCTGCTCCCGCAGCGCGTCAGGCTGGCTGGCGTTGCCCTTGCCGAGGAAGCCGATGTTCATGGGCAGTCCGTCGGCGGCCTGCAGCATGCGTTCCATGTGCCAGGGGCCGGGCGTGCAGGTGGTGGCGAAGGTGCCCGTGGCCGGTCCCGTGCCGCCGCCGAGCATGGTGGTGACGCCGGAGGCCAGGGCCTCGTCCACCTGCTGCGGGCAGATGAAGTGGATGTGACTGTCGATGCCGCCGGCGGTGACGATGCTGCCTTCGCAGCTGATGATCTCCGTGCCGGGGCCGATGATGATGTTCACGCCCGGCTGCGTGTCGGGGTTGCCGGCCTTGCCGATGGCAACGATGCGGCCGTCCTTGAGTCCGATGTCGGCCTTGACGATGCCCCAGTGGTCGATGATGAGTGCGTTGGTCAGCACGGTGTCGACGGCGCCTTGTTCGCGCGTGCGCTGGCTTTGCGCCATGCCGTCGCGGATGGTCTTGCCGCCGCCGAACTTCACTTCCTCGCCGTAGCCACCGGCGGCCAGGGTGTAGTCTTTTTCGACCTCGATGATCAGGCCCGTGTCGGCCAGGCGGACTCGGTCGCCGACAGTGGGGCCGAACATGTCGGCATAGGCGCGCTTGGGAATGCTGGGCATGTCAGGGTCGTCCTTGCGTGAGGCCTCGGAATCCGAACACGATGCGCTCGCCCGCGTAGTCGACGAGCTCGACGGTGCGCTGCTGGCCGGGTTCAAAGCGCACGGCGGTGCCGCTGGCGATGTTCAGGCGTTTGCCACGGGCGGCCTCGCGGTCGAAGTCGAGTGCGGCGTTGGTTTCGGCAAAGTGGTAGTGCGAGCCTACCTGCACCGGCCGGTCGGCCGTGTTGCACACCACCATCGTGGTGACCGCTCGACCGGGGTTGAGGACGTGCTCGCCGTCGTCGATGAGGTATTCGCCGGGCGTCATGGTCGTGCCCCCGATCAGATCTGGCCGAACAGGTACAGGCCGGCGCCGCCCATGACGGCGCCCAGGCCGCCGAGGGCAAGGTGGCTGCGTGTGGCGAGCCAGCGGCGGATGGCCAGGCCCGCGCCGATGCCCCAGGCATGCAGCGCGGCGGTGGTCAGCAGGAAGCCGGTGGCGTAGCCGGTGAAGCCGGTCGCGGGCGTTTCGGCACCGTGGGCCAGGCCGTGCGCGGCGGCGGCAGCGGCGATCAGACCGAGGCCGGCGGCCTTGGGCATGGGGCGGCCGGCCAGCGCCAGCATGGCGCCGAACAGCACCACCGACAGCGAGATACCGTGCTCAAGGAATGGCAGCGTCAGGCCCATGAAACCGAGGGCGGCGCTGGTGACCAGTGCCAGCATGAAAACGGCGGGGCCTTGACAGGCCTGGCGGGCAGGCAGGGCAGCCACGGACCAGAGGCCAACGGCCACCATGGCCAACAGGTGGTCCGGCCCGAAGGGGTGAACGAGACCTTCCATCAGGCTGCTGGTGCCGTGGCCCGTGTGGGCGTGGGCGGTGGCGCAGGCGCCCAGCAGGGCGGTGGGGGTCAGGGATTTGATCAGGGCAGCGAGTTTCATCTTGACGGCGTGCGGGCTGGGTGGATCAATAGAACGGGGTCGATCAGGCGATGGGCTGATGGACGGTGACGAGCTTGGTGCCGTCGGGGAAGGTAGCCTCGACCTGAATGTCGGGGATCATCTCGGGCACGCCTTCCATGACGTCCTCGCGCGTGAGCACGGTGCGGCCCTCGCTCATGAGTTGGGCCACGCTTTTGCCGTCGCGCGCGCCTTCCATGACGTGGGCGGTGATAAGGGCCACGGCTTCGGGGTAGTTGAGCTTGAGGCCACGCGCTTTGCGCCTTTCGGCCAGCAGCGCGGCGGTGAAGATCAGGAGCTTGTCCTTTTCTCGGGGCGTGAGTTCCATGGCGGATGCGCTTCTTGTCGTTCGGGAATGAACAAGGGGTAGCAAAGTCCGTGCCCTGCTTTGGCGCGTGGCACGGAATCTGCACCACATCGGGCGTGGAAACCCAGCAGTCCGCCTCCCAAGCGTTACCCGTCCGCGAGCCTGCGGCGCTGGGGGACGCGCCCCAGCGCATCATCAAAGTGCGCCGCGACTACAACGCCTGGGTGGCCAGCGAAACCATGGAGGACTACGCGCTGCGCTTCACGCCGCAGCGCTTCCGCCAGTGGAGCGAGTGGCGCGTGGCGAACACGGCCTTCGGGGTCTCGTCCTTCCTGGTATTGGAGGCGGTGGGGGCGACGCTGCTGGTGAATTACGGCTTCATCAACGCGGCGCTGGCGATCCTGTGCACGGGGCTGATCATCTTTCTGGCGGGCACGCCCATCAGCGTGTATGCGGCGCGTCACGGCGTGGACATGGACCTGCTCACGCGCGGCGCGGGTTTCGGCTACATCGGTTCGACCATCACCTCTCTGATCTACGCCTCGTTCACCTTTATCTTCTTCGCGCTGGAAGCGGCGGTGATGGCCTATGCGCTGGAACTGGCGCTGGACATACCACCGGCCTGGGGCTACCTGATCTGCGCGGTGGTGGTGATCCCGCTGGTAACCCATGGCGTGTCGGTGATCAGCCGCTTCCAGGTCTGGACCCAGCCGCTGTGGCTGGTGATGATGATCGTGCCGTTTGTGGCCGTGGCCTGGCAGGCACCGCAGGTGTTTACCGAGGTTTTGCACTATGGTGGTGCAGATGGCCGGGGTGAGGATTTTGATTGGCACCTGTTTGGTGCAGCCTTGACGGTGGGCATCGCCCTCATCACGCAGATGGGAGAGCAGGCCGACTACCTGCGTTTCATGCCGGCACCGAGGCCGGGGCGCACGCTGCGCTGGTGGGCGGGGGTGATGGCCGGCGGCCCGGGCTGGGTGGTGCCCGGCGTGCTCAAGATGCTGGGCGGCGCGGTGCTGGCCTACCTGGCCATCACGTACTTGGTGCCGGTCAATCGCGCGGTGGACCCGAACCAGATGTACCTCGTCGCCTATGAGTACCTGCTGCCTCACGGCTGGGCGGTTGCGGCGACCGCGCTGTTCGTGGCGGTGTCGCAGCTCAAGATCAACGTCACGAACGCGTATGCGGGATCGCTGGCGTGGAGCAACTTCTTCTCGCGGCTGACGCACAGCCACCCTGGGCGCGTGGTGTGGGTGGTGTTCAACACGCTGATCGCCTTCATGCTGATGGAGATGAACGTGTTCCAGGCCATCGGCGAGGTACTGGGCCTGTACTCGAACATCGCGATCGCCTGGATCATGGCGGTGGTGGCCGATCTGGTCATCAACAAGCCGCTAGGTTGGTCGCCCAAGGGTATCGAATTCAAGCGCGCCTACCTGTACGACGTGAACCCGGTGGGGGTGGGCGCGATGGGGCTGGCGTCGCTGCTGTCCATCCTGGCCTGGCTGGGGCTGATGGGCGATGTGGCGCAGGCGTTCTCGGCGGTGATCGCGATGGCGACGTCACTGGTGACGGCGCCGCTGATCGCCTGGGCCACGCGGGGGCGCTACTACCTGGCGCGGGAGGCTGCGTCCTCGTCCTGTGGTGGCACGGGGCAGTGCACGGGCTGTGGCAGCCACAAGGTCCAGGCGTCGGTGCTGCGCTGCGTGATCTGCGAGCGGGAATACGAAGCACCGGACATGGCGCATTGCCCGGCCTACCAGGGTCATATCTGCTCGCTGTGCTGCACGCTGGATGCGCGCTGCGGCGACCTTTGCAAGCCGAATGCGCGCCTGGCGGCGCAGTGGCAGGCCGCCCTGCGGCGCATGCTGCCGGCGCGCGTGTGGCCGTACCTGGACGCGGGGCTGGCCCACTACCTGCTGCTGATGCTGGTGGTGGCGCCGGCGCTGGCGGCGGTGCTGGGCCTGCTGTACCGGCAGGAGCTGCTGGGCCTGGGTGACCGGCTGTTCGTGACCAACGCCGCCGCGGCCGACACGCTCGATGCGGCGGTGCGCTCCGGCTTCCTGCGCGTGTACGCCGTGCTGCTGCTGGTGGCGGCGACCGTGTGCTGGTGGCTGGTGCTGGCGCACAAGAGCCGCGAGGTGGCGCAGGAGGAGTCGAACCGACAGACGCACCTGCTGATGCGGGAGATCGAATCGCATCGGCGCACGGACGAGGCACTGCAGCAGGCGCGGCTGGCGGCCGAGGCGGCCAACCAGGCCAAGACGCGCTACATCAGCACCATCAGCCATGAGCTGCGCACACCGCTCAACAGCATCCTCGGCTATGCGCAGCTGCTGCAGGAAGACGTGAGCATTCCGGCGCACCGGGCGCAGGCGATCCGCGTGATCCGGCGCGGTGGCGAGCACCTGCTGTCGTTGATCGAGGGGACGCTGGACATCGCGCGCATCGAGTCGGGCAAGATGCGGCTGGATGTGCGCCCGATGGCCTTTGCCGACACCCTGCAGGAGGTGGCCGGCCTGTTCGAGCTGCAGGCGGCGGCCAAGGGACTGCGCTTCGTCTACGGGCCGATCGACCCGGTGCGTCCGGGTCTGCCGCTCACCGTGCGAGCCGATGAAAAGCGCGTGCGGCAGATCCTGATCAACCTGCTGGGCAACGCGGTGAAGTTCACGCGCGAAGGCAGCGTGTGCCTGCGCGTGGGCTACGCGCGCGAGATGGCAACCTTCGAGGTGAGCGACACCGGACCGGGCATGACGCCTCAGGAACTTGAGCGCGTGTTCGAGCCCTTCGTGCGTGGCCAGCAGGGCGACGGGCAGGCGCTGCCGGGTGGCAGCGTGGCCGGCCATGCGGGGACGGGCCTGGGGCTGACCATTGCGCGCATGCTGACCGACCTGATGGGTGGTGAGCTGACGGTGCGCAGCGAGCCGGGCCACGGCACGACGTTCACGGTGCGGCTGTTCCTGCCGGAGCTGCGCGATGCGGTGGTGTCGCGCCCGGTAGCGGCACCGGTGAGCGGCTATGCCGGCCCGCGGCGGCGCGTGCTGGTGGTGGACAACGAGGAGGCCGACCGCGAGCTGGTGGCGCGCTGGTTGCAGCCGCTGGGTTTCGACGTGCTGATGGCCACGAGCGGTGACGACGCGCTGCGGATGCTGGAGGGGTTGCAGCCTGGAGACGCGGGGGCGCCGCACGCCATCTTCATGGACCTGGCCATGCCGGGCATCGACGGCTGGGAGGCGCGACGGCGCCTGCGTGCCTCCGGCTGGGCGCAGGTGCCGCTGGCCATCGTGTCGGCCAACGCGTTCGACAAGGGCCTGCTGCAGACCGATCCGGCGCAGGGGCAGGGACTGGCGCCACAGGATTTTCTCGTCAAGCCGGTGCGACGGGAGGAGCTGATCGGCTGGCTGGGGCGACAGCTGGATCTGCAGTGGCAGACAGAAGACGAGGTGGAGCCGCGACCCGCACGCCAACCGGTCGAGGTGAAGGTGGTCGGGACGGACTTCGGTGTCCTGCTTGAGTACGTGCGACTCGGATACACGCGCGGCGTCGTGCAGTGGCTTGAAGACCGGGAGCGGCGCGAGCCGGCGCACGCCAGCCTGGCCGCGCAATGGCGGCAGCTGGCCAGGGAATTCCGGTTCGAGGCCATTGAGAGGGCCATCCAGCAACATGACCATGCCTGACAGCCTCCACGACAAGGATCTGCCAGCCAGCCTGAGGCCGGTGCCGCTGCTGCGCCGCGACGCGCCGGTGGTGCTCATCGTCGATGATGTGCCCGACAACGTGGCACCGCTGCACGACGCGCTGGACGAGGCGGGCTACGACGTGCTGGTGGCGCTGGACGGCGAGACAGCCTTGCGCCGGGCCGCGCAGGCGCTGCCGGACGTGATCCTGCTGGATGCGGTCATGCCCGGGATCGACGGTTTCGAGGTGGCGCGCCGGCTCAAGGCCGAGGAGCGCACGGCGCAGATCCCGATCATCTTCATGACGGGGCTGACCGAGACGGAGCACCTGGTGGCGGCACTGGACGCGGGCGGCATTGACTACGTGACCAAGCCGATCAAGCCGCGCGAGGTGATGGCACGCATGGGCGTGCACCTGCGCACCGCCAGGCGCGTGCGCGAGGGCGTGGTGGAGCGCGAACAGGCACGCAATGCGCTCGATGCCTTCGGTTACGCGACCATCACCGTGCGCGAGAGGGATGGCAAGCTGGTCTGGCAGACGCCGCTGGCGCGCGAGCTGCTGCTGCGCTTTTGCGGCACCAGCGCACCCGAGACGCCGCCAGCGGTGCTGCAGTGGCTGCGCCGTCACTGGCCCGAGCTGCGGCGTGCCGGGCGCGCAGCCCAGGAGCCGCCACGCCTGACGCTGGAGAACGGGCCGCGCCGCCTGACCTTCCGGCTGCACCTGCAGGTGGAAGAGGCCGACGAAGGTGCCGCGCCGGGCGAAGGTGGCGACTGGCTGATCGTGATGCAGGAGACCTCGGATGCCAGCGTGCTCGAAGGGCTGGCGCAGGCCTTCGGTCTCACCGCCCGCGAGGCCGAGGTGCTGTACTGGGTGGCCAAGGGCAAGATCAACCGGGACATCGCCGACATCCTCGGCGCCAGCCCTGCGACGGTGAAGAAGCACCTGGAGCGCATCCACGCCAAGCTGGGGGTGGAAACGCGCACGGCGGCAGCGGCAATGGCCATCAACCGCGTGCCCCAGCTGCAGCCACGCGGCTGAAATTGCACGCGATCTACGCCATGTGGCGTATTTCAGGAACGCGCACCGCTCCGTAACCTCGGGTCATGTTCTCTCTCAATGGCCAACTTCAAGGAGCGTCACCCATGATCACCTCTCGCCGCCACTTCAACCACGCGCTGGGCGCCATCGCGCTGGGCGTTCTCGGCCTGACCCAGGCCCACGCTGCCGACACCATCAAGGTCGGCATCCTGCATTCGCTCTCGGGCACCATGGCCATTTCCGAGACGGTGCTCAAGGACGTCGCACTGATGACGATCGACGAGATCAACGCCAAGGGTGGCGTGCTCGGCAAGAAGCTGGAGCCGGTGGTCGTCGACCCGGCTTCCAACTGGCCGCTTTTCGCCGAAAAGGCCAAGCAGCTGATCGACCAGGACAAGGTGGCTGTGGTGTTCGGCTGCTGGACCTCGGTGAGCCGCAAGTCGGTGCTGCCGGTCTTCGAGGAAAAGAACTCGCTGCTGTTCTACCCGGTGCAGTACGAAGGCGAAGAGCTGAGCAAGAACGTGTTCTACACCGGTGCCGCGCCCAACCAGCAGGCCATTCCCGCCGTCGAGTACCTGATGAGCAAGGACGGCGGCTCGGCCAAGCGTTTCGTGCTGCTGGGCACCGACTATGTGTACCCGCGCACCACGAACAAGATCCTGCGCGCCTTCCTGCACAGCAAGGGCGTGAAGGATGAGGACATCATGGAGGAGTACACGCCGTTCGGCCACTCCGACTACCAGACGATCATTGCCAACATCAAGAAGTTCGCCTCGGCCGGCAAGAAGACCGCGGTGGTGTCCACGATCAACGGCGACTCCAACGTGCCCTTCTACAAGGAACTGGGCAACCAGGGCCTGAAGGCGACCGACGTGCCGGTGGTGGCGTTCTCGGTAGGTGAAGAGGAACTGCGCGGCGTGGACACCAAGCCGCTGGTGGGTCACCTAGCCGCCTGGAACTACTTCATGTCCATCAAGAACCCGTCGAACGCTTCCTTCGTGAAGCAGTGGAGCGAATACGCCAAGGCCAAGAACATCGCCGGCCACAAGGACAAGCCGCTGACCAACGACCCGATGGAAGCCACCTACATCGGCATGCACATGTGGGCGCAGGCGGTCGAGAAGGCCAAGAGCACGGACACCGACAAGGTGATCGCGGCCATGGCCGGCCAGACCTTCCAGGCACCGGGGGGCTTCATGTCCAAGATGGACGAGAAGAACCACCACCTGCACAAGCCGGTGTTCATCGGCGAGATCAAGGCCGACGGCCAGTTCAACGTGGTTTGGAAGACCAAGGGCCCGGTCAAGGCACAGCCCTGGAGCCCCTTCATCCCCGAGAACAAGGGCAAGAAGGACGAGCCGGCACTGTGATGGTTTTTCGGGTGGCGGCATGGCCGCCATCCCGGAGCAGGGCGACGGAGGCGGTGCTTTCGTCGCCTATCCCGACGCCTTCCCTCGCGTGAGGGAATGTCCGGTTTTGTGGATCTGACGAAATCATGTGGATGACGATGCGCCGATGCTTGCGGTTCCTGGTGGCGGCCTGGCTGTTGGGTGCGGCATCTGCCCATGCGCTGACAGCCGAAGACGCGCTGACGCTGGCCTCGGGCTCGGGTGACGAGCGCATCGAGGTGCTGAGCCGCCTGGCCGCAGAAGACGATGCGCGGGCGCTGGCCCTGATCCATGCGCTGGCCGACGATGCGGTGAAGGTGCAGGGCGAGCAGGTGCTGATCGTGCAGGCGGACGGATCGGCCATAGATGCCGTGTCCGGCGAGACGGCGCAGGTGTTTGCCGATGCCGAGGACGCGACGGTGAACAACCGGATGCGCAACGCGCTGGCGACGGCGAAAGCGGCGCACGACCTGTTTGAAGACAATGCCGCGCGGCAGCTGGCCGCCGCGGACGTGCTGCTGCGCGGCACGGTGGACGATGCCGATACGGCCATGCTGCCCCTGCTGGAGCGTGCGCTGTCGCAGCCTTCCCTGGCGGCAGCGGCTCGTGCCAGGCTGCAGCAGGCCCAGGCCATCGTGCAGCTGGCCGATGAGGATGAGGGCGTGCGGCTGGCCGCGGCCAGGGCACTGGTGCAAGGTGCACTACCAGCCCTGCGACCGGTGTTGACCGAACGTATCGAGGCCGAAACGAACGAGGACATCCGCGCTGCGCTGAAAGAGGCGCTGGGCACGCTGGACAGCGCGGTGGCCGTGGCCGGAGGACTGACGCAGGCCTTTACCGGCATCAGCCTGGGCTCCATCCTGCTGCTGGCCGCGCTGGGTCTGGCCATCACCTACGGGCTGATGGGCGTGATCAACATGGCGCACGGCGAGCTGATCATGGTCGGTGCCTACGCCACCTGGCTGGTGCAGGCGTTGTTCCGCCAGTACCTGCCCGGCTGGTTCGACTGGTACCTGCTGGCGGCGGTGCCGGTGGCCTTCGCCGTCTCGGCGCTGGTGGGGGCCGTGATGGAGCGCGCGGTGATCCGCTTTCTCTACGGCCGTCCGCTGGAAACGCTGCTGGCGACCTGGGGCATCAGCCTGGTGCTGATGCAGGCCGTGCGCAGCCTGTTCGGCGCGCAGAACGTGGGCGTCGAGAACCCGGTGTGGATGAGCGGCAACCTCGCATTCATGGAAGGCCTGATCACGCTGCCGACGAACCGGGTGGTGATCATCGGCTTCGCGGTCGCGGTGCTGCTGGGAGTGGTGCTGCTGATCGGCCGCACGCGGCTGGGCCTGTTCGTGCGTGGCGTGACGCAGAACCGCCCTATTGCGGCCTGCATGGGCGTGAACACCGCACGCATCGACACCTGGGCGTTTGCGCTGGGTTCCGGCATCGCCGGGCTGGCCGGCTGCGCGCTGAGCCAGGTGGGCAATGTGGGCCCTGACCTGGGTCAAGGCTACATCGTGGACTCGTTCATGGTCGTGGTGCTCGGTGGCGTCGGCCAGATCGCGGGCACCGTGTATGCCGCGCTCGGCCTGGGGCTGGTCAACAAGTTCCTGGAAGGCTGGGCCGGTGCGGTGCTGGCCAAGATCACCGTTCTCGTATTCATCATCGTGTTCATCCAGAAGCGGCCGCAGGGCATTTTCGCGATGAAGGGCAGGGAAGCATGAGCCACACCACGTTGCCTTCAACCGGTCCTTTGCTGTCGCGTCCCGGCTGGGGTGCCTTCATCATCGCCCTGCTGGCGGTGTGCGCCCTCGCGCCGGTGCTCAACCTGGTGGTGCCCGCGGGCAGCCCGCTGCACCTGTCGGACTACATGGTGGGCCTGCTTGGCAAGATCATGTGCTACGCGATCTGCGCGCTGGCCATGGACCTGATCTGGGGCTACACCGGCATCCTCAGCCTGGGCCACGGACTGTTCTTCGCGCTGGGCGGCTACGTCATGGGCATGTACCTCATGCGCCAGATCGGCACCGACGGCCACTACAAGAGCGAGCTGCCCGACTTCAAGGTCTTCCTGGACTGGAACGAGCTGCCCTGGCACTGGCTGCTGTCGGACAGTTTCGTCGCGACGCTGCTGCTGATCGTGCTGGTGCCGGGCCTCGTGGCCTTCGTCTTCGGCTACTTTGCCTTCCGCTCGCGCATCAAGGGCGTGTACTTCTCCATCATCACGCAGGCCCTGACCTACGCCGCGTTGCTGCTGTTCTTCCGCAACGAGACCGGCATGGGCGGCAACAACGGCTTCACCGATTTCAAGCGCATCCTGGGCATGCCGATTGCCACGCAGGGCATGCGCATGACGCTGTTCGTGGTCACGGGTGTGACGCTGCTGGGCTTTTTCCTGTGGGCGCGCTGGCTGGTGCGCAGCAAGTTCGGCCGCGTGCTGCAGGCGATCCGCGACGCCGAAAGCCGCGTCATGTTCTGTGGCTACGACCCGCTGCCCTACAAGCTGACCATCTGGACCATCTCGGCCGTGATGTGCGGCGTGGCGGGCGCGCTGTATGTGCCGCAGGTGGGCATCATCAACCCGGGCGAGATGAGCACCGCGGCCAGCATCGAGATTGCGGTGTGGACGGCGGTGGGCGGTCGTGCCTCGCTGATCGGCCCCATCGTGGGTGCGTTTCTGGTCAACGGGGCCAAAAGCTGGCTGACGGTGGCCTTTCCCGAGTTCTGGCTCTATTGCCTGGGAGGTCTGTTCATCGCGGTCACGCTGTTCATGCCGCAGGGCATCGTGGGCCTGCTCAAGCAACGGCGGAGAAGTTCGACATGACACCGGACCTGATGGAGGCGGGCGCCCAGCGCTACGAGAAGGCCCACGCCGCGGCCGAGGCGGGGCAGACGGAATCGGGCGGCCGCGCGGCGGGCTACGGCCGGCCGGTGACGGCCGGCGAGCTCGATGTGGCGCACGGGCGCATCCTGTACCTAGAGGACGTGCACGTATCCTTCGACGGCTTCAAGGCCATCAACGGCCTGAACCTGGACATTGCGCCGGGCGAGCTGCGCTGCATCATCGGCCCCAACGGTGCGGGCAAGACCACGATGATGGACATCATCACCGGCAAAACCCGGCCGGACAAGGGCACGGTGTACTTCGGCAGCACCATCGACCTGCTGCGCTACCGCGAGGCCGAGATCGCCGCGCTGGGCATCGGCCGCAAGTTCCAGAAGCCCACGGTGTTCGAGCAGCTGACGGTGTTCGAGAACCTGGAACTGGCGCTGGCCACCGACAAGCGGGTGCGCCATTCGCTGGGCTTCAGGCTCAATGGCGAGCAGAAGGACCGCCTGGCCGAGGTGCTGGAGACGATCCACCTGGGCGAGAGCGCCGCGCGGCTGTCGGGGAACCTCAGCCATGGCCAGAAGCAGTGGCTGGAGATCGGCATGCTGCTGATGCAGGACCCCAAGCTCCTGTTGCTGGACGAGCCGGTGGCGGGCATGACCGACGAAGAGACCGAGCGTACGGCGCAGCTGTTTCTCTCGCTCAAGGGCAAGCACTCGCTCATGGTGGTGGAGCACGACATGAGCTTCATCCGCACCATCAGTGAAAAGGTGACCGTGCTGTGCGATGGTTCGGTGCTGGCCGAAGGCACGCTGGATGAGGTACAGGCCGATGAGCGCGTGATCGAGGTGTACCTTGGCCGCTGATGACATGACCACGCATTGCCGCCGTGCGCTCGCTGAAGGACCAACGCCATGAGTTTCCTCGACGTCAAGGACATCAACCAGTACTACGGCGGCAGCCACATCCTGCGCAACGTCAGCCTCACGGCCGAGCTGGGCAAGGTGACGGTGGTGCTCGGGCGAAATGGCGTGGGCAAGACGACGCTGCTCAAGTCGCTCATGGGCTTGGTGCCGGTCAAGAGCGGCTCCATCCTTCTCGACGGGCAGTCCATCGGCCGTGCCACGCCCTACGAGCGCGCGAGGCTGGGCATGGGCTATGTGCCGCAGGGGCGCGAGATCTTCGCCAGGCTGACGGTGGAGGAAAACCTCCAGATGGGACTGGCCTGCCGCAAGCGGGGCAAACCCATTCCGGCCGAGCTGTACGAGCTGTTCCCTGTCCTGAAGCAGATGCTGGGCCGGCGCGGAGGCGACCTCTCGGGTGGTCAGCAGCAGCAGCTGGCCATCGCGCGTGCGCTCACGGCCGGGCCGAAGCTGCTGATCCTGGACGAACCGACCGAAGGCATCCAGCCCAATATCATCAAGGACATCGGCAAGGTCATCCGGCTGCTGGCTGACCGTGGCGACATGGCCATCGTGCTGGTGGAGCAGTACTACGACTTTGCCGAGGCACTGGCCGACCACTATGTGGTGATGGAGCGCGGCGAGGTGATTGCCAGCGGGCCGGGTTCCGAGATGGCCGCACGGGATATCCGGCGCCTGGTCGCCATCTGAGCGGACGGTGACGGGTCAGTCGGTTCGCATGCGGTCGAGGATGCCATCGCGTCGTGGCGGGCGGTAGCCTGGCGAGAGGGCCACGCCACCGGCGCGCGCGCCTTGCGCGCCCTCCCCGAGGCGGATGTTCGTCACTTGGGTCCGCCAGGTCTGGCGCAATGCACGCACGCGTTCCAGCAGGGCCTGGTGGTCCGCGATGGAGTCCGCGTGCCGCAGCAACACCTGGTGCGACAGCTCGATCAGCCGCGCATTGCGGGTGTTTTCGCCTTCGTCCATGAGCTGGACGACGGTCGCTTGCGGATGACCCTGAATGGTCAGGGCCATGGCCTGCTCGCTGAACGCGTTCACCCGGGCGTGGCACTGGCGGATGAGGTCGCGGTAGGCCTCATGTCCGCCGGTGGACATGGCCAGGAGCTCGCCCTGCGCGCGGCTGGCGCAAAAGCGCATCCCGATGCGCGTCACGAAGCTGTGCGCCTGCGGCACGAACACCTCGCGCGCGTCGGCCCGTCCCAGCAGCGTGAGCAGGTTGGTCGCCATCTCGAAGTCGAACTCCGGCGTCAGAATGCCGCGCGAGAGGTACCCGATGTCTTCCAGTACCCGGGGAATCTGCCGCTGCTGCAAGGCGTCGATGCTCCGTACCAGCTCCAGCAGCCGTTGCGGCCGCTCCCGCGCCGCGGCGCGTTCGATCAGATGGTTGAGCTGTTCCATGATGCGGACCAGGCCGCGGTGGTCGTTGGCGTCCAGGCGCGAGAAAGCCAGCAGCACCAGCGCCTGCGGGTCGTACATCTTGGATGGCAGTCCCAGGCGCGTGGCGCTCTCGAGCAAAAGGGTGCCTTCCTCGCGATCTCCCGCATACCAGGCCAGCATGCCATGCCGGACCAGGCGGCTGATCGAGCCAGGTATCAGCTGCGTGGCCTGGCGGAACGTGGACAGGGCCTGATCGAAGTTGCCCAGCTCGAAGTGCGCCCGGCCCATGACATCATAGGCGTCCGCGTAGGAAGGCTCGTCGCTGACCAGCTGTTCCAGTGTCAGGATGGCGCGGTGCGTTCGACCGGCTTCCATCTGTGCGCGGGCCACGCCCAGCCGTGACCAGGGCAGGTTCCGGGCTTCGGCCACGGCCTCGTACAAGGCCTGTGCTTCGGCGATCTGGCCGTTGCGCAGCATCAGCTCTGCACCGACGCGCGCCGCGTAGAGCCAGTAGTCCTGGCGCGACTCGAAACGCTTGAGGCACAGGCTGGCGGCTTTTGCAAAGTCCTGGTGGTCGATGGCCGCAAAAATGTCGTGCAGCGCCGACTTGCGCTCGCGCGCATGCAGGATGCGCTCGGCCAGGCGCGCGGCCGTGTGCGGCTTGAGCAGGTAGGCGTCGAGCGCGGATTCCGCCGCCTCCGCCACCCGGTAGTAGGACGCTTCGGCCGTGACCATGATGAACACGGTGAAGAACGGCAGGAGCTGGTTGCGGCGCAGGTCGTCGAGCAGGTCCTGTCCGGTGCCCGGTTCCTTCTCGAACACCTGCTCGCAGATGACGATGTCGTAGCGGTTGGTTTCCAGACGCAGCCGCGCCTCCTCCAGCCGCGAGCACTGGCTGACGGTGCCCACCCCCAGCTCACGCAGCTGCGAGACCAGAATGGCGCGCGACTGCGCATTGCCCTCGATGACCAGGGCATGCGTGTCATGCAATGGCGGTATCCCCGGTGGCATGCGAGCGTGGTGACGGATGAACTCTCAGGCGGACGCGCGAAGAACGCCCGGCGGCGGGCCAGGGTGGCCGGATATGTCGATTGTCGACGAGCGCGAGACGGCCGATCAGCAAAAATGACCACGGATCGGCGGCCTGTTTCCGCCCTCGGAGGTGACCTGGGTCAGACTTGCCAGATGCGCGGAGGCACCGCCGGCAGCTGCCAGGCGTGGTGCCGCAGGCTGGCCCAGGCGGTCTGCAGGGTGGCCATCAGGGGCTCGACCACCGGTGCGAGCGCGCGCACCACCAGCAGCCGCGGGTCGGGGCTGGTGATGGCGATGTCCACGTCGCCCCCGGGCGAGGGCAGCAC
>JAEZLX010000199.1 GCA_023415035.1 Pseudomonadota bacterium | reverse complement strand
GTGCCGACCGCCGTGGCGCCCGACACATCGGCGACGGCGTTGTTGCCCAGCGCCGCGCCGGCCACGGTGCCGGGTGTCGTCGCCCCGCCCAGGTACGTGGCCACCGCGCCGTCGCCAAATGCCGCGCCACCGTTGCCGGCGCGCGAGGATGCGCCTACCGCCACGGAACCCGTCGCGATGGCGTCATGCCCTACGGCAACGCTCTTGACGCCCGTGGCCTGCGCGGTCACGCCGATGGCGACGGCCTGGTCGGCCACCCTGGTATCGTCGCCAATGGCCACCGCCTGCGTGCCGTTGAAGGCGATGCGGTCACCCAGCAGCACGCTCTGGCTGGTGCCATCAAGCGTCTGGCCGCTACCCATCGCCAGCACGTTGTTGACGCCATTCACGGTGTTGCCGGTGCCCGCGATGAAGGCATTTGTGGCACCCGCGACGTTGTTCGAGGCACCTGCGATGAAAACGTTCTCGATGTCCGAAGCCTCGTTCTCGAAACCCTGCACCGAGGACATCGTGGCATCGGACACATTGCTGTGCATGCCCATCAGCAGCACGTTGTTGCCATTGTCCAGCGTGTTGCCGGCACCGATCACCCCCACCTGCCCAAGCTGGGTGTTGCCGTTGCGGATGAGGTCGGCGATGGCGTTGGGATTGAGCGACTCATGGACACCGCTGACGTCGATCTGATCGTCATAGGAGTTCGTGACGGTGTTGCCATAGCCGGCCACGAAAACGCCGTTGCTGTCCTGCACGTTGTTGGCCGAACCCGTCACCGTGACGGCCACGCCGCTGTAGGTGCGGTTATTGGTGGTGGTATCGGTGGTGGATGTGCCGCGCGTACCCACCGTGTTGTACGCGCCAAACAGGTTGGAGAACGCGCCCTGCGCAACGAACTGACTGCCCAGCAAGCCGGTGGCCGTGATGTTCTGGTTGACCAGGTTGTTGTTGCTATTGCCCACCACCGTGGAATACAGGCCCTGCGAGTTCGCGTTGTCGCCGATCAGCGTGCTGCCGCGACGGAAGGCGCCGGTATGGTTGCTGCGGTTGCCATTGACGGTCGAATGGCCGATATGGATCGCGTCGACACCGGCATAGGCCGTCTCGCCGATGGCGATCGAGCCGGCCTGGTTGGCATCGGCGCTGGTACCCAGGGCAATGCCGTTATTGGACGCCGTCGAGTAGCGCCCGATCGCCACGCCATTGGCACCCAACACACGCGCCGTGTAGCCGATCGCAACGCCGCTGGCCACCGAATTCGAGGTACGACCCATGGCAATGGCGTCGGTACCGGTCGCGGCACTGTCACCAATGGCGATCGCATACTGCCCGGTAGCACTGCTGCTGTAGCCAATCGCGGTACCACCCACGGCCGTCACCGAGCTATCGGTGCCGACGGCAGTGCCATTGGTGGCTGCCGCCGCCACCGCGGCCCTGATGCCGGCGGCCATCGAGTTATTGCCCTGCGCACCGTCGTTGTCGTAGTTGCCGCCAACGACGCCCTTGTCGTTGACACTGTAGTAATGCGTCGTCGCCGCTTCCTGCGCGGCCTGCAACTGGCTCACGTTGACCGCATCGGTCGCAACCGATCCCGCGCCGACGTTGGTGATGCGGCGCTCGGCACCCGAGGACCCGACCGAGACCTCGCCCACCGGCTCAATGCCGGCCACATCGTTGACGTTGCCGGTCGGGCTGTACGCCGCACTGGTCAGCGTGCTGCCGTCGGCCACGCTGTCCGCGCCCAGCGCCACGCTGTTGGAAGCGCTTACTTCCGAGCCGGTCCCAATGGCGGTGGAGTTGGTGCCCGAAGCTATCGCACCGTAGCCAATCGCGGCCGCGAGTCTGTTCGTGGCCTCGCTGAGCACACCGATGGCCAGGGTGCCGTCGCCATTGGCAATTGCCCAAGAGCCCAGCGCGAACGCTGGCGATTCGCCACTATTGTCCGGGGAATACGCGTGCGCATTCGATCCGAAGGCAATGCCGTTGTACGAATCGACCGTGGAGTCAGAACCGATGGCGATGCCATTGGTGAAATTGGCCTTTGCCCCGTAGCCGAGGGCAATGGATCTGCCGGCGCCGGAAGCGGTTTCGGCGTTGTGTCCGACAGCGATACTTTCCGCCCCGACGGCCTGGCTGCTCTGGTTGCCCAAGACGATGGCGTTGGTGCCCAGATTGTTGGTCACCCAGGTGCCCAGGACGGTGTAGTCTGGTTGAACCCCTGATCCGTCGTCGGGAATGCCGGTGACCGTGGCGAATCCGCCGCTGCCATTGGGCACCTGGCAAGTCCAGGTGGCTCCGGACGCTCCCGAGCCGACACGCGCGCAGCTGGCGCCCTGTGCCCCGTTTGCCGAAAAGTCTGCCATGGCCGGTGCGGAGAGCATGGCCAGGCTGCCGCTCAAAAGGGTTCCGACCAGGGTACTGATGCCGCGTATAGTGGAGCGGCCACTGCGCTTGCCACGCGCGGATGTCAGCTCGCTCGCAGCCACCCAGGCGCCCAGCGATTCATTCCAGATCGAGCGATAAACCTTGTTCATTGCCGTGTTTCCTCATCGTTGGGCATGGAGGTCTTTCCCCACACCTAAGCTCCGAATCCATCCCGCGTCCTTTGGGACAGTCTTGATGCGGTCAACAGGCCGCACCACGATGCGTAGCTTCGGGAAACACGCGCCTGGCAATGTTTGCCAGGTTCAAAAGTCACTTTGGCGAATTAAAAAAATCAAAAATAGAGTGTGATTTTGTGATTTTTTGCAAACCAGGTAGATTCAAGGTGTCCATTTCGAGTTGTGATGGAGTTCACAGGTGGTTTGCTAAATGCGCAAATCGGCTGGACGATCATTCTGTTCGGTGCACAAACAGGGCTTGGTGTTGCCGGAGATGACACGTCGAGTGCGATGGCTGCAGATGATGGGATGCCCCCCGGGGCTGTGGGCGGTCGGGGTGTCGCTCCAACGCCCGTTTCCAGCGCATCGGGTCGCTTGGAGAGACTCAAGGAATCCATTGGCCGGACCCAAAGAAAAACCCCGTTGCCGCAGCTGGCAACGGGGTTCTGTGTCTGGCGGAGAAGGAGGGATTCGAACCCTCGATACAGGAGATCCTGTATGCCGGATTTCGAATCCGGTGCATTCGACCACTCTGCCACCTCTCCGCGTCGAAGCCTCGCATTGTAGCAAAACTTGTGGCGCGTTCCGCCGCCGCATGGGTTCCCTGACGCAGTGAATGAGACAATCTTCGCTCCAGCATCACGGCACGCCAACCACCATGCTCGTCGACACCCAGCCCGTCACCCACCAGCATGTGCCCGCAGCGCCAGAGGTGCGCGACGAGTGGGTGAACTCGCAACTGATCGGCGTGGTCATGGACAACGCCATATTCAGCCAGGTGGCCGCCTTGCTGGTCATACCCGTCCTCCTGTTCGTGATGTGGCCGGAAGTCAATCACTGGCTGATCGGAGTCTGGGCGTTGTCCGTGCTGGCACTGCTGGCGGCTCGCTATCGGCTCGTCGTTCTTTACCGTCTGCGCTACGACAGCGTCGGTGGCGGTCGGCGGCAAGAATTCATGGACCGCTATCGCTGGATATGGGTGCTGGGTGGCGTGCTGTGGGCCCTGCCCTTGGCGATGATCTATCACCAGACCAGTTTCCATGTGCAGTTCATCTATGGTCTGTTGATCATGGGGCATGGTCTGCTGTCGCTGACCGCGTTCGGCGCCTGGTTTCCGGTGTTCCGCAACTACATGAGCAGCATACTGGGGGCCCTGATGGTCCTGCAGCTCGGCATACAGGCCATGCGGGGGTGGAACAATCCCTCGGAAACTCAACTGACCGTGACGCTGACTTTCATGCTGTTGCTGTTCTGGGGGCTGCTGTACATCGCTGGGCGCCGTCTCAATGATATTTACCGCTCCAGCTTCGAACTGCAGTTTTCCAATCAGGAGCTGATCGATTCGCTGACCCAGCAGACCCGCGCTGCCTTGCGGGCCGTGGCGACGAAGAACCGTTTCCTGGCATCTGCAGCGCATGACCTGAGGCAACCCGTTCACGCCCTGAGCCTGTACGCCGACTGGCTGGCGTCCGAGCCGGAAATGGCGCACGAGATCGCGCCGCGCGTGCTGCAGTCCACCCGTGCCATCAACGAGCTGTTCGACTCGCTGTTCGATCTCACGCGCATCGACGCCGGCAACTACAAGGTGCGGCTGCAGGAGGTGGATGTTGAAAAACTCTTTGCCGATCTTTACCTGCAGTATCAGCCGATTGCCGCCGGCAAGTCATTGCGCATGCGGACGCGCTCCAGACCCTTGGTGATCTGGTCGGATCCGGTGGTACTCCGGCGCATCCTGGGCAACCTGCTGTCCAATGCGATCAAGCACACGCAGCGTGGCGGCATCCTGCTGTCTGTCCGGGAGCGGGCTGATGGCACGCTGGTGTTCGAGGTCTGGGATACCGGTGTCGGCATCGCGCGCGAACACCTGCAGGCCGTCTTCCAGGAGTTCTTCCGCGTGTCGCAGCACCAGGGGACCGAGGACAGTCTTGGCCTGGGGCTGACCATTGTCTCCAAGTTGGCCACGATGATGGGCTACCAGCTGATGGTGTCCTCCGAGTCGGGGCGCGGCAGCGTGTTCCGGGTGATGCTGCCGATGTTCACGCAGCAGGCAGACATTACGGAGCCCGCCTCGGGACTGGACCCGGACAGCGTCCCCAATATCCTGTTGACCTCGCAGATGATGGAGCTCAAGCCATGACCCGTCGGCGGGGGCATGGACCGGCCGCAGCATGCGCGGCCGGAAAGGGTCAGTAGTCGATCAGGCCGGCCGTGCGGGCCAGGTGGCTGGCCTGCGAGCGGCTCTTGACGTTGAGCCTGCGGAACAGCCGCCACAGGTGCACCTTGACGGTGTGCTCGCTGATCTGCAGCTGTTCGGCGATGTCCCGGTTGGACAGGCCGCGGTCGAGCATGACCAGCAGCTGTTTCTGCCGCTTGGACAGCTTTTCGGGCACGGTGGGCGCGTTCTCGTCTTCCGGCTCGTCGGCCAGGAAATCGCGCAGCACCTTGCCGATCTGCGCCGCGCCGGCCGATTTTTCGACATAGGCGTCAGCGCCAGCCTCCCGGGCGAGGTCTTCGTAGTCGGAGGCGGGCGACGCCGACAGCACGATCAGCGACGTGTCGGGCAGCATCTGGCGGATTTCACGCACACCCGAAACCCCGTTGGTGTCGGGCAGCTTCAGGTCCAGGCACACCAGTTCGGGCTCGCCATGCTCGGCAATGGCCTTGCTCACGGAGGCCAGCTTCTCCAACTCCACGACCTGTGTTGACGCGCGCAGGCGCTTCAGCAGCATGACGACGGCTTCCCGCATCAGAGGGTGATCATCAATGACAAAGATACTCATGGCGTTGGGTCGGAAATGTCGTATCGCGGAAGCGGCACAAATCGGAGCAGGACACCGTGGCAACCCAGGTGCTCTGTCGCGGACGGCAGCCGATGTCTCTGCATATCGGCCGGATCAGGCCGAAACCTTAGCGGAGTCCTATTATTTCAGAGAGAACGGTTGTAAGAATATTTCATGTATCTGCGGTCAGCAAGACCAGCGCTTGCCGCAGGGCGTCTTTTTCTCCAAAAACCGTCACCTTGTCCGCCAGTTCGTTCAGGGCGTCCATTCCGCTGGACTGCAGATGCCGGATGTGCTGGGCCGCTTCCCGCGGATTGGCAAAGCCGGTGCTTTGCAGCAGAACCTCGCCCCGGGCATCGGTCAGCTTGAAGTAGAACAGGCCGTCTTTTTCCCGGTACTGCTTGAAAACGGGCAGCTGGGTCTTGGCCTGCTTGGCCGCCGGGGCCGACTCGGCCGCCAGTTGCAGGGGGCGCAGGCCGACCGCGTGGCGCAGGCGCTGGGTGAAGGGCGTGGCAATCGCACGCGCCTTCTCTGCCCCCGCCTTGAGCGTGCGCTCGATTTGCGCCGGATCGCGCATCAGCTCGTCATAGACCTCGCGCATGGGTGCGATCTCCTGGTCCAGCCGCTCGAACAGCATCTGCTTGGCATCACCCCAGGCAATGCCATCAGCATAGGCACGGGCCAGCACGGCCGTTTCCTCCGGCGTGGCGAAGGCCTGGTAGATCTGGAACAGCGGCGATCCTTCTGTGTCCTTGGGCTCGCCGGGTGCGCGCGAGTCCGTCAGGATGCCCATGATGAGCTTGCGCAGCTGATCCCGCGGGGTGAACAGCGGGATGGTGTTGTCGTAGCTTTTGCTCATCTTGCGGCCATCGAGACCGGGCAGGGTGGCCACATGCTCCTCGACGAGCGCCTCGGGCAGGGTGAAATGCTCGCCGTAGAGGTGGTTGAAGCTCGAGGCCATGTCCCGGGCCATCTCGATGTGCTGGATCTGGTCGCGGCCGACCGGTACCTTGTGGGCATTGAACATCAGGATGTCGGCGGCCATCAGCACCGGGTACATGAACAGACCGGCGGTCACGCCGTCATCGGGCTCGGCGCCGGCTTCGGTGTTCTTGTCCACCGCGGCCTTGTAGGCGTGCGCGCGGTTGAGCAGCCCTTTGCCGGTCACGCAGGTCAGGAACCAGGTCAGCTCCGGGATTTCCGGAATGTCCGTCTGGCGGTTGAAGGTGACCTTCTCCGGGTCGAGTCCGCAGGCCAGCCAGGTGGCCGCGATCTCCAGCGTCGAGCGCTGCACGCGGGCGGGGTCTCCGCTGGTCTTGATGAGCGCGTGGTAGTCCGCCAGGAAGTAGAAATTTTGTGTGTCGGGCAGGCGGCTGGCGCGCACGGTGGGGCGGATGGAGCCCACGTAGTTGCCCAGGTGGGGGGTGCCCGAGGTGGTGATGCCGGTGAGGTAGCGGGTGATGCTCATGACAATGCGGGAAAAGGCGGACGGGGTTCAGCCCAGCAGGGCCGCCAGCGGTGACAGCAGCAGGTCGATGGTGGCGTAGCCCAGCGACATCAGCGGGCGCAGCCAGACGGCGCCCACGATGCCCAGGATGACCAGCCCCATCACGATGAAAAAGCCGTAGGGTTCGATGCGCGAGAAGGCGTGGGCCTGTTTCCAGGGCAGCAGGCCCACGAGGATGCGGCCACCGTCCAGCGGCGGCAGCGGAAACAGGTTGAAGGCCCACATCACGAGGTTGACCAGCACACCGGCGCGTGCCATTTCCAGGAAGAAGCGTTCGTTGATGCCGGTGCCCACCAGCACGAAGAACAGCGCCGCCCAGAGAATCGCCTGGATGAAGTTCGATGCCGGGCCGGCCAGCGCGACCCAGATCATGTCGCGCTTGGGGTGACGCAGGCGGCCGAAATTGACCGGCACCGGCTTGGCGTAGCCGAACAGGAATGCTCCCGAGGTGGCGAAGTACAGCAGCAGGGGCATCAGGATGGTGCCCACCGGATCGATGTGCCTGACCGGGTTGAGGGTGACCCGCCCCATCATGGTGGCGGTGTTGTCGCCGAAGTAGCGGGCCACGTAGCCGTGGGCGGCTTCGTGCACGGTGATGGCGAACAGCACCGGGATGGCGTAGACGGCAACGGTCTGGATGATCTGGGCGAAATCCATGGATTGGGCTGTGGGCAAAGGGTTATTGTCCCAGATGCGCCAGCGCGCCGCAGGCCAGGCAAGTTTCAGTGTCAGAGCCCCAGGGTGTCGAGGGGGCCACGCCCCTGACGCAGCACCTCGGGGTCGCCACCCGTGCCCATCGGTGTCAGGTCGAGCACCGTGGTGGACTCCATGGGGCAGGCCCCGGCGTCGATGATGCCGTCGATCAGCTTGTCGTATCGCTCGCGGATCTCGTCGGGGTCGTTGAGGGGCATGTCCTCGCCGGCCGGGATCAGGGTCGTGGCCAGCAGCGGCCCGGGGTGTTCCTGCAGCAGCAGGCGCAGCACCTTGTGGTCGGGCACGCGCAGGCCGATGGTCTTGCGCGAGGGGTGGCTGACCCGGCGCGGCACTTCCTTGCTGGCTTCGAGGATGAAGGTGTAGGGGCCGGGTGTGCCCAGCTTGATCAACCGGTACTGCCGGTTGTCAACCTTCGCGTAGCTGGCGAGCTCGCTCAGGTCGCGGCACAGCAGCGTCAGGTGGTGCTTTTCGTCAATCTGGCGCAGACGCCGGATGCGGTCGACCGCCGCCTTGTCGTCCAGCTGGCAGACGAGTGCATAGCTGGAGTCGGTCGGCACGGCAAGCACGCCGCCGCGGGCGAGCTGCTGCTCCGCCTGCTTGAGCAGCCGCACCTGTGGATCATCGGGATGGACTTCGTAGTGCAGGGCCATGTGCCATGGTAGCGCACACGGGCCATGACTGCCATGTGCCGGATCAGCCGCTATTGCAGCCGGCTCTCGAGCACGGTCCAGATGGGGGTCACATTGCCGGGCAGGTCGGGTAGCCGGCCCAGATCCAGCCGGCTTTCCTGCGGGCTGTGGAAGTCGCTGCCGCGCGACGCCAGCAGACCGAACTCACGGCAGGTTTCGGCGTAGCGGGCCACTTCCTCTGCGGTGTGGGCACTCGTGACCACCTCCACGCCCGTGCCGCCATGGGCCTTGAATTCCGAAAACAGCGCGTACTCTCCGTTGGCGCTCAGCGGATAGCGGGCCGGGTGGGCAATGACTGCGACGCCGCCGGCGTCACGGATCCAGCGCACGGCGTCGCCCAGTGATGCCCAGCGGTGCGGCACATAGCCGGGTTTGCCGTCGGCCAGGTACTGGCGGAACACCTCGTGCGTGTCCTGGCAGTAGCCTGCTTCCACCAGATAGCGTGCGAAGTGGGTGCGGGAGACCAGCTCCGGGTTGTCCACGTACTTCATGGCGCCTTCAAAGGCGCCGCGGATGCCCACGCGTTCCAGTTCGGCGGCCATTTCGCGGGCGCGTTGTTCGCGGCCGGACCGGGTGCTGCGCAAGCCTTCGACGAGCGCCGGGTGGCGGTGATCGAAGCCCAGGCCGACGATGTGAACGGTGGCACCGGCAAAGGTGACCGATATCTCGACGCCGGTGAGAAACGGAAGGCCAACGGAACGGGCGGCGTCCAACGCCTGGTCGAGTCCGCCGATTTCGTCGTGGTCGGTCAGGGCCCAGAGGTCAACCTCGTTGTCCTTGGCACGCCGCGCAAGGTCATGCGGTGTCAGCGTGCCGTCGGAGAACACGGAATGGCAGTGCAGGTCGGCGTTGAGCAGGTGGTTCACGCGTCCATTGTATGTAGCCGCTTTCTGTCCATGCCGCAGGAGGGGCAGGGGCGCGCAGTTAGGGTGCGTGCTAGCATCGGCGGCATTCTTCCCATCGGGCCGATGGACGCCTGTGCCTGCAGGTCGGCGGCCCGCATCTGTCGAGCATCCGTCGTGAGTTCCACCCCGTCCTCCTCTTCCCTGAACATCACCATTGCCACGCGCGAAAGCCGCCTGGCGCTCTGGCAGGCCGAGCATGTGAAGGCCCTGCTGGAGCAGCAGGGGCATCAGGTGCAACTGCTGGGCATGACCACACGAGGGGACCAGATCCTGGACCGAGCCCTTTCCAAGGTCGGCGGCAAGGGCCTGTTCGTCAAGGAGCTTGAGGTGGCGCTGGAAGAAGGGCGTGCCGACATCGCCGTGCACTCCCTCAAGGACGTGCCGATGGAGCTACCGGCCGGCTTCGAGCTGGCCTGCGTGATGGAGCGCGAGGATCCGCGTGACGCCTGGGTGTCGCCGCACTGCGCCGGTGTGGCCGATTTGCCGCCGGGCGCGGTGGTGGGCACGTCGAGCCTGCGCCGGGTCGTACTGCTGCGCGAAGCGCTGCGCCGCCTCGGACGTGACGACGTGCGCATCGAGCCGTTGCGCGGCAACCTCGACACGCGCCTGCGCAAGCTCGACGAAGGGCAATACCAGGCCATCGTGCTGGCAGCAGCAGGTCTCAAGCGCCTTGGCCTGTCCTCGCGCATCCGCGGCATCTTCGAGCCGGAGGACTCGCTGCCGGCGGCAGGGCAGGGCGCGCTGGGCATCGAGGTGCGCTCCGGTCGTCCCGAACTGGTGGCCGCGCTGGCGCCGCTGGCGCACATGCCGACCTGGTTGTGCGTGGCGGCGGAGCGAGAGGTGTCGCGCACGCTGGGCGGCAGCTGCTCGGTGCCGTTGGCGGCCCATGGCCGCTGGACGTCCGGCCAGGTGCTGTCCCTGGACGCGGCCTGGGGCGAGCCCGACGGGACGTCGCTGCTGCATTCGCGTGAGGAGCGGACGGTGACTTCGCTGGATGAGGCCGTGGCGCTGGGCCGCGAGGTGGCCGGCCGCCTGATCGCGGCCGGAGCGCGCGTGACCTTGCCTGCGGCCTGAGGCCAGACAGGGCGCCGGCCATGGGATACCCCGTTCTGCGAGAGCTGCTGGTCACGCGACCCGTGCATGAAGGCGCCGAGTGGGTTGAGCGATTGCGCTCGGCCGGCTGGCCGGCCAGGCTGCTGCCGCTGATCGAGATCGCGCCGCCCGCCGATCCGGGCGTGCGTGCAGCCCTGGCGCAGATGCGTGCGCATGCCTCATCGTTCGATGCCCTGATGTTTGTCAGCGGCGCGGCTGTCACGGCCTTTTTTGATGGTTTGCCGGTCACCGCGTGGTCGGCTGGCACGCGATTCTGGGCGCCAGGGCCCGCAACCGCTCGGCGGCTGGCGCAAGCGCTGGCGGCGCACGGCCTTGATGCCGGACGTGTGGACGCGCCGCCTGGTGACGCGGGCCAGTTCGATTCCGAAGCGCTGTGGCCGGTCGTCCGTGCCCAGATCCGTCCGGGGACACGCATCCTGCTCGTGCGCGGCGGCGCCGCGACCGATACGGCGATCGGCTCGGGGCGCGAATGGCTGATGCGGCAGTGCCGCGACGCAGGCGCTGATGTGTCGGTGTGCATGGCCTATGAGCGCCGCATGCCAGAGTGGACGCCCGAGCGTGTCCAGTCGGCCAGAAGCGGCTGTTCGCCGGACGCGCTGTGGCTTTTCAGCAGTTCGGAATCGCTGGACAACCTCGCCAGGGTGCCCATGTCCTTGCCGTGGAGCCAGGCTTCTGCCCTGGCCACCCACCCGCGCATCGCAGATCGTGTCCGCGCCATGGGCTTTGGTCGCGTGGGTCAGACCCGTCCTACATTGCCGGATGTGCTGGCCGCTCTAGAATCGTCGTGGAGCCATCCATGACCGAGCCTACCGTTTCTCCTTCCGTCACACCGGTTTCTCCGCCCGCTGCAGCGCCAGCGGCGCCGGGCAGTGGCGCGCACGACGCTCCACGCCAGTCGGGAGGGCGGCTCGCCGGCTGGGTGGCGGTGGTTGCTTTGCTGGCGGCCGGCGGCTCGCTGGCGGCCAGCTTCATGATGTGGCAGAAGCTGGGCGACACACAGCAGGAACTGGCTCGCCGCAGTCAGGACGTTCTGACCAGGAGCATCGAAACGAAGACGTTGGCCGAGCAATCCAGCGCCCTGGTCGAGTCGTTACAGGCCCGTCTCACGGTGGCCGAGGTTCGGCTGTCCGAAGTCAGCCTGCAGCGCAGCCAGCTCGAGGAGCTGATGCTGTCCGTTTCACGCTCGCGCGATGACAACTTGGTGCAGGACCTGGAGTCGGCGATCCGTCTGGCGCAACAGCAGACCCAGCTCACGGGCAGCCTGCAGCCCCTTCTGTCAGCCCTGCAGGCAGCCGAACAGCGCATCGTACGTGCCGCACAGCCACGGCTCAATCCCGTGCAGCGCGCTATTGCCCGCGATGTCGAACGCCTGCGTGCGGCGGCAGTCGCCGACCTGCCATCGATGGCAGCCCGCATGGACGAGATGGTGCGGCAGGTGGACGATTGGCAACTGCTCAACCAGATGGGTGTGCAACCCGAGCCGCCGACGCCTGCCAAGACGCCTTTGCCCGCCCCTGCGCAAGACACCGATGCATCTGCAGCGCAGGGGGATGCGTGGTCGCGCTTCAAGAACGGCTGGCGCATGGTGTGGGCGCGGATCTGGTCGGACATCACCCGTCAAGGACAGGAACTTGTGCGCATCAGCCACATCAAGGAGCCCGATGCGATGCTGCTGGCACCCGAGCAGGCGTACTTCGTGCGCGAGAACCTCAAGCTCAAGGTGCTGAACGCGCGACTGGGTCTGCTTGCCCGGCAACCGGGCGTGGTCTTGGCCGATCTGAGGGCTGTCGAGCGCTCACTGCAGCGCTACTTCGATCCCGCCGACCCCGGCGTGAAGGGCGCCTTGCAGACCACAAAGGAATTGCGCGAGCAGATGAACTCGCTTGAGGTGCCGCGGCCCGAGGAAAGCTTGGCCGCACTCGCCGTGGCGGCGGAGGGACGCTGAGCATGATGTACCGGCGACAGCGCGGCGCCATGCGTGGCGTGATCTGGCTGCTGGCCATGGCGGCGATGGCCATGATGCTGGCTCTGCTGATGGGCGACAACGACGCCGTCGTCAGCCTGTTCTGGGCACCTTATCGCTTCGACACCTCGTTCAATCTGGTTCTGGTCGTTCTGCTGCTGTCGTTTGCCATTCTGTATGTGGGTCTGCGCGGCATCGCGACGCTGCGCGAGCTGCCGGGGCGTGCCCGCGAATGGCGCAGTCGGCAGCTGACGCGTTCGGCCGTCTCGGCCGTGCTGGACGCGCTGTCCTACCAGATCGCTGGGCGCTTCGTGCGAGCCCACGCGGCAGCCAAACAGGCGCTGCAGTATCTGAATGACCTGAAGGAGCCGTCATCACTGGGCGCCAAGCTGGAGCAGTTGCGGTTACTGGCCAATCTGCTGGCGGCCGAGAGTGCCCAGTCTCTTCAGAACCAGTCGTCCCGCGACGAGTTCCTGGGCGCTGCGCTGCAGCCGGCGCTGGCCAAGGCGGCACCCGATGCGCGCGAAGGCGTGCTGCTGCGTGCCGCCCGTTGGGCCGTCGAGGACCGCGATGTGGCACTGGCGCGCGCGCGTCTGGCCGAGCTGCCGCATGGCGCCAGCCGCCGTATCCAAGCGCTGCGTTTGCGTTTGAGGGTCGCGCAGCTCGACGGGGCGGTCACCGAGGCGCTGGAGGTGGCGCGGCTGTTGAACAAGCACCGTGCCTTCTCGCCCGAGGCTGGCCGGAGTCTGCTGCGCGGTCTGGCGCTCGATGCCATTCGCCAGGCGCACGATCTGGTCCAGCTGCAGGCCGTGTGGGACAAGCTGGCCACAACCGAAAAAACCATGCCCGATCTGGTGCTGGCCGCGGCGCAGCGCGCCAATGAGCTGCTGGCCCAGGCGCCCGATGTCCCGGAAGACGAGCGACAGGCCACCGTGCGGCAGGTGCTGGGCTGGCTGGAACCGGTCTGGCCGCAGGCGGGTTCCCTCGACGAAGGTGCCCAACGGCGTCTGGTGGAGGTGATCGAGCCGGCACTGGCCGATCTTGACAGCCCGTGGTTGTCGCGGATCGAGCGACTGCAGCTGGAGCAGCCCGCCAATGCGCACTGGCAGTATCTGGTCGGCCAGGCGTGCATGCAGCGGCGCCTGTGGGGCAAGGCAGCCATGCTGCTCGGGCAGGCAAGACATGGTCTCACCGATCCGCGGCTGCTGCGGCGCACCTGGTGTGCGCTGGCCCATCTGTCAGAGGAGCGTGGCGATGCCGCAGGGGCTCTTATGGCCTGGCAGACCGCCGCTCGGATCGAGTAAACACAAACAGGTACCCCGATCAGGCAGCAGAAAAGCCGCCCGGCTTTCGTTCACCAGATGATCCGGTGAACGAGGCCGCAGGCGGCTTTCTTTCGCTAGGGCTGGAATCACCCACCCGGACGGGAGGTGACGCGCCTGCCACGAGGGCAGGCGGGGCTGGGGCTTATTCGAACGGCAGGGCGACGTCCCGCAGGTCGCGACGCGTTTCCACCAGCACCAGTGGACCTTCGTCCGGCAGCACGACCACGCGGGGCTCGCGCGGCACGTGGACGGGTTTGGGTTCAGCTGCGATGGCAGCCTGCGCCTGCGCGACCCGTACCGGATCGGATTGCACCCATTCCAGCCCGCTGGCCTGGGCAACGCCCTGGAGCATGTCCACCGGGAGCGTGTAAGGCTGGACGCGGGGCAGGCCGAAGGCTGGTGCCTCCTGGACCGCAGGCGCGGAGGGTTCCACGACTTCCACCGTGGCGGGCTGCTCAGCTTGCACCGCCAGGGGCGCTGCCTCGGGCGTGGCCGGTGTCTGCGCCACTTCGGTGGCCGGCGCAGTCACCACTTCCGCTGTCGTCGTCGCGGGCATGGTGAAGTAGCTGCGCTGAGAAACCGTTTCCGATGCCTCGGCCGGCGCGCTCGTCACGCTGTCGCCGGATGCCTCGGCGTCGGCAGCGGGTGCCGTTTCGCGGTTGCGCTCGCGGCGATCGCGGCCGTAACGGTCGCGGCTGCGGCGTTCGCGAGGGGGGCGCTGGACATCGCCATGGCTGTCGGCGCGAGCGGCAGTCGGTTCGTCACCGGTGGCTGCAACCGTGGTGGCGTCCTCGGCAACCGGTGCCGTCTGCTCCGCCGGTTGAGGCGCGTCGCCCTGGGGACGGCGAGGCCGGTCACCCCGTTGGCGGCGTTCGCCGCGCTCACCACGCTCGCGGCGCGGAGCCTGCTCCGGCGTCTCTGTGGTCGTGGCGACGGTGCCGACGGTTTCCTCGCCCTGGATGGCGGCAGCAACGGGTTGCTGTGCATCACGGCGTCCGCCACGGTTGCCGTCACGGCGGGCTTCGCCGTTGCGGGATTGCTCGCTCCGTGCCTCGCCGCGCACTTCCTGCTGGCGGCGCTCGCCGCGCGGCTGGTTGCCGTCACGCTGGCGGCGCGATTCGTTGTTGCCGTTCTGGCCGCCGCGGTTGTTGCGGCCACCCTCGCGGCGCTTGTCATTGGCATTGCCCTTGCCGTCGCGCGCTTCGGTCTTGGCTGCGGGGGCCACCGGAGCCGGAGCGGGCGCCGGGGTGGGCGTGTTCAGGCCGAACAGGCCCTTGAGCCAGCCGAAGAAGCCGGTCGAGGCGGCAACGGCGGGCTGCGGTGCCGGCGGTGCGACCGGTGCCGGGGCAGGCTTTTCCTCCGCCTTCGGCGCGGCCACGGGCGCGGGACCATCGAACACCACGCCCTTGATCACGGGCTCCTGCTTGTTGGTGCGCTCCTGGCTGCGGCGCGTGAAACTGGCCACGTCGTCCACTTCCTCGGCCAGCTTGTAGCTGGAATCGAGGTTGTCCAGGCGGGGGTCGTCATGCTTGAGGCGCTCGAGCTTGTAGTTGGGCGTGTCGAGCGATTTGTTGGGCACCAGCAGCACGCTGATGCGCTGCTTGAGCTCGATCTTGGTGATCTCGGTGCGCTTCTCATTGAGCAGGAAACTGGCCACCTCAACCGGCACCTGCACCAGCACGGCGGCCGTGCTGTCCTTGAGCGACTCCTCCTGGATCACGCGCAGGATCTGCAGCGCCGAGCTTTCCGTGTCGCGGATGTGGCCGGAGCCGCCGCAGCGCGGGCAAGGAATGGACGCGCCTTCGCTGAGCATGGGCTTGAGGCGCTGGCGGCTCATCTCCAGCAGGCCGAATTTGCTGATCGAGCCGAACTGCACGCGCGCGCGGTCCTGGCGCAGCGCTTCGCGCAGGCGGTTTTCCACCTCGCGGCGATTTTTCGACTCGTCCATGTCGATGAAATCGATGACGATCAGGCCACCCAGGTCGCGCAGGCGGGCCTGACGGGCCACCTCGTCGGCGGCTTCGAGGTTGGTGCGCAGTGCCGTTTCCTCGATGTCGCCGCCCTTGATCGCGCGCGCCGAGTTCACGTCCACGGCGACCAGTGCTTCGGTCTGGTCGATCACGATGGCGCCGCCGCTGGGCAGTGTGACCACGCGGCTGTAGGCGGTCTCGATCTGGTGCTCGATCTGGAAGCGGCTGAACAGCGGTGCGTCATCACGGTAGCGCTTGACGCGGTGCTTCTGCTCCGGCATCACGTGGCTCATGAACTGGTGAGCCTGCTCGTAGATGTCGTCGGTGTCGATCAGGATCTCGCCGATGTCGCTGTTGAAGTAGTCGCGGATGGCGCGGATCACCAGGCTCGACTCCTGGTAGATCAGGAAGGCGCCCTTGCCGCCCTGGGCGGCGCCGTCGATGGCGTTCCACAGCTTGAGCAGGTAGTTCAGGTCCCACTGCAGTTCCGCGGCGTCACGGCCGATGCCGGCGGTGCGCGCGATGATGCTCATGCCGTTGGGATATTCGAGCTGGTCCAGCGCCGCCTTGAGTTCGGCGCGGTCCTCGCCCTCGATGCGGCGGCTCACGCCACCGCCGCGCGGGTTGTTGGGCATCAGGACGACGTAGCGGCCGGCCAGGCTGATGAAGGTGGTCAGCGCCGCGCCCTTGTTGCCGCGCTCTTCCTTCTCGACCTGGACCAGCAGCTCCTGGCCTTCCTTGATCACATCGTTGATGCGTGCCTGCGAGGGGGAGACGTTGCCCTGGAAATACTGTTTGGAAATTTCCTTGAAAGGCAGGAAACCGTGGCGGTCCTCGCCATAGTCGACGAAGCAGGCTTCCAGGCTGGGCTCGACGCGCGTGACGACGGCCTTGTAGATGTTGCCCTTGCGCTGTTCGCGTCCCTCGATTTCGATTTCGTAGTCGAGCAGTTTTTGCCCGTCCACAATGGCCAGGCGGCGTTCTTCAGCCTGCGTGGCGTTGATGAGCATGCGCTTCATGGCGGCATTCCTTCACACTGACATTGCATGTATGCCCGGACGGATCCAGGCGCGAGGCCAGAGTCCGAAGGCAACGCAAACGAGGGAGGAATTGCCGGAGAGCTGCTGAAGCCGCTGCGGGCGTCCGCGGTGTCGCGGAGGACCGGTTGGCGCCGCTTCAGTGCATAGGCGCGTGGAGTCGGCCGCTCAGAAAAGGCTGGAGGTCAGTCGCTGACATGAACTCGCTGCAATCTTTACTGAAATCGCTTCATCCTCGACCAGCCGACAGCGCTCATCCGGATACTGGGTGCGCCGACAGGCTGGCCGATTGGGGTATTCCGTATCGGGTCTGCTGTCATCCAACGGGCTCCCCGTTCCGAGGTGGCACGGTCATCGCGGCGATGCGCCCGGGAACGAAGAAGGGGCGGATCGGCGGCACCGGGCGACAGGCGAAATGGGTGGCCGGGTACCCTTCCGGCGCGACTGTGGTCGGATCACTGGATCTTCCACCGATGGTTGACTCGAAATCTTGAAAATCAACCACTTACGATCCCGGGCGGGCAAAGGGCATTATAGTGCGGGGCCCCATGCCGTGGAATCGTCATTTGCAGCAGG
>JAEZLX010000195.1 GCA_023415035.1 Pseudomonadota bacterium | reverse complement strand
GCTGGCCCTGGCCCACGTCCACGCCGCCGACACGCGCCGCGCCCTGGCGCAGCAGGCAGTCGGTGAAGCCGCCGGTGCTCTGGCCGACGTCCAGACAGGCCATGCCACGAACGGGCACGCCCGTGTGCGCGAGCGCAGCCTCGAGCTTGAGGCCGCCGCGCGACACATAGCGGGCCTCGGCCGCGTCGTCCAGCGCCAGTTCGGCGGTATCGGGCACAGCTTCGCCGTTCTTGCCCACGCGCTGCCAGGCACCGCCCGGCAGGCGCCAGCGCATGCCGGCGGCAATCAGCCGCTGGGCCTGCGAGCGTGATGCAGCGAGTCCGCGCTCGACGAGCAGCTGGTCAGCGCGCATCGCTCATCAATAGCGGTAAGTGTCGGGCTTGTAGGGGCCCTCCACCGGCACGCCGATGTAAGCGGCCTGCTCGGGCGTCAGCGTGGTCAGCTGCGCGTTGAGCGTGGACAGTTGCAGGCGTGCCACCTTCTCGTCCAGCACCTTGGGCAGCACGTAGACCTTGCCGGCCTCATACGCGTCGGGCCGGGTGAACAGCTCGATCTGCGCCAGCGTCTGGTTGGCGAAGCTCGACGACATCACGTAGCTGGGATGGCCGGTGGCGCAGCCCAGGTTCACGAGGCGGCCCTTGGCCAGCAGGATGATGCGCTTGCCGTCCGGGAAGATGACGTGGTCCACCTGCGGCTTGATCTCTTCCCACTGGCACTTCTCCTCCAGCTTCGCAACCTGGATTTCGTTGTCGAAGTGGCCGATGTTGCACACGATGGCGTTGTTCTTCATCGCGGCCATGTGGTCATACGTGATCACGTCGCGGTTGCCGGTGGTGGTCACGAAGATGTCGGCCTTGTCGGCGGCCCACTCCATGGTCACGACGCGGAAGCCTTCCATCGCGGCCTGCAGGGCGTTGATGGGGTCGATCTCGGTGACCCACACCTGGGCGCTCAGGGCGCGCAGGGCCTGGGCCGAGCCCTTGCCCACGTCACCGTAGCCGCAGACCACGGCAACCTTGCCGGCGATCATCACGTCGGTGGCGCGCTTGATGCCGTCCACCAGCGATTCACGGCAGCCGTACAGGTTGTAGAACTTGCTCTTGGTGACCGAGTCGTTGACGTTGATGGCGCGGAACAGCAGCGTGCCCTTGGCGCTCATCTCGTTGAGGCGGTGCACGCCGGTGGTGGTCTCTTCGGTCACGCCGATGATCTCGGCGCTCTTGCGGCTGTACCAGGTGGGGTCTTCGGCCAGCTTGGCCTTGATGGCGGCAAACAGGATGCGCTCTTCCTCGCTGCCCGGGTTGGCCAGCACGGAGGCGTCCTGCTCGGCCTTCTTGCCCAGGTGCATCAGCAGCGTGGCATCGCCACCGTCATCCAGGATCATGTTCGGGCCCTCGCCGGGCGTGCCCTTGGCGCCGAAATCGAAGATGCGGTGGGTGTAGTCCCAGTAGTCCTGCAGCGTTTCGCCCTTGTAGGCGAACACCGGGGTGCCTTCGGCTGCCAGGGCGGCGGCGGCGTGGTCCTGCGTCGAGAAGATGTTGCACGAGGCCCAGCGGACCTCGGCACCCAGCGCCTGCAGCGTCTCGACCAGCACGGCGGTCTGGATGGTCATGTGCAGCGAGCCGGCGATGCGCGCGCCCTTGAGGGGCTGGCTGGCAGCGTATTCCTGGCGGATGGCCATCAGGGCGGGCATCTCGCTCTCGGCGATCTTGATTTCCTTGCGGCCCCAGCCGGCCAGGCCGATGTCGGCGATGACGCTCTCGGCGCCACTGGAAGGAATGCGTGCGTTCATGGAATGTGCTCCCAAAGCATGGTTCAACCGGAACTTCACCGGCTGAAGATGGAGAGCATGCCCACCTCACACGCACGGTGAAGATGAGCGTCGTTGCGAAGGAAGGGGGTTCCGAGCCTCACGCCATCGACAGGCGCTGCAACGCTCCTCGGAATGCAGGGATTTTATCCGATGTGCGACACTGCCGCCCTGCCATGACAAGCTGCACCCCACTGGACCAATGGCCACGTGCCGAGCGCGCGCGCATCCGCGGCGTGCTCACCGACATCGACGACACCCTGACCACCGAGGGCGCGCTCACCGCTGATGCGCGCCAGGCACTGCAGCGCCTGCGCGACGCAGGCCTGCCGGTCTTCGCCATCACCGGCCGACCGGCCGGCTGGAGCGAGCCCTTCGCCCTGGACTGGCCCGTCGATGCCATCGTGGCCGAGAACGGAGCCGTGGCCCTGTGGCGCCAGGCCAATGGCAGCCTGGGCAAGGACTGGCTGCAGGACGCCGCCACGCGCGCGCGCAACTTCGTGCGGCTGCAGGCCGTGGCGCAGGAGGTTCTGCGGCGCCTGCCCCACGCCCGTCTGGCCACCGACAGCGCCGGCCGCGAAACCGACATCGCCATCGACCACAGCGAGTTCGCCCACCTGGCCGAGGACGATATCGCGCAGGTGGTGCGCATCATGCAGGAAGGCGGCCTGCACGCGACGGTCAGCTCCATCCACATCAACGGATGGATCGGTGACCATGACAAGCTGGCCGGCGCGCAATGGATCGTGCGCCAGCGCCTGGGAACCGATCTGGAGGCGGAGCTGGATCGCTGGGTCTACGTGGGCGACTCGACCAACGATGCCCGCATGTTCGGGCACTGCCCGCACAGCGTGGGGGTGGCCAACGTGCGGCGTTTCTGGGACCGGCTGGCGCACAGGCCACGCTACGTCACCCGGGGCGAGCGTGGCGCGGGCTTTGCCGAAGTGGCTGAAGCCGTGCTCTCGGCACGCGATGGCGGGGCAGCGTGATGAGCGAGCACCCACTCCCGCCTGCCGTCGGACTGCTGGACGCCACCGTGCAGACACCGCAGCCCCATGCCGGGCGCGGCCTGCTGGCGATCTTCGGCTCGACCTTTCTGGAGCTGGTGGGCTACTTCATGCTCGCCCCCCTGCTGGTGCTGCGCCTGAAAACCCAGGGCGCGCCGACGGCGCTGGCGGGCGTGTTCGCGGCCACGGGCTGGATCGGCGTCTTCCTGATCACCCCATTCGCCTCGGCCATCACCCAGCGACTGGGGCGCCGTGGCACCTTCTGGCTCTCGGCGCTGGTGCCCGTGCTGACCACCCTGGGCTTCGCCCTCACCGGGACGCTGCCGCTGTGGTTCACGCTGGCCCTGCTGGCAGGAATGGCTTCGGGCCTGCGCTGGGTGCTGGCCGAAGCGGTGGTCGCCGAGTTCTCGCCGCCGCTCAGGCGCGGCCGCTACGTGGGCATTTTCGAGACCATGGTGGGGGCCACCTTCGTCATCGGCCCGGTGCTGCTGGCCTGGGTCGGCGCGGCCAGCGACAAGGCCATCTGGCTGTCGCTCGGCTTCATCGCCTGCGGCTTCGCCTGGAGCCTGCTGATCCCTCCCCTGCCCCGTGCCCGCGACACCGCCTCCGCCACCGTGGGCTGGCGCGGGGTGTGGCACGCGCTGCGCGCCCACCCGCTGATCATGGCCGTGGGCTTCATCGGCGGCTTTTTCGAAAGCGGACTCACGGCCATTCTTCCGCTGTACGGCCTGAGCCTCGGGCTGGGCGCAGGCGCCGCCGCGCTGCTGGTCTCGGCCAGCGGCCTGGGCAGCGCGCTGACCATGCTGCCCGCCGGCCTCCTGGCCGACCGCATGGCCCACCACCCGCGCCAGCGCTGGGGCGACGCCCGTGCCACCCGGCTGCTGCTGATGCGCGCCTGCGCCCTGCTCACGCTGTTGGCCACGCTCGTCATTCCCTGGGTGGCGGGCACACCTTGGCTCGCCGCGCCCGTTGCCTTCCTGTGGGGTGGCGCCGGCGGATGCCTCTACACGCTCGCGATGATCGACATCGGCTCCCGCGAGGAGGGCATCACTCTGGTCAACAGCACGGCCGTGCTGGTGCTCTCGTACACCCTGGGCGGCGTGCTCGCCCCGATGCTGGGTGCGGCCAGCCTGCAATGGTCACCCCGCCTCGGCTTTCCCGCCCTGTTGCTGGTGGTGGCCGGCCTCGGGGTCTGGGTGCTGCGCCGCCGCGGCCGCTGAGCCCGCTCAGGTGGCGCTGGCGACGGGTGCTCCTTCCACCCTCGGCCCGTCGAGCACCCGGTCGGCCAATCCACCGCCCACCCACATGCCGATCAGCGTCAGCCAGGCCGTGGTCGCCAGGATCGCACCACCGGTCATGCCCGCCCCGACGGCGCAGCCACCCGCGAGCATCGAGCCGAAGCCCATGAGGATGGCGCCCACGATGTAGCGCGGCATGGTCCAGGCGCCGCTGAAGCCTTCCAGCTTCCAGTCCCCGCCGACCATCGCGCCCGCGAGCGACCCCAGGAACACGCCCGGCATCAGCCCCAGGCCGAAGGTCCACGGCTTGCCCGGCTCGGACAGCACGCGCATCAGCCACTCGGCCGACGGGCCGCTGAACGTCAGACCCTGGATCTGGATGGGCTCGAACGAGTGCGCCATCACCTGGTAGGTGGCCAGCCAGGCCAGCGCCACCATGAGGCCGGTGCCGACACCGCCGATCCAGCGCCACCTGGCGATTCGCGCACGCCAGGCAAAGTACACGGCCGCCACGAGCCAGAGCCCGCCGAATGCAGCGCCCCCGGCCGCTTCGACACCCGCGAGCCCCAGCAGGCTGCGCGACGGCCCGCCCTCGACCACCCACCAGCCCGCGATGGCTTCGCGCCACGGGGACAGCACGCCGGCCAGCGAGGCCTGGGCCGTCACGGCGAAAATCAGGCCCGACAACAGGGCCCGCAGGTTGCCGTTGGCCGAGAGCACCAGCAAACGGCTGGCACAGCCGCGTGTCATCACCATACCGACACCGAAGATCAGTCCGCCCAGCAGTGCACCCGAGAGACTGCCACGCGCGGCAATCTGGCGCGCCGTGCCGATGTCCAGCCAGCCGGCGGCCAGCAGGCCCTGCACCGCCACCATGGCCGAGGCAAAGGCCAACAGCCAGACCGCCAGCTTCTCGCCAAAGCGACCGTGGCAGAACTCGATGACTGCCGCGCGCAGGCAAAAGCGCGAGCGCTGGGCGAAAAAGCCGAACCCCAGCCCGATCAGCAGGCCGCACACGGCCAGCACGACCGGCTCGCCCCGGGACTCGATCCACGCGGAGACATCCATCGCTTCCCCATTTAAATCACTACATTCGCAAACACGAATATAAAGCCAGGAACAGGGCACACCCGCAGGGCGTCATCGCATGGCCATTCAAAGTGCCGCGCGCTTGTCCCAGATCAATGATGGCAAGGGACCCGGCAGACCGCCGCACGCGGTTCATCCGCGTGGCGCCGGCCGCCGCCCTTGGGCCGGGGCCTCAGCGCGCCAGCACCGCGGCCAGCACCTTGCCGGTGTGCGTGCCCCGGCGCACCACGCCCTCGGGCGTGTCGGCAGCGACGATGCGGCCACCGCCCGATCCGCCCTCGGGGCCAAGGTCGATGATCCAGTCGGCCTCGGCCATGACGTCCAGGTCGTGCTCGATCACGACCACGCTGTGGCCGCCATCGACCAGGCGGTGCAGCACCCGGATGAGCTTTTCGACGTCGGCCATGTGCAGCCCCACGGTCGGCTCGTCCAGCACGTACAGCGTGTGTGGCGCCTTCTGGCCACGGCGGCCGACATCGTCGCGCACCTTGGACAGCTCGGTCACCAGCTTGATGCGCTGCGCCTCGCCACCCGAAAGCGTGGGCGAAGCCTGGCCCAGCGTGAGGTAGCCCAGTCCCACGTCCTTGAGCAGCTGCAACGGATGACTGATGGCCGGCATCGAGGTAAAGAACTCCACCGCTTCGTCCACCGCCATCTGCAGCACCTCGCCGATGTTCTTGCCCTTCCAGGTCACGGCGAGGGTCTCGGGGTTGAAGCGCGCGCCGTGGCAAACCTCGCAAGGCACCTTCACGTCGGGCAGGAAGCTCATCTCGATGGTGCGCATGCCCTGCCCCTCGCAGGCCGGGCAGCGCCCTTCGCCGGTGTTGAAGCTGAAACGCCCCGGCCCGTAGCCGCGCGCCTTGGCTTCCAGCGTGTCGGCGAACAGCTTGCGCACGGTGTCCCAGAAACCGATGTAGGTGGCCGGGCAGGAACGCGGCGTCTTGCCGATGGGGGTCTGGTCCACTTCCAGCACACGGTCCACCACCTCGCTACCCAGCAGCTTCGTGCAGCCGGTCCAGGCGGGACGCTCGCCCGCGTCCCAGGACTTGCGGCCGGCGGCGGTCGAGCGCATCGTCACGGCAGCGGCGACATTGGTCAGCAACACGTCGCGCGCCAGCGTGGACTTGCCCGAGCCCGAG
>JAEZLX010000125.1 GCA_023415035.1 Pseudomonadota bacterium | reverse complement strand
CCCTTCGCGCGCGAGCTGCCGGATTTCGCGCTGGCGCTGATGCGCGCCTTCTGGCCCGGCCCGCTCACGCTGATCCTGCCGCGTCGCCCCGACGTGGCGGCCGTCGCGGCCGGCGGGCAGGATTCCGTCGGCCTGCGCTGTCCCGCGCACCCGGTGGCCCAGGCGGTGCTGCAGGCTGCGCGTCCGTTGGGCGTGCAGGGCGTGGCCGCGCCCAGCGCCAACCGTTTCGGCCGCGTGAGCCCGACCACCGCCGCCCATGTGGCCGGCGAGTTCACCGCGTTGTCCGATGACGAGCTGCTTGTGCTCGATGGCGGCGCCTGTCCGGTCGGCATCGAATCGACCATCGTCGATTGCTCGCGCGGCCGGCCGGTGCTGCTGCGGCCCGGCATGATCACGCCCGCCGCGCTGGAAGCGGCCGCCGGCTTGCCGGTGCAGGGGCGTGACGAGGCCGCGCCCAGGGCATCGGGCACGCTCGAGTCGCACTACGCACCCAGCGCGAAGGTGCGCCTGATGGACGCGAAGGCGCTGCAGGCGGCGCTGGACGTGCTGGGCAGGGATGCCAGCCACATCGCCATCTATGCGCGCACGCCGCTCAAGGCCGCATCGGGTGTGGCCGTGCGTCGCATGCCCGCTGACGCGGCAGAAGCTGCTCGCGAGCTGTTCGCCACGCTGCGCGAACTCGACGCCACGGGTGTCAAGCTGATCTGGGTCGAGACCCCGCCCGAGGGCGCCGACTGGGACGGCGTGCGCGACCGGCTCAGCCGCGCGGCGGCCTGAGCGGCCACCCGGTCATTTCAGGGCCGCCGTCCATTCCACCAGCGCATCAAGCGCCGGTCGCGCCGCGCTGGCGTTGTCGTGGTTCACGAAGCCGATCACCACGTAGCGCCGTCCATCGAGCGCATTGACGTAACCGGCGATGCCGCTGACATCGCGCAGGGTGCCGGTCTTGAGCCAGGCGTTGCCCCGGGCCAGACTGCCCGCGCGCTGGCCGATGCGCGCCGCCGTGCCCTTGATGCCGGCCACCGAGAGCGACTGCACGAAGGCCTCGCCACGCGGGTGCGCGGCCGCGTGGCGCAGCAGGTTGGCCAGCGACTCGGGCGTGATGCGCTCGGTGCGCGACAGGCCCGAACCGTTGTCCAGCACGGGCGGCGCCACCTTCAGCCCGAAGGTGCGCACCCACCAGTTGCGCAGGGTCTCGCGCGAGCGCTCGAACCGGCCGGTGCGCGCCGGCTGCAGTGACCGGCCGCTGATGCCCCTGGCCTCGTCCATCGCCAGCGATGGCAGCCGGCCCAGCGTCAGGAACACCTGCTGCGCCATCACGTTGTTGCTCCACTGGTTGACGTCGGTGATCACGTCGATCAGGGGCAGCGACCGGGCCTCGTGCAGCAGGTGCACGCCGGGCGGTGTCTGGCCGCTGCGCACGTGGCCCGTGATCGCGCCGCCACTGGCCCGCCACAGGCCCTCGAAGGCGCGCTGGGCGTAGCTGGCCGGGTCCTGGTAGGCCACCGACCAGGTCTGCTCGCCGCAGGCGGCGGGATAGCGACCCTCGAAGCGGATGGCCTCGGGCTGGTCGAAGCGCGCCTGGAGGACGCCGCGCCAGTCGCCACAGGCGCCCTGGGCCAGCGGCACGCTGGCATCCACGGTCAGCCCTTCGAGCGGCGGCTCGCTGCTGACGATGGCCAGTCCCCGTGCACGATCGGGCGTGAAGCGCAGGATGACCGACTTGAAATTGAACAGCAGCGCGTCGGGCGCGGCGTTGTAGGGACGCAGGGCCTCGCCGTCGAAAGCGGCCGGGTCGTGCAGCGGCAGCTCGAAGGCGCTGTGGTCGAGCACCATGTCGCCAAGGATGACCTGGAGCCCGCGTGCTTGCAGCGCGAAAAATGCCTCCTGCAGCCGCTCCATCACCAGTTTGGGGTCGCCATCGCCGCGCACGTACAGGTTACCGTGCAGCGCTCCGCCGCGTACCTGCCCGTCGGTGTAGAAGCGCGTGCTCCAGGTGAAGTCGGGCCCGAGCAGGTCCAGCGCCGCGTACGTGGTGACCAGTTTCATCACCGATGCCGGGTTCACCGGCGTGTCGGAGCGGACATGCAACCGGTCGCGCTCGCGCGGATCGACCGGCACGACCAGCGCCGACATCGCGCCCGGCGGTATGCCCGCCCGCTGCAGCGCCTGCGCGACCGGCGCGGGCAGGGACGTGTCCCGTGCCCGGGGTGACTGGGCGCAGGCGGGCAGCGACAGAAGCAGCCCGGCGGCGCCGAGGCCGATGACGAGGCGATGCAGCCAGCGCAACGCCCCGGAAAAGCCGCGAATGACCATGTGCGCGATTATGGGGCCGGGGGCTCACCGATAATCGGACCATGAACGAGCCCCTGCGACTGTTGTGCATCGATGCCAGCACCGACACCCTGTCGGTGGCCGTGGGCCCGGATGCGCCCGGCGCGCCCGTGCATGCCTACCAGGGGCCGGGTTCGGCCCATGCCTCGGCCACGCTGCTGCCGGTGATCCATGACCTGCTGGCCCAGGCTGGATGGCCGCTGACGGCACTGGATGCCATCGTGTTCGGCCGAGGGCCCGGTTCCTTCACCGGCCTGCGCACCGCCTGCGCGGTGGCGCAGGGTCTGGCCTGGGGTGTGCGCAGCGGGCGCCACCCGTCGGGCCTGCCCCTGCTGCCGCTCGACACCCTGGCGGCCGTCGCCGAGGAAGGGCGCGAGCAACGCCGCGCCGCCGGCCTGGCCGTGCCTGACGTGGTCGTGGCCATGCTGGACGCGCGCATGGAGGAGATCTACGTTTCGATCGAATCCGGCGACGGACAGGTGATCGCCGGCCCGCGCCTGTGCTCGCCCGAAGCCATGGCCGACCATGTGCGCGCCAGCATCCCGGTCGGTGCCAGCGTGCTGCTGGCAGGCAATGTGTTCGATGTGTACGGCGGGCGGCTGGCCGAGGTGCCCGGCGAGCGTCAGGCCGCCTTGCCGACCGCCATCGCCCTGCTGCGCCTGGCGCCCGCCGCCTGGCGCGCCGGCCGTGCGGTGCCCGCGCAGGACGCCCTGCCGCTGTACGTGCG
>JAEZLX010000092.1 GCA_023415035.1 Pseudomonadota bacterium | reverse complement strand
GTCGATGATCTCGCGGTCCTGCAGCGCAACCTTGGGCTTGAGGACGATGGTCTTGCCGCTCTTGGTGATCAGCTCCATCTTCACGTTGCGCGCGCGGTCCAGCGTCATGGACTTCTCGCCGTGGTAGAAGTCGCCGGCATGCATGTGCGAGACGTGCGAACGCGAGGCCTGGCTCCATTCGGCCATGCTGTGCGGGTTCTTGCGGGCGTATTCCTTGACCGCCTTGGGCGCGCGGCGGTCGGAGTTGCCCTCGCGCAGCACCGGGTTCACGGCCGAACCGATGCAGCGGTTGTAGCGCGCCCGGATTTCCTTCTCTTCCTCGGTCTGCGGGTTCTCGGGGAAGTCGGGGATCTTGTAGCCCTTTTCCTGCAGTTCCTTGATCGCGGCCTTGAGCTGGGCGACGGAAGCGCTGATGTTGGGCAGCTTGATGATGTTGGCCTCGGGGCGCAGAGTGAGCTTGCCCAGCTCGGTCAGGGTGTCGGGCACCCGCTGCTCTTCCGTCAGATAGTCGGGGAACTGGCCCAGGATACGACCGGCCACCGAGATGTCGGCGGTCTCGACCTTGATGCCGGCCGGAGCCGTGAAGTCCCGGACGATGGGCAGGAAGGAGCTGGTGGCCAGCAGAGGGGCTTCGTCGGTGAGCGTGTAGACGATGGTGGAGGAGTCAATGCTCATGAAGGTTCTCCGGATGTCGTTGTGGATATCGGCTGCCTGCCGCGCCGGCCGGGCGCAGCCAAACCTGTCTATTGTGCGTTCAGCCTCGGGCCGAGAGGTCGATTTTCCCGACCATTTTTCCGCAATGTGAGATATATACCTGAAATACCGAAATTTTCTTGCCCAAAACAGGCCTGAATCCCGGCCGGCGAAAAAAAACCCGGGGTACCAGACCCCGGGTTTCATCGCAAGGCAGAACCTGCGGGCGATCAGCCGAAGTTCTTTTCGGCGAACGACCAGTTCACCAGCTTGTCGAGGAAGGTCTCGACGAACTTGGGACGCAGGTTGCGGTAGTCGATGTAGTAGGCGTGTTCCCACACGTCGACGGTCAGCAGGGCCTTGTCGTCGGTGGTCAGCGGGGTGCCGGCAGCGCCGGTGTTGACGATGTCCACGGAACCGTCGGGCTTCTTGACCAGCCAGGTCCAGCCGGAACCGAAGTTGCCGACAGCCGACTTGACGAAGGCTTCCTTGAAGGCGGCGTAGGAGCCCCACTTCTTGTTGATGGCCTCGGCCAGGGCGCCGGAGGGCTCACCGCCGCCGTTGGGCTTCATGCAGTTCCAGAAGAAGGTGTGGTTCCAGATCTGGGCAGCGTTGTTGTAGATGCCGCCGCTGGACTTCTTGACGATCGATTCGAGATCCATGCTCTCGAACTCGGTGCCCTTCTGGAGGTTGTTGAGGTTCACCACATAGGCGTTGTGGTGCTTGCCGTGGTGGTATTCCAGGGTCTCGCGGCTGTAGTGGGGAGCCAGATCATCCAGTCCGTAGGGCAGCGGAGGCAGCGTGTGTTCCATGTGGGGTCCTCGTTGAAAGTTGTGTTGTTCGACACCTGCGAAGGGCCATGCCTTCGCCGGAAGCGGCATTGTAGGAAAGCTCAGCGCGCAGTGTCGCTCATATGCCCTTGTCCAGTCCAGTCACAAGGACATCCATGCGACCGTCGGCCAGCCGCGCCCGCAGCGACGCTCCTACCTGGGCCTGTCCGATGCCTGTGACAGCACGCCCCTGGGCGTCGGTCAGGTAGGCGTAGCCGCGCTCGAGGACCTGCTGCGGGTCCAGATGGGTGAGCGCGGTCGCACACCGGTCCAGACGCCGCTGCTGGAGCTGCAGGTATTGCGTCGCCGATTGGCTCAGCGCCGGCTCCAGACGCTGCAGCTGTCCGCGGCGACGCTCCAGGGAGAGGCGCAGCGCGCCCTGGAGCCGGTGTTCCAGCCCCAGCAGGCGCTGTCGCCCTTCGTGCAGGCGAGCGGATGGCCGACCCAGCCGATGGGCGATACGGTCGAGCCGCTGGGCACGCGTGTCCAGGTTCTGCAGCACCAGATCTGTCAGACGCGAACCCAGCCACTGCAAGGCCGCCAGTTGCTCGTCGCGCGCCGGCGTGCACAGTTCGGCCGCCGCCGTGGGCGTGGGCGCACGCAGATCGGAGGCAAAGTCCACCAGCGTGAAGTCGGTTTCGTGCCCCACCCCGGTGATCACCGGCATGGGCGCCCCCACCACGGCACGCACCACGCGCTCGTCGTTGAAGCTCCACAGGTCCTCGATCGAGCCACCACCGCGCACCAGCAGCAACACGTCGCACTCACCTGACGGGTACCGCGCCGCCGCCAGCCGCAAGGCGGCGACGATCTCTTCCGGCGCGGAGGCGCCCTGCACCGACGCCGGATAGATGGTCACAGGCACATGGGGGGCGCGCCGGCGCAGCGTCGTGGCGACGTCACGCAGCGCGGCCGCGCCGAGCGAGGTGACGACACCGATGCCACGCGGGAAACGCGGCGGCACCCGCTTGCGTACGGCATCGAACAGGCCCTCGGCCTCCAGCTTGGCCTTCAGGCGCAGGAACTGTTCGTACAGGCTGCCCAGGCCCGCCGGCTGCAAGCGTTCGACGATCAGCTGCAGGTCGCCACGGGGGCCGTACAGGTCCAGCTTTCCGTATGCCTCGACAACCATCCCCTCGCCCGGCTGGAAACGCAGACCGTCGGCCGCGCGGCGGAACATGGCGCAACGCAACTGGCCCGCGCTGTCCTTGAGCGAAAAATAGCAATGCCCGCTGGCCGCGCGCGAAAAACCCGAAATCTCGCCGCGCACCGTGACCGGATTGAATCGTGCCGCCAAAGCATCAGCAATGGCGCGCAACAGCGGGCCAACTGCCCACACAGCCCTTGAAGATGCGGCATCGGAAGTGAAAAACCCTTCAGCCACAAGCATCTCCGGGCAGGATGTGTCCACAAGCCGCGTGATTCCAAGGATTTACCGCGCAAACGCCCGCCAACCCAAGCATATTCATGCAACCCATTGATATATATGATTTTTTTTGGCGACCAATTGTTGAGCAATCCTGTGAATGGCGCTCTGGGCAAGGCCTTGCGGCGTCGGCCCACAGGGTTTTTCACAAAGTTATCCACAGAATCTGTGCAAGACATCGGCGATGACTCGCCGCGCAAGAAGGGACATCCCGCCCGCGGAAACCGCTGCCGCCTGCGTCATAATTGCCGCCGATCGCCTCCCGGAGGGGGTGGCACGAGTCGGGAGCCCCGTTTTGCTTTCCATCATACAAGCCGCAGGTTGGCCGATCTGGCCATTGATCATTTGTTCGATTCTGGGTCTGGCGCTGGTGATAGAACGATTCATCAGCCTGCAGTCCTCGCGTGTTCTCCCACCCAAGCTGCTCGACGAAGCCATCATGGTGTCACGTGAGGGCATTCCCTCACCCGACGTGGTCAAGCAGCTGGAGCAGAACTCCCTGCTGGGCGAAGTGCTCGCCAGCGGTTTCCGCACCTTCAACCAGAATCCGCGCGCGTCCGAGGCCGACTTGCAGGCCAACATGGAATCCACCGGCCGGCTGGTGGCCGCCCGGCTGCAGAAGTACCTGGGCGCGCTGGCCACGATTGCCTCGGCGGCGCCCCTGATCGGGCTGCTGGGTACCGTGGTGGGCATGATCGAGATCTTCGCCTCGCAAGGCGGCGCCGGCGGCATGGGCATGGCACCCGGCGGTGGCAACCCGACCCAGCTGGCACACGGCATCTCGATCGCGCTGTACAACACCGCCTTCGGCCTGATGATTGCCATTCCGGCACTGATCTTCTGGCGCTACTTCCGCGCACGGGTGGACGAATACCTGCTGGGCATGGAGGTCGCCTCCGACCGCTTCGCCCGTCACCTGCTGACCCTGCGCAAGTAATCCCAGGAGCGGCACCGGCATGAACTTCCGTCAAGGCAACCGGGATGAACCGGAAATCAACCTGATTCCGTTCATCGATATCCTGCTGGTCGTCCTCATCTTCCTGATGCTGACCACGACCTACAGCAAGTTCACCGAGCTGCAGGTGAACCTGCCCGTGGCCGATGCGCAGCCGCCCAAGGACAATCCGCAGGAGATCGTCGTCTCGGTGGCCAGCGACGGCCGCTATGCCATCAATCGCGAAGCCGTCGATGGCGGCAGCGTCGACAGCCTGGTGCGCGCGCTGCGCGCCGCGGCGGGTGACGAGAACCCCGTCGTCATTGTGAGTGCCGATGCCGCGGCTGCCCACCAGTCGGTGATCAACGTGATGGACGCCGCGCGCCGCGCCGGCCTGGTCCAGATCACCTTCGCCACGCAAAAACCCGGCGGCGCCCGCTGACGGCGATGCCCCGATCCTCCCGCGCCGCCCGCTGGTCCGCCCTGTGGCGGCGGTCAAGCGAGCGCCGCGGCGTCCTGGCCCATGCCATGCTTCCCCTGGCCTGGCTGTACGGCTGGCTGGCACGCCGGCGCCGCGAGGCTTTCCTAACGGCCGCTGCCCGAACAACCCGCCTGCCGGTACCCGTCATCGTGGTGGGCAATGTCATCGCCGGTGGTGCAGGCAAAACCCCCACGGCCATCGCACTGATCCGCCACCTGCAGTCGCGCGGGCACCGTCCCGCGCTGGTCTCCCGCGGCTATGGCCGACGGGGTGAAGAGGTTCTTCTGCTGCCGGAGGTGCCGGAACCAGCGCTGCACGGCGACGAGCCAACGCTGATCCGGCAGGCCACGGGCGTGCCGGCATGCGTGGGGGCCGATCGCGTCGCCGCCGCCTGGATGCTGCTCGAGCGGCACCCCGACATCAGCGTACTGGTCTGCGACGACGGCCTGCAGCACTACGCCTTGGGGCGCGACATCGCCATCGCCGTCTTTGATGACCGCGGCATCGGCAATGGCTGGCTGCTGCCAGCCGGTCCGCTGCGCGAACCCTGGCCGCCAAAGACCATCGACCCGCTCTCGCCCCATCTGCTGCTGCGACAGGGTCGCGAACCGGGGCCGGCCCAGCCCTTGCCAGAAGCACAGGGCATCCCCCTCTTCCACGCGCGGCGCAGGCTCGGCGACACCGTGCACTGGGCCGACGGCAATGCCAGTCCGCTGGCGTCGCTTGCCAGTGGCTCCGTGACCGGGCTGGCCGGCATCGCCCGGCCGGAAGTCTTTTTCGAGATGCTGCGCGAACGTGGCGTCCGGCTGTCCCGTCAGATCGCCTTGCCCGACCATGCCACTGCCGATGCGTTCGAGGAGACCCTGTCGTCCGTGGAAGGCGTCGTGCTGTGCACCGAAAAGGACGCAGTCAAGGTGTTTCCATGGTGGCAGGCACATCCCCGGCGCGACCGCTGGCGCATCGGCGCCATCCCGCTCGTGACCGAGATAGACGCCGGCTTCTTCGAAGCGCTGGACACCCGGCTGGCAGCAGCCTGCACCACACCCACACTATCATCCGACCATGGACACCAAACTGCTTGAAATGCTGGTCTGCCCCGTGACCAAGGGGCCGCTGCGCTACGACCGCGAACGCCAGGAGCTGGTTTCGCGCAGCGCCCGGCTGGCCTACCCCATCCGCGACGGCATGCCCATCCTCTTGGAGCACGAGGCAAGGCCCCTGAGCGACGAGGAAATCGAGAGCCTGGCTCCCGCACCGCGCGCGCCATGAATACCACCCGCGCTCCGAACGCTACCGCTCCGGCGTTCACCGTGCTGATTCCGGCGCGCCTGTCGTCTACCCGCCTGCCCAACAAACCGCTCGCCGATATCGGTGGACTGCCCATGGTGGCGCGCGTGGCCCGGCAGGCCGCGCTCAGCGGTGCCCGCCGCTGCGTGGTGGCGGCAGACCATGCCGCCATCGTCGAGGCGTGTACACACCATGGCGTGGAGGCGATCATGACCCGGACCGACCATGCCAGCGGCAGTGACCGGCTCGCCGAGGCCTGCGCCCTGCTGGACCTGGACGGCGAGGACATCGTCGTCAACGTCCAGGGTGACGAACCCCTGATCCCCCCGGATCTGATCGGTGCCGTCGCCCGCACGCTGGACGAGCGATCCGACTGCGTGATGAGCACGGCGGCGCATCCCATCGCGCAATGGAGCGAATTCCTCAACCCGAACGTGGTGAAGGTCGTCACGGATGTGCGCTCCACCGCCCTGTATTTCAGCCGGGCCCCCATCCCCTGGTGGCGCGACGGCATGGAACAGACTCCCGCAGCCGACCGCGCCCTGCCGGAGCCTGCGCCCCTGCGCCACATCGGCATCTACGGCTACCGTGCGGGCTTCCTGCGGCGCTTCCCAGCCCTGGGCCAGGCTCCTGTAGAGACCTGCGAGTCGCTGGAGCAGCTGCGCGTGCTCTGGCACGGCGAGCGCATCGCCGTGCATGTGACCAGCAGCAGTCCCGGACCTGGCGTTGACACGCCCGAGGACCTGGAGCGGGTCCGATCCATCGTGGAGGGCCTCGCGTAAGGCTCGGCGAAGTCGCCCGTGCTATCCTCGACAGCTGACTCCGCCACCCAGTGGCGACAGAGGCCAACCGGAGACGATGGCCCACCGAATTGACAGCTAAGACAAAGGAAACCGATGAGACTCATCCTCCTGGGTGCACCCGGCGCCGGCAAGGGAACCCAAGCCACGTTCATCTGCCAGAAATACGGCATCCCGCAGATTTCGACCGGCGACATGCTGCGCGCGGCCGTCAAGGCCGGCACGCCGCTGGGCCTGCAGGCCAAATCCGTGATGGAGTCCGGCGGTCTCGTCAGCGACGACCTGATCATCAATCTGGTCAAGGAGCGCATCGCCCAGCCTGACTGCGCGCAAGGCTTCCTGTTCGACGGCTTCCCGCGAACCATTCCGCAGGCCGAGGCCATGAAGGAAGCTGGCGTGAAGCTCGACTACGTGCTCGAGATCGACGTCCCGTTCGACGCCATCATCGAACGCATGAGCGGCCGCCGCTCCCACCCGGCTTCGGGCCGCACCTACCACGTCAAGTTCAACCCGCCCAAGGTTGAAGGCAAGGACGACGTGACGGGCGAGCCGCTGGTGCAGCGCGACGACGACAAGGAAGAGACCGTCCGCAAGCGCCTGGACGTGTACAGCGCACAAACCCGTCCGCTGGTGGACTATTACAGCAACTGGGCCAAGCAGGACCCGTCCAATGCCCCCAAGTACCGCGCGATCAGCGGCATGGGTTCGGTCGAGGAAATCACCGCCCGCGCCCTGCAGGCCCTGGCCGGCTGAGGCAGCCTCCCCCCGCGGAAGCAAGGCCCGACATCGTCGGGCCTTTTTCATTCCCGGTCCGCGGCGGGTCTTGCCTGCGTCAGAGCAATGACAGCGCCAGCGACAGGCGGGCCTTGACCACCGAAGGTTCGGCCACAGGCCAGTCACCCCCGCTGCGGCCCGAGGTCACGGGCCGGCCACGGGCGCACCGTGTGCCGCGCCAGACGACCACCCCCTGCGTCTGGGCATCCTCCAGCGCTTTCGCCAGTGCCTCGTGCACGGTCCCGTTGCCGGTGCCGGCGATGACCAGTCCGCGCAGCGTGGGCACACCGCAAGCCCTGTACGCCAGGAGAGAGCGCACCAGATGCCCCTGCGCGTCTGCGTGGCTGAAAACCAGTTCGACGCGCGGCAGCGCCTGTGCCGCCTGCACCTTCGCCCATAACGCCGGATCGGCCTGACCAGTGTCCGGCTGGCGGAACAGGCGCAGTGCGCCGGCTTCCACCGCCCCCAGTGGCCCGGCATCACCGGAATCGAAGGCATCCAGCTGCCAGGTATGCACCTTGGCCACATGCTCGGCGGCATGCACCCAGCCGGCGCAGACCACCACCACCCCACGGACCCTGCCGTCGGCCGCCACTCGCAGGGCGTCACTCAGGTTCTGCGGTCCGTCGGGCGCCAGCGCGGTCGCGGGGCGCATGGCGCAGGTCATCACCACGGGCTTGGCGGGAGCCAGCACTCGGTGCATGAACCACGCGGTCTCCTCCAGCGTGTCGGTTCCATGGGTGATCACCACCCCCTGCACCTGCGGCCGCGCCAGATGGTGTTCCAAGCGTTGTCCCAGCCGCTGCCACACGGCCAGCGTCATGTCCTTGCTGTCCACCTGGGCCACCTGCTCGAGCTCAATGCCGAAGCCCTCCGGGAGCGGCAGGCCTGCCACCAGATCGTCCACCGGGATGACGCCGGCGGTATAGCCCACCAGGTCTTCGACCGAGGATGAACGGCCCGCAATCGTGCCGCCCGTGCCGAGCACCACCACCTTCTTCAACGAATCGCTGTTGATCACTTGCTTTTTCCCAAAAACTGGTAAAAAATCCAGTTACTGGATACCCAGACAGTCCTTGCACGAGGTTTTCATGTCCGAACTGCCGCCCTATCCTCCCAAGCTCACCGCGCGCCAGCAGCAGATCCTGACGCTGATCCAGACGGCCATCGCGCGCACAGGCGCGCCGCCGACACGCGCCGAGATCGCCGCCGAGCTGGGCTTCAAGTCGCCCAACGCGGCGGAGGAGCACCTGCAGGCGCTCGCCCGCAAGGGCGTGATCGAGCTGGTCAGCGGCACCTCGCGCGGCATCCGCCTGCGCAGCGAGGACCTGCGGTCCATCAATGCTGCCCGCCAGCTTACACTGCCGGGCCTGGCGCAGCTGGCCCTGCCCCTAATCGGACGGGTGGCAGCCGGCTCGCCTATCCTGGCACAGGAGCACATTGACCAGACCTACCATGTCGAAAGCTCCCTGTTCGCACGCCAGCCCGACTATCTGCTGAGGGTGCGCGGCATGTCGATGCGCGATGCCGGCATCATGGACGGCGACCTGCTCGCCGTGCAATCCACGCGCGATGCGCGCAACGGTCAGATCGTCGTGGCCCGTCTGGGTGACGACGTCACCGTCAAGCGCTTCATGCGCCATCCCGACCACATCGAACTGATCGCCGAGAACCCTGACTACCGCAACATCGTGGTCCGGGAAGACGAGCCGTTCGAAATCGAAGGACTTGCCGTGGGGCTGATCCGCAACAGCTTCTCGATCTGACCTTTTTCCGTCCGGCTCCGCAGGTGGCGGGCGTTGCGTTGCGGTCACCGCGCGCAACCCTGCAGGGCCGGCCTTTGCCCAAATCTCGCCTGTGTCCAACCCCTACCGAGGAGTTTCACATGGGATTTCGCATCAACAAGTCCAGCAGCTGGCGCACCCCCTTGCAGATGATCGACAGCCTGCTGCCGCGCCAGCATGCTATCCAGCCGACCCCGCCGGTTTTCGCTCGCTGCATCCGCTCCTTTCAGCGTGCCGGATGGCTGGGGCGTGCCCGCCAGGCTGGCGCAACTGTCGCGGTCACCCCGAAGGAGGCGGGCAATGACCCGGACATGGATCATGCCGGCCAAGTGGCCCATCCGGTCCGCGTCATCCACACGCCGGATCAGCCCATCGTCGTGCCGCGCCGCCCGAGCGCCCGTCTGGTGATCTCTGGCCGCATGGCGGACGTCTGTGCCGAACTGGAGCGCCTGGCCGCCATGGAAGCGCGCATCGGCCGCGCCTGAAACGGTCTGCAACCGGGAATTTCGGCGTCGGTGGGAGTGCACAATAGCGTGCATGAACATCGTTATCCTCGATGACTACCAGGACGCGGTACGCAAACTGCGCTGCGCCGACAAGCTTGAGCCCTACCCCGCCAAGGTTTTCACCAACACGGTCAAGGGCGTCGGACAACTGGCAGTCCGCCTGCGTGATGCCGACATTCTCGTGCTCATCCGTGAGCGCACGGCCATCACCCGGCAGCTGGTCGAGAAGCTGCCCCGGTTGAAGCTGATCGTGCAGACCGGGCGCGTCGGCAAGCACATCGACGTGCAGGCCTGCACCGAGCGCGGCATCGCCGTGTGCGAGGGCCTGAGCTCCCCCGTCTCCACGGCCGAGCTGACCTGGGCCCTGATCATGGCGGCCATGCGCCGCATCCCGCAGTACGTGGCCAACCTCAAGCATGGCGCCTGGCAGCAATCGGGGCTGAAAACAGGCTCGATGCCGCCCAACTTCGGACTGGGCATGGTGCTCAGCGGGCGCACGCTGGGAATCTGGAGCTACGGCCGCATCGGCTCGATCGTCGCCTCCTATGGACGCGCCTTCGGCATGCGTGTGCTGGTCTGGGGCAGCGACGAGGCGCGTCAGCGCGCCATCAACGACGGCTTTGAGGCCGTGCCCAGCCGGCAGTCCCTGTTCGAGGAGTCGGACGTGCTGTCGCTGCACCTGCGCTTGAGCGAGAACAACGTTGGCTGCGTCACGCTCGACGATCTCTCGCGCATGAAACCCACGTCGCTGATTGTCAACACCTCGCGCGCCGAACTGATCGAGCCCGAAGCGCTGCTCACGGCGCTCAACCGCGGTCGCCCCGGCATGGCAGCTGTCGACGTGTTCGAATCAGAGCCCATCTTGCAAGGGCATGCCCTGCTGAGACTCGAAAACTGCATCTGCACACCGCACATCGGCTTTGTCGAGCAGGACAACTACGAGATCCTGTTCTCGTCCGCCTTCGACAATGTGGTGAACTACATCAGGGGCACACCGACCAACATCGTCAACCCGGGCGCGCTTCAGGTACGGCGGTAGTGCGAAAATAACCGCCGCCCCGGGTGGTGGTAGCGTCGTCAACGCCGGCCGCTCAGACGCGGGACCGGCTGATGTCTTATTTGTCCGGTGGGATGAAGTCCAGCAGCTCGAAATCGATCAGGTTGCTTTCGCTGGTGGCATACCCGCTGGCCTGCGCACCGATGACCCGATTCTCTGGCTCATCGGCCGCCGGCAAGGAGGCGTCGAACACGTCTGCATCCTCCAGGGCTTCCAGATCAATGTCCAGTCCGATGTTCGACGGCAATGGCGAAAGAGCTCCCTCCGGAGGTTCGGTCTCCGTGCCCAACATCCCCTCGCCCGCGACCAGCCCGGTCATGTAGGCAGCAGCATTGAGCGGCTTCAAGGCGGTGTTCTGGAAATCGGGCGCCGCGGGTTCGGCAGCGGGCGCCTCACGCTGGATCGCGTCCTTGGCAATGGCGTACAGCAGCAGCAGTTCGCGATAGGCCTCCAGGTCGAACACCTCGTCGTCGGCCATCTGCTGGTCGCGGAAGATCGAGCGCTCGATCACGTCCAGCACCTTGGGTTGGGGCCAGAGCGCCTGGATACGGCTGAAGGCCTTTTCGTAGGACTCCAGGCCGCGGCTGTGTGCGGAATATTGCTCGAACGGCGGCGCGCCGGCATTGAACACCACGTTGAAATCCGCGCGCAGTGCTTCGTACTCGTCCCGGCGGCCCAACTCGTGATAGATATTGAAGAGGTCCAGATAGGTCAGCGGGCTGGGTTCGTGACTCTCCTCCAGATGCTCGCGAAGCACACGGATGGCCTGCTCATGATCCCCCAGTGACATGAAGAAATCGGCTTGCTGCTGAACGTCGAACAGCTCCTCGGTCGCGAGTGACCGGGCGGCGATCGCTGGCGCTGGCGCCAGTTCCCGCAAATCGCCGTCAGCCTTCGGCGCTGCAACGCGTCCACCACCAGCCCGGCCGACGGGTTGCTCCAGCGCAAGCGGCCGGCTGTCATCATCCAGATGCAGTTCGATGTCGACAGACGTGACTGCCCTCTTGCGCTGAACGGGTGCGGCAGCTGCCGGGGACGCAAAAACCTCTTCCGGCGCATCATCCGCCTTTGAATGGCGCGACGACCGGAACCTGCTGGCAACAGCACCCGCCCAGGAAGGACGCCCCGTGGGCTCATCCGGCTGAGGTGCGGGTTTCCTGCGCCAAAGCGCGGCGAGCAGACCCAGCGCCAGCATGCCCGAGAGCACATAGGCCGTCCAGCGCCCGCGCTCCGCGGCCTCGAGGCGTGCCTCCAGCGCCTCCAGACGCTGGCGGCTGCGCGCTTCGAGTTCGCGCAGTGTCTTCGATTCGGCCTCCAGAAGACCGATCCGCTGCTGGTAGCGCAGCACTTCATCCTGCGATACCGACGGCTGCGCGTCCGGCTGTGCCGCCTCGGGGCTGCCTCCGGCAGGCGTCGCTTGCTCGGCGGATGAGCGCGTCGAGGCAAGCGAGACCTGTTCGGCCTTCAGCTCGATATCCAGCGGGTCGAGCTTGAGTCGCGAAGTGACGGGCTTGCTCTCCTCCTTCGCGGGGCGGCTCTCCGGCTTGCGAGCCGATGCAGATGCCTGTGGCCGTTCAGCCTGGCGCGCAGCCCGGGCAGGACGCCGTGGCTCGGCACGCGAGGCGCTGGGGAAAGGCGCCTGCGTCTCGACCTGTGGCGCTGGCGCGGGAACCGGAACGACGACGACTTCGGGGACACTGCGGTCCGCCTGAACCACCTCATCGACCGGATCCGCCAGCAGCACGTAGCGCCGCGAGAACACCGATCCGCAGCCGATGCTGACACTCACCGTCATAATGGGCTCGTTGACGGGTTGGGTCGAGCGGATGCGCAAAGTGGCGCCCGTGTCGGACGCACTGGGCACCAAGGTAGCCGACACCGTACTGGGCGCGATCAGAATATCGCCGTAGAAGACCTCCGGCCTGATGCACAGTTCGCTCAGCACATCGCCCGGCGCCAGCGCAACACGGACCTTGATGTCCAGTGGACGCCCCAGCCATGCCAACCCATCGTACGAGCCCAGGGTCGCAGCAGGACTGCCCAGTGCGGTTGATAGCAAAATAGAGCCCAGCCAGGAATGGCGCACGTCTCACGTCCTCGTCGATGGATGTATACATTTTGTCATATTTTGTCACGCTGAGCCGCTAAATAAAACTTACGTATGCACACAATTTTTCACGAAGTTGGGGTCATTGGAGCCGGCGCCATGGGCCGAGGCATTGCCCAGATGGCGGCTCAGGCCGGCAGCCAGGTCCTCCTGTATGACGTCCAGGCGGGCGCGGCCGAAGCCGCCAAGACTTTCCTGGAGGCGACCTGGCTGAAGCTGGAGGAAAAAGGCAAGATCGCACAGGGCCAGGCCGCGCGATGGAGCGAGCAGATCAAGATTGCAGGCTCGCTGGCCGACATGGCACCCTGCCGTCTGGTGGTCGAAGCCGTCGTTGAAAAGCTCGACCTCAAGCGCCAGCTGTTCGCCCAGCTCGAGGGCATCGTGGCCGAAGACGCCGTGCTCGTGACGAACACCTCGTCCCTTTCCGTTACGGCCATCGCCGCAGGGTTGAGCCGCCCCGCGCGCTTTGCGGGTTTCCATTTCTTCAATCCGGTGCCGCTGATGAAAGTGGTGGAGGTGGTCGCCGGACTGAAGACCGATCCGGCCGTGTGCAGGCAGCTGTCCGATTACGCACGCCAGTTCGGCCATACGCCGGTTGCGGCACAGGACACGCCCGGCTTCATCGTCAATCACGCCGGACGCGGCTATGGCACCGAAGCACTGCGTGTCGCCGGCGAACGCGTGGCCGATTTCGCCACCATCGACCGCATCCTCAAGGATCAGATGGGCTTTCGCCTCGGCCCGTTCGAACTGTTCGATCTGACAGCGCTGGATGTATCCCATCCCGTCATGGAGTCGATCTACCACCAGTACTACGAAGAGGCGCGCTATCGCCCCAGCGTGATCACCGCACAGCGCCTGGCTGGCGGTGTCGTGGGCAAGAAGGTGGGAGAAGGCTTCTACACCTACCAGGACGGCAAAGCGGAGATACCGCCCGAGCCACCCGTGCCCACGGTCGCATCGATGCCTCCCGTGTGGGTTTCGCCCAAGGCGGCGCGCCGGCAGGAGATTTACCAGCTGCTCAAGCAGTTCGGTGCCAACATCGAAACGGCCCAGGCACCCTCTCCCCAGGCGCTGATCCTGGTGGCCCCGCTGGGGATGGACGTGACCACGCTGGCTGCCGTCGAGCGGCTGGATGCCACGCGAACCGTGGGCATCGACATGATGCTGGAGGACAGCGCCACTAAGCGCCGCGTCCTGGCCACCAATCCGGCCACGCGCGCCGACATGCGCGATGCGGCGCACGCCCTCTTCGCCCGCGATGGCAAGCCGGTGAGCGTGATCCGCGACAGTGGCGGATTCGTGACGCAGCGCGTGGTTGCCACCATCGTCAATATCGCGTCCGACATCTGCCAGCAAGGCATCTGCACACCCGACGACCTGGACAAGGCCGTGACACTGGGTCTGGGCTATCCCATGGGACCGCTGGCCATGGGCGATCGCGTCGGCCCGACCAATGTGCTCGAAATCCTGTTCAACCTGCAGACGGTCTACGGTGACCCACGCTACCGCCCCTCGCCCTGGCTGCGCCGCCGCGGTGCCCTGGGCCTGAGCCTGAAGCACGAAGAGATCTGACCTGCGCCCCGTCCAATCACACATTCACAACAAGGAGACAAGATCGCATGGGCGCCAGCCTCAACAGCCACAGCCAGGGCCAGACCCTGGTGCTGACCATCAGCAATCCCGAAAGCCGCAATGCCCTCGGTCCCGAAATCTACGCCGCCGGCGTCGAGGCACTGAACGCCGCGGAATCCAACCCCGACGTGCGCTCGGTGATCATCACCGGCGAAGGCGCGCATTTCTGTGCCGGCGGCAACCTGCAGCGTCTGCTCGGCAACCACCAGCTATCGCCCCAGGTGCAGGCGGACAGCATCGAGGGCCTTCACAACTGGATCGAGGCCATCCGCGCCTGCTCCAAGCCCGTCATCGCCGCCGTGGAAGGTGCCTGCGCCGGCGCGGGCTTTTCCCTTGCCCTCTCGTGCGACATGCTCGTGGCCGCGCGCGACAGTGTCTTCGTCATGGCCTACAGCAGCGTGGCGCTGTCACCGGACGGCGGCGCCACCTGGAGCCTCACGCACGCCATGCCCCGCGCCACCGCGATGGAACTGCTGCTCCTGGGTGAGCGCGCCAGTGCGGAACGCCTGCATCAGCTCGGCGTGGTCACGCGGGTGGCAGACCCGGCCGACGCACTGCAGGTGGCATTGCGTCTTGCCGAGAAGCTCAACGAGCGCGCGCCCAACGCACTGGCCAGCATCAAGGAGTTGGTCAACGATGCGCCGCTGGTGCCGCTGCACACGCAGCTGGCCGCCGAACGCGAGCACTTCGTACGCAACCTTCACCACCCCAATGGTGGTGAAGGCATCCAGGCCTTCCTGGACAAGCGCAAGCCCCGTTACCGCTGATCCTTATCCCTTCCTGCCATCGAGGCCTGCGCGTCCCAGTGGTGACAGTGACAGGCCCCTCCAGTCACTCAAAAGACAGCCCATGGACGAACCGATTCTGACAATGGAAGAACGCGAGGCGATCAACGGTGGTCGCTGGTTCCAAAGTCTTTCCCCTTCGCTGCGGCACGACATCCTCCGATGCGCATACGTCAAACGCTTCAAGGACGGCGATCTGATCGTCGCTCGTGGCGAACCGCCCAACGAATGGTCGGCGGTCGCCAAGGGAGCCGTGCGCGTGAGTTCGACCTCGCTGTCGGGCAAGCAGATCACGCTGACCTATGTGGAGCCGGGTGTCTGGTTCGGCGATGTGGCGATGTTCGACGGCGACCGGCGCACGCACGACGCCTACGCCCATGGCAACACGGCATTGCTGTGCGTGGCCCGTACCGACTTCCAGAAGATCCTGGCCGCGCACGTGGAGCTGTACGAGGCCCTGATGCGGCTGCAGGCACGCCGTATCCGCACGCTGTTCGGTCTGGTGGAAGACCTCAACACCCTGCCCCTGCGCGCACGTCTGGCCAAGCAGCTGCTGCACCTGGTACGCAGCTACGGTGTGCCCTGTCTGTCCGATGGCAACGAGATGCGCATCGGCCTGCAGCTGGCCCAGGAAGAGCTGGCGCAACTGCTGGGCGCTTCGCGCCAGCGCGTGAACCAGGAACTCAAGTCGATGGAGCGCGAGGATGCGATCCGCATCGAGCAAGGTGGCCTGGTCATCCGCAACCGCGCCATGTTGATGCGCATCGCCGAAGCCGACGCCTGAAGCTTTCCCCGCCGCCATCGGGTGGCCTTGCTCTTTTCCTGCTCGCTTGCGGTGCAGGAATGGGCGTCCTCGCCCATGAGCCGGGCACCCGGCTTTCTCGGCGCGACCTGACGGGGCAACACTGCGCAAACCAGTCATCCGGCTCCGCAACCGCCCTGACTGCGGTTGTGCGCTCGCGCGCTGCCGACACCCCTGTTTCCGTTTCCGTCAGGACCCGCAAATGAGCGACAACAGCCAGTTCACCGGCACACGTCCGGTTTCCGATCAGCACGCTTTCAACGCCGTGGCCCTGCAGGCGTGGCTGACCGAGCACCTGCCAGGCTTCTCCGGCCCGCTGAGTGTCGAGATGTTCAAGGGTGGCCAGTCCAACCCCACCTACAAGCTCATCACGCCGCAGCGTGCCTACGTGATGCGTGCCAAGCCCGGCCCTGTGGCCAAGCTGCTCCCGTCAGCCCACGCCATCGAACGCGAGTACCGCGTGATGAGTGCCCTGCACGACACAGATGTGCCGGTGGCCAGGATGTTCGTGCTGTGCGAGGACGAGTCCGTCATCGGTCGTGCGTTCTACGTCATGGAGTGTGTCGAGGGCCGCGTGCTGTGGGAGCAGTCGCTGCCCGACGCGAGCCGTGAGCAGCGCGGCGCCATCTACGACGAGATGAACCGCGTCATTGCCGCCCTTCACACCGTGCGGCCGACCGAGATCGGCCTGGCCGACTACGGCAAGCCGGGCAACTATTTCGAGCGCCAGATCAACCGCTGGACCAAGCAATACCTAGCCTCGGCCGATGGCGCCGGCGAGCTTTCGCAGCCGATTGCCGAGATGGAAAAACTCATCGAGTGGTTGCCCGGACACATTCCGGCCATGGCACGCGACGAGTCGCTGGTGTCCATCGTGCACGGCGACTACCGCCTGGACAACCTCATGTTCCATCCGAGCGAGCCGCGCATCCTGGCCGTGCTCGACTGGGAGCTTTCCACCCTCGGCCACCCGTTCGCCGATTTCAGTTACCACTGCATGTCCTGGCACATCCCGCCAGGGGCCTTTCGCGGCATTGCCGGCTTGGACCTCCCGGCGCTGGGCATCCCGTCGGAAGACGAGTACATCGCCCGCTACTGCGAACGCACGGGCTTCGCCACGCCAGCGCAGCTCAAGGCCGACTGGAACTTCTACCTCGCCTACAACATGTTCCGGCTTGCAGCCATCCTGCAAGGTATTGCCAAGCGTGTCGAGGCCGGAACTGCCGCCAGTGCACAAGCGCATGCTGCAGCCCAGAGCGCACGTCCCATGGCCGTCATGGCCTGGCAGTTCGCCCAGCAGGCCTGAGCGATATCGACCCTCCCTTTTCCCACGACCTGACCCGAGGACACTTCCATGCATTTCGATTACAGCGACAAGGTCAAGGCGATGCGCGAGCGTCTGCTCGCCTTCATGGACGAACATATCTACCCCAACGAAGGACGCTTCTTTGCTGAAATCGCGGCCAACCGTGCCAAGGGCAACGCGTGGATACCCACGACTCTGATCGAGGACCTCAAGCCCAAGGCCCGCGAAGCCGGGCTCTGGAACCTCTTTCTGCCAGCGAGCAAGCGCGCGCCCGAAGGCCTGAGCAACCTCGAATACGCCCCGCTGTGCGAGATCATGGGACGCGTGCCGTTTGCGGCGGAAGTCTTCAACTGCTCGGCCCCTGACACCGGCAACATGGAGACTCTGGAGCGCTACGCCAGCGAGGAGATCAAGGATGAATGGCTCGAACCGCTGCTGCGGGGCGAAATCCGCTCGGCATTTCTGATGACGGAGCCCGAGGTGGCATCCTCCGACGCGACCAACATCCAGTGCCGCATCGAGCGCGATGGTGACGACTACGTCATCAATGGGCGCAAGTGGTGGTCCTCCGGTGCCGGTGACCCGCGTTGCGCGGTTTATATCGTCATGGGCAAGACCGACCCGGAGGCGCCGCGTCACTCGCAGCAGAGCATGATCGTGGTGCCGGCCAACACACCGGGTATCGAGGTGGTGCGCCCGCTGAGCGTCTTCGGCTACGACGACGCCCCCCACGGCCACATGGAGGTGGTGCTGCGCAACGTCCGCGTGCCCGCTCGCAACCTGCTGCTGGGTGAAGGCCGCGGCTTCGAGATCGCGCAGGGACGCCTGGGGCCTGGCCGCATCCATCACTGCATGCGCTCCATCGGCGCCGCCGAACGCGCCCTGGAGCTCATGTGCAAGCGCCTGAGCAGTCGGGTGGCCTTCGGCAAGCCGATCTCGTCACAGTCGATCTGGCACGAGCGCATTGCCAACGCACGCATCAAGATCGAGCAGGCCCGCCTGCTCACGCTGAAAGCCGCCTACATGATGGACACGGTGGGCAACAAGGTGGCCAAGGCCGAGATCGCGATGATCAAGGTGGTGGCGCCCAACATGGCCTGCGAGATCATCGACATGGCCATCCAGGCACACGGTGGCGGTGGCGTCAGCGACGACTTTCCGCTGGCATACTCCTATGCCAACCAGCGCACCCTGCGTCTGGCCGACGGCCCCGACGAGGTGCACCGCAACGCCATCGCGAAGCTGGAGCTGGCCAAGCACATGGCCCTCCGGGGCGAGGTCGAAATGCCTGTCACCCGCGGCTGCTGAGCTCAGTTTCGTGGCTCGACAAGGGGGCAGTGGCCCCCTTTGCCGTTTCCGGCAACACGGTAGAAGAAGGAAACCTGATGATCCAAGTCCATTCCTGGCCCACCCCCAATGGCCACAAGGTTCACATCATGCTGGAGGAATGCGGCCAGCGACTCGGGCGTGACTGGCAGGTCCACGCGGTCGACATCGGCAAGGGCGACCAGTTTGCCCCCGATTTCCTGGCCATCAGCCCCAGCAACAAGATCCCGGCCATCACCGATCCGGACGGCCCTGACGGCAAGCCGATCAGCCTGTTCGAGTCGGGCGCCATCCTCGTCTACCTCGCGTCCAGGTTCGGCAAGTTCCTGCCCCGCTCGGACCGGCAGAAGTTCGAAGTCCTGCAGTGGCTGATGTTCCAGATGGGTGGCGTGGGTCCGATGCTGGGCCAGGCGCACCACTTCCGCATCTACGCGCCCGAGAAAGTCGAGTACGCGATCAACCGCTACACGAACGAGGCCAGGCGCCTCTATGGCGTGATGGACCGGCGCCTGAAGGACCGCAAATTCATTGCCGGCAACCAGTACACCATCGCCGACATCGCCATCTTCCCGTGGCTGCGCAGCTGGCAGAACCAGGGTATCGATTGGGCCGACTATCCGCGCCTGAAGGACTGGTTCGACCGCATCGCCGAGCGCCCCGCCGTTCAGCGCGGCGTCGCCGTTCTGGCCGACGCGCGCAAGCCGGCCAACGACGCACAGTCGCGCTCGGTCCTGTTTGGCGAGCAGCAATACGCACGCCGCTGAACGAAGTGCCGGGGGCGGCAAATTTCGACCCTTGAAGCAGGTACAATGCGTGGTTCAGTCGGAGCGTAGCGCAGCCTGGTAGCGCATCTGCTTTGGGAGCAGAGGGTCGCGAGTTCGAATCCCGCCGCTCCGACCATTCATAATAGAAAGGCCCACATCGTGGGCCTTTCGTCCATCACGGAGCCTGCAACAGCCCGTGCGGTCCATCTGCCCGTAGCTCAACTGGATAGAGCAGCTGCCTTCTAAGCAGCAGGTCGGGGGTTCGAGTCCCTCCGGGCAGGCCATTGGAAGATTTCATGACCACCCATAAACCGTCAAAACTACTTTAAAAATCAAAAGGTTACGACGTTTTATGCGCCATGTTCGATCATGTTGGCGCATTGCAAATCACGCGATCTAGGGGAACAATCAGGGGAACGGATCGATTTTTTTGTTCCCCTACCGGATTTGTTCCCCTATGCTGACCGAGATTGCCTGCAAAGCCGTAGTTTGCCCGCCTGACAAGAAGCGCGTCCGCCTGTCCGACGCGGGCAATCTGTACCTTGAAGTATCGCCCACCGGCTCCAAGCGCTGGTTCTGGAAGTACACCTTCGCCGGCAAGGAAAAGCGGTTAGCCCTGGGCTCGTGGCCCACGGTATCGCTCAAGCAGGTACGCATGGACAGGGACGACGCCCGCAAGCTGGTGAGCAAAGGCCAAGACCCCGCCAAGCTCAGGCAGCTTGAGCGGCTCGGCGCTCGGGCCAGTTCGGAAAACACCTTCGAGGCTGTCGCTCGGGAACTCCACAAGACCAAGGCATCGGGCTGGAGCGAGCAGTACGCCACCCGCTGGCTGGAGCGCATGGAGAAAGACCTGTTCCCCTGGATCGGTTCTGTTCCCCTACCCGACATCACCGCGCCCATGCTGCTGAACGTCTTGCGCCGCATCGAGAAGCGCGGAGCCAGGGAGACGGCGCACACCCTGCGCAAAACATCTGGCCAGGTGTTCAAGTACGGCATCGCTACCGGCCGCTGTGCACGCAATCCAGCCCCCGACCTGCATGGTGCCCTGGAGCCTGTCAACACCAAGCACATGGCGGCAGTGCTGGATGCGAAGGCTGCCGGTGACCTGATGCGTGCGGTGTACGAATACCCCGGTCAGCCGGTGACACGCGCCGCCATGATCCTGTCCGCCCTGCTCTTTCAGCGGCCCGGCAACATGCGGATGATGGAGTGGGCCGAGCTGGATCTGGACGCCGGCATGTGGGCCATCCCCGCCGCGAAGATGAAGCGCAGGCTGGACGGCAAGATCAACGGCCGCCCGCACTTCGTCCCCTTGCCCACGCAGGCCGTGCAGGTGCTGCGCGAGCTTCGCCCACTCACGGGCCACAGCCCCTACGTGTTCCCCAGCTTGGTGAGTATCAAACGCCCCATGTCCGAGAACACGGTGCGCGTGGCGCTGCGCCGCATGGGCTTCGCCAACGACGACATGACGCCCCATGGCTTCCGCGCCATGGCTCGCACCATCATGGTCGAGGAATTGGACGTGGACCCGGATGTGATTGAGGCCCAACTGGCTCACGGCAAGAGCGGCCCCCTGGGCGATGCCTACGACCGGGCGCAGTACATGGCCAAGCGCCGCACGATGATGCAGACGTGGGCCGACTACCTGGACAAGCTGCGCCAGGGTGCCGACGTGATCCCGCTGCGGGCCTGAGATACCGGCAAGCCCTGCGCCGGTCTATGCAGGGCCACAAGGCGGCGACCGGGAAGATTGAGCCCGACCCGGTCGCCTGACCATCATCAATGAGGACTGAAAATGGCTACCGAGACTGTAATGCAAGTGACGCCCGAGCCGTCCCACGAAGACCAAATGGACCAACTTTGGCATGACTTCCTATCTTGCGAGCCCTTGGCATCGAGCCAGGATGAGGTAATGGAACTGGAGGACCAAGTGAATCGCGATGGTGTTTTACGTCGGATAGTGCTGGCCACAACGCCATTTGGTGGAAAAGAGCTGCTGGAAAAGACGAAGGAAGACGGCGGGGCCTATGTAATCGCGCTTGCGATCAAGGCAGGCCAGCATTGGATAGAGCGGACACGGGAACTGATTGGAATAATGGAGACGCAGGTCGTTCGCCTTGAGCTCTCACTGATGGAGACCGAAGGCATGGAATCGTTGCTTGAGAAAGCAGAAGCCGAACTGTTCGATTAACGTTGTTCGCCAGCCCTAGGCTGATCCCCGAAAACCCGTTTCCCTGACGGGCTGGGCTGGCACTTTTTCAGGGAGCGTGAGGGACGCAATTTTGAGCCACATATACCGCCGACGAGACCCTTGGAGTGAGGACACCGATTTCTGGATTTTCATTGATCGGGTTGAGCACTATTTTCGATTGAAGACAGTGTCGCTTGATGATGCAGCAATGTTGGTGGCGGGCATTATTCCGGAGCACTACACAGGCTTCGGGTTTCCCTGGTTTGACACCATCTTCATTTCCAATACGGGTGACTACGATAGGGGTGATGATCGAGAAGCACTATTGCAGTGGCTTCAAGATTGTAAGGATCGCTGGCTAAGTGACGGACGCCCTAGCGAGCGCATCAACTTCTATGAATTTGTCCAATGGGTAACGAGAGAATATGAGCAACCCCATTGGATGCCTGCGTTAGAACGATCCGGGAAATGGGGCACATGGACGGCGCACCTTGTCACGTTGGAAGCTCCTACCGAAGACCGGCGAGCCATGGCACACGCACTGCTGGAAAAGCACGATGGTAACAAGGCCGCTGTAGCCCGCGAGATGGGCATATCACGGACCCGCGTCAACCAACTTCTATCCGACAACAAGTTGGCCGTAAGGGCGGAGCGAAAGCCCCTGACGACAACACCGTCAGACCCTTTCGGGCTGGCAGCTAAGTCATTGAATAAAAAGAAAAAATAGCGCCCCATTGACGCAAGTCCCCCTTGCGCTTTTGCAATGCACCCGTGTTCATTCACGAGGTGCCACATGCAACACCTACAAACCACAACCCGTACCAACCGCGCAACCCAAACCATCCAGGCGCTTCATATCCCCGAGGCGCTGCTGAAGATTCAGACCGTGACCGCTGTCACCGGCCGCTCTGAATCCACCATCCGCCGCATGGTGGCCGAAGGGAAATTCCCGGCCCCGGTCAAAGACGGCAAACGCTGCACCCGCTGGGTGGCCGGCCAGGTGTCCAACTGGCTCAAGGCCAAGGGTGCGCAATGAGCTTTGACCGCACCCACCTGCCTGACCCGCTGGACTACTACACCGGCACGGCCGGCCTGACCTTCCGCGAGCGCAAGGGCAAATGGCGCACCACGTCCTGCCTGAACTGCGGCAGCTCGGACGCCATGCGCATCAACATCGAGTCCGGCGCCTTCGTGTGCATGACCGGCTGCGGTGCCCGTGGCGGTGACTTGTTGTCCTACCACCAAGCCGCCCACGGCCTGGGCTTCGTCGAAGCCGCCAAAGCCTTGGGCGCGTGGACCGAGGACGGCAAGGACACGACCCGCGTTAGGCCCACCCCCCTGCCCGCCCGCGACGCTCTGGCCGTGCTGGCTGCCGAAGCCAACCTGGTGGCGGTGGCCGCTGCGAACGTCGCCCACGGCGTGGTGCTGACGCAGATTGACCTGTCCCGCCTGCTGACGGCATCCGGGCGCATCAGCCGAATCACGGAGGTGTTCGCATGAAGCGCGACGATTACGAAGCGATGGCGAGCAAGTTCGATCCTGTCTTGCCGCCGCTGAATGATGCACCCGAACCGCGTGTGATCCTGGCCAACGGCTCCGACTTGAACCCGGAACCCGTGCGCTGGCTGTGGCAACACTGGCTGGCGCTGGGCAAGCTGCACATCCTGGCGGGAGCACCCGGCCAGGGCAAAACCACCATTGCGCTGGCGTGTGCCGCAACCGTCACCATTGGCGGGCGCTGGCCGGATGGCAGCCGCTGCGAACCGGGAAACATCCTGATCTGGTCAGGCGAAGATGACCCGGCCGACACGCTGCTGCCCCGTCTGCTGGCGTCAGGCGCAGACCGCACCCGATGCCACTTCATCCAAGGCACCGAACGCGGCGAAGGCTTGGAACCCTTCGACCCCGCCCGCGACCTGCGACCGCTGCGCGAAGCCATCGAGCATATCGGCGGCGTGCGCCTGTTGGTCGTTGATCCTGTGGTTTCTGCCGTGTCTGGCGACGGCCACAAGAACACCGAGGTGCGCCGCGCACTGCAACCCCTGGTTGACCTTGCGGCCTCGTGTGACTGCGCCGTGCTGGGCATCACGCACTTCGCCAAGGGTGGCCAGGGAAACGACCCCGCCCAGCGCGTGGTCGGCAGCGTAGCCTTCACCGCCGTGGCCCGCGTGGTCCTGGTGGCGGCCAAGGTGAAGGACGAAGAAGGCGGCGACAGGCGCATCCTGGCCCGCGCCAAGTCCAACATCGGCCCCGACGACGGCGGGTTTGAATACCACCTTGAGCAGACCGAACCGCTACCCGGCATTCAGGCATCCCATATTGCCTGGGGCAAGGCCGTGGAAGGTGCCGCCCGCGAACTGCTGACCGATCCGGCACCAGAAGATGGTGATGCGGAGGAAGCGGCCAGCGCCAAGGACGCCGCGCAAGAGTTCTTGATGCAGTTGCTGGCGGACGGCCCGACGCCGTCCAAGACGGTGAAGTCAGAAGCCACGGAAGCGGGCATTGCATGGCGAACCGTGCGCCGTGCTTCGGATGCACTCCGGGTGAAAAAGATCAAGGCCGAGGGCGGTTGGTACTGGTCACTGCCCAACTTGTCCAACCAAGTTGTCCATGTTGTCCAACCTTCAGACGTTGGACAAGTTGGACAAGTTGGACAAGTTGATGGACAACTTGCCCAAACCACGGAGGTTCTATGAGACCCGAAGCCATCTTGGCCGACCTGCTGGAGCGCGGCATCACGCCGAAGTTGACGCCTGACGGCACCGGCATAGAAGTACCTGCCGGCCGACTGACGGATGCCCAGCGCCAGGCCATCCGGGCCTGCAAAGCGGAGTTGATCGCCTGCATTCAGGAATCGGCCCGCCTGACCTGCGAACTGCTGGACGCCGCCATGCGAGCCTGCGACCACTGGCGCGACGGCCCCGAAGCGCGAGAGCAGATGCGCCAAGACGTGATGAACACGCCGCCGCACCTACGTGGCGACCTGCTGGACCACTTCCGGCAGAACTACCCGGACTGACCCCCAACCGGCCCCGCGCCGGTTTTTCTTTATCCACCCGATAGATATTTGCTATCGACTTTGTTTTGTGATAGCTTTATAGCTATCAACAACAGCCCGCAGATAGATCGGGCCTATGGGAACCCGAGCATGAAACTTCACGAGATCCGAGAAGCCCGCGCCGCCAAAGTCAACGAAGCCCGCGCACTGCTGGGCACCGAGAACCTGAACGCCGAGGGCAAGGCCCGCTTTGACGCGCTCAAGGCTGAAATCGTCAGCCTGGAGCAGGACGAGGCCCGCGCCCAGTTCATCGAGGACGCCGAGCGCCGCGCCATCGGCCACCAGGTTGACCGCTGTGCCGCTGCCCTGGAATCCCGCGTTTCGTTGTCCCGAGTGCTGCAAGCGCAGATGGAAGGCCGAAGCCTGAGCGGCGCCGAGCTGGAATACACCCAGGAAGCAGAGCGCCGCACCGGACGCAAAGCACAAGGCGCATTCGTGCCGCTGTCCCTGCTGGAGCGCCGCGACGACCCTGTGCCGCCCGTTAACACCACGACCACTGCGGGCGAGCTGGTGCCGACGATCCACCGGCCTGATCTGTACGTCGGCCCGCTGCGCGAAGCCCTGATGGCCCGCCGCCTGGGGGTTCGCGTTCTGACCGGCCTAACCGGCAATCTCAGCATCCCGAAATATGGCTCTGGCCTGTCCACTGGCTGGGTGGCCGAAGGTGGCGCGGTGCCTGATGCCGAAATGGGCTTCGACCAGGTGGAGCTGAAGCCCTCGCATGTGGGTGGCAAGGCGGAAATGTCGCGCCAACTGATCCAGCAATCCAGCCCGGCCATCGAGCGTCTGATCCGTGACGACCTGGCCTTTTTGATCGCCAAGCAAATCGACGCCGCCATCATCGCGGGCACCGGCCTGAGCAACCAGCCAACCGGCGTCCTGCACTTCAGCGACGCCCAAACCGGCACGCTGGAAGAGGTGAACTGGCGCAAGGTGCTGGACTTCGCGCAGAAGCTGGAGGACGAAGAACTGTTCGGTGGCGCATGGCTGACGACGGGCACCGGCAAGACCATCCTGGCCTCGACGCTGAAGGAAGCGGGCCTGCCTGGCTACCTGCTGGAGAACGGCAGCATGGCGGGCCGGCCGCTGCACGTCACCCGCGCCCTTACCGCCGGGCAGGACGGCGAACCCGTCATCTTTGGCGACTTCTCGCAAATCCTGCTGGGCGTCTGGTCCGAGCTGGATGTGCTGGTGAACCCCTACGCCGAACCCGCGTACTCGCGTGGCGGTGTCGTGGTGCGAGCGATGGCGACTGTGGGTGTGGCCTGCCGTCATGAGGAAGCCTTCGTGATTGCCGACGACCTGAGCGAGCCGACAGTGATCGTGGGCGGCGAGGACATCGAGTAAGTGGGAGGGCGCGAATGCTGGAAATCCGCTCTACTGGCGAGCTGAGCAGCACCGGCAGGACGCTGCAAGGCTTTGCCGTGCTCTACAACAGCGAAACCCGCCTGGGGGGTTTTACTGAGGTGATCCGCAAAGGAGCCTTCCGCAAGTCCCTGGAAAGCGGAGCCAACATTCGCGCCCTGTACCACCACCAGGGCGACGCCCTGCTGGGCACCACCAAGGCCGGGACGCTGCGCCTGCGCGATGAGGCCCGAGGGTTGGCGTTTGAGCTGGACTTGCCGAACACCACCCACGGGCGAGACCTGGCCGAGCTGGTGCGCCGTGGTGACGTGTCCGGGTGTTCGTTTGGTTTTCGCGTGCGCGAAGGCGGCGACCGCTGGCAAGACCGTGGAGACGGCGAGTACCTGCGCGAGCTGCTGGATGTTGATCTGCACGAAATCACCATGACCGCTGACCCGGCCTACAAGGACACCACCGTGGCCCTGCGCATCAGGCAATCCCTGGAGGAAGCGCGAAGCCTCGACGAGTTCGTGAGCAATCCGCTTGTGCTGTGCCGCGCATGGCTGGAGACCTGCCGATGACATTGATTGACCGCGCCCTGCGTGCATTCAACCTGGAGCGCCGCAGTTCCAACAACGCCCCGAACGGTGACAGCTATTGGAGCGACTTCGGTGCCCTGCGAACTGGCCCGGTGAACGCCACGACCGCGCAAGGTGTTAGCGCCGTCTATGCGTGTGTGCAGGCCATCAGTGAGACCGTGGCGTCTTTGCCGCTGATCCTGTACCGCCGCAAGGGTGACGACCGGGAGCGAGCAAGCGACCACCCGCTGTACCGCGTGCTGCACGACCAGGCAAACCCGGAGCAAACCGCCTTGGAGTTCCGCGAGTACATGCAGGCGGCCGTCCTGCTGCGCGGCAATGCCTTTGCCCGCATCGTGCGCGGCTGGGATGGTCAAGTGCGCGAGCTGTGGCCCATCAGTCCCGACCGCATGAACGTGCTGCGCCTGAACTCGGGCAAGCTGGCCTACGAATATGCCGACACCGAGGGCCGCGTGCATCGCCTGCTGGCCGATGAAGTGCTGCACCTGCGCCACCGCCTGGGCGACGACGGCGTGCTGGGTGTGTCGCCCATTCAGGCTGCCCGAGGTGTGGTGGAGCTGGCCATTCAGGAGCAGGAACACGGCGTGGCCACGTTCCGCAATGGTGCCAAGCTGCTGGGTGTGCTCCAAGCGCCAGGCAAGCTGCGCCCGGAACAAAAGCAGAGCCTGCGCGAGAGCTGGGCAAGCCAGTATGGCGGCAGTTCCAACAGTGGTCGCACCCCGGTCCTGGAAGAAGGAATGACCTATCAGGCCATCAGCATGAGCTTGGAAGATGCCGAATGGATCGAGGCCCGCAGGCTGTCCGTGATCGAGGTGTGCCGCCTGTTCCGCGTGCCCCCGGTCATCGTGCAAGCGATGGAGCAGGCGAACTACTCCAACAGTGTGGAACTGGCCCGCCAGTTCGTCACCCTGAGCCTGCGCCGTCACCTGCTGATGTGGGAACAGGCCATCAGCGCCAAGCTGCTGACCGAGGCAGGCCGGCGCATCTTCTTCGGCGAACACGCCGCGGAAGGACTGCTGAGGGGCAGCAGCACCGAGCGCAGCGCGTTCTACAGCAGCGCCATCAACGACGGATGGATGCTGCGCTCTGAGGTGCGCAAGCTGGAGAACCTGCCGGCCGTCGAGGGCATCGACGATGCACCCACCACCAGCACGGCAACACCCGCACCGCAGCCATACCCCAGCAAGGAGCGCGGCGAATGACCCGGCCCAAGCTCAAGATGTTGCAGCCGCGCATCAAGATGGCCCCGACCTTCGCCGAGGCCCGAGGCATCAAGATGGCATCGGCCCTGAAGCGCAAGGCCAACAGCACCGGCCGCGATGCAGACCCGCGCCGCACCATCCCGCTGAACACCAAGGCATGGCAGCGCCTGCGTGCCGACGTGCTGGCCGGCGAACCGCTGTGCCGCATGTGCAAAGCCTTCAACGTCATCACCCCTGCCACCGACGTTGACCACATCAGCGGCGACCCGAGCGACAACAGCCCGGGCAACCTGCAACCGCTGTGCCATAGCTGCCACTCGCTCAAGACCGCACGAGACCACGGCAAGGACGTGAACCTGGGCCACGACAAGGACGGCATGCCGCTGGACCCGCATCACCCGTGGAACCTGGAGCCCGACCCGCTGGCGCCGTTCCGCCTTCAGAAATCACGGCAGACCTGACGGCCGAGACCGCCCGGTCCCCCTTCTGTTAACGCTGACTGCTTAAAAAATAGGCAATCATGAAGCTGAACCCGAAACGGCACCGAGCCGACAGCACCAAGGC
>JAEZLX010000059.1 GCA_023415035.1 Pseudomonadota bacterium | reverse complement strand
GTGCGGTCATGGTGGGTATCTCGGTCGGGGGAAAGAAAGACGCCCGCCGGAAGGGGCGGGCGTCGATGGAGAGGATGGGAATCAGATCTTGACCGTGGTCTGCCCGAGGGCGATCTTGAGCAGGTCGGCGACGGTATTGGCGCCGAGCTTTTCCATGATGTTGGCGCGGTGCGCCTCGACGGTCTTGATGCTGATGCCCAGATCGTCGGCAATCTGCTTGTTCAGGCGGCCGGCGACGATGCGCTCAAGCACCTGGGCCTCGCGGCCGGTGAGCTTGGACAGCAGGGCGTCGCGGCTGGCCGCCTGCTGGTGGATGGCAAAGGTGTCCTTGGCCTTGTCCAGCATGCGCTCGACGAGTTCGAGCAGCTGCTCTTCCTTGAACGGCTTCTGGATGAAGTCCAGCGCGCCTTTTTTCATTGATTCGACGGCCATGGGCACGTCGCCGTGGCCGGTGATGAAGACGATCGGCAGCGGTGACTGGCGCTCCAGCAGGCGCTCCTGCAGCTCCATCCCAGACATGCCGCCCATGCGGATGTCGGCGATCAGGCAGGCTACCTCGCGGGCGTCGTAGCGGCTGAGAAACGCTTCGGCTGATTCGAAACAGCGTACCCGGTAGTCCTTGCCCTCGAGCAGCCATTGCAGGGAGTCGCGCACCGCTTCGTCGTCATCGACCACGTAGACGGTGCCTTTTTTGGGGATCAAACTCATCTCGCTCTTTCTTCCGTGTACGAAGGACGCGCGGGCCCCGCAGGGGGATCTCCCGCCTCGGACCGTAGCCGGGAGTGAACCGGGATCCAGAAACTGAAGCAGCAGCCGGCCACCTCGTCGCCATTGTAGAGGTTCTCGACCCGCATGCGGCCATGGTGCGACTCGACGATGCTGCGGCACAACTTCAGGCCAATGCCCATGCCCTCGCTCTTGGTGCTATAGAACGCTTCGTAGATGCGGTCGATCATCTCCGGTGGCACGCCCTTGCCCGAGTCGCGCACCGAGAATTTGACCACGTCCTGGTCCTCCTGGCGGGCGGGGGCGACACGCACCTCGACGGAGCGCGCTCCCGCTGGCCGCTCGGCCTGGACGATGGCCTCGCCGGCGTTCTTGAGCAGGTTGATGAGCACCTGCTCGATCAGGATCGGGTCGACCATGAGCTGCGGCAGGCGGGCGGCGACGTAGGAACTCAGTCGCACGTTCTGGCGCCGCAGCTCGATCTCGGCCAGCTCGATGGCGTTGCTGACCATGACGGACACGTCGGAGAGGGTCGGATTGGGTTCGCTGCGTTTCACGAACGAGCGGATGCGCTGGATGATCTGGCCCGCCCGCTGGGCTTGCCGCGCCGTCTTTTCCAGGGCGGTCAGCAGGTCTTGCTCCGAGATGCGGTTTTCGCGCAGGCGCGAAATCATGCCGTTGCAGTAGTTGCTGATGGCCGTCAGCGGCTGGTTGAGCTCGTGCGCGACGCTGGAGGCCATCTCGCCCATGGTGATCAGACGGCTGGCGGTCTGGGCGCGCTCGGCCTGGCGGGCGGCCTGCTCCTCGGCGTTGCGGCGCGCTGTGATGTCGCTGGCGATCACCATCTGGGCCAGACGTCCGTCCACCCAGGTGAGGTAGCGGGTGCGCACCTCCAGCCAGCGGCCCAGCGCGGGCACGAAAACCTCGGAGTTTTCCGCTCCCGCATCCGTGAGGCTTTCGGTGGGCATGCCCGCGAAGGCGTCGACGGCATCGCCCTCGTCGGAGGCAGGCCCCGGCTGGTTGCTCGCCAGTTCGACCAGCTCCCGGTGGCCCTGGCCACGGGCGCCGAACCAGTGGCGGTACATCCGGTTGGTGAACAGCATCTCGTCGCTGCCCAGCGGCGCGACCGAGACGGCCGAGTCCAGCGACTCGAGCACGGTCGTGAAGCGCTCGTACGACGCCGACAGCTCCTCGCGGATGCGCTTGGGCTCGGTGATGTCGGTCATCGAGGTCATCCAGCCGGTCTGGTGGCCGTTGGGATCGATGAGGGGCGACACATACATGCGTGCATCGAAGATGCTGCCGTCCCGGCGACGCACGCGCACCTCGAAGCCGCCAGGGGTCGAGCGGCCGCTGAGCTCGTCTTCCAGCCTGGCCGCGAGCGATTCGTGGTCTTCTTCCGGCCAGTAGGGGAATGGCGCGGTGCGGCCTACCAGTTCCGCTTCCGTCCAGCCAGTCATGGAGCAGAAGGCGGGGTTCACGTAGGTGATGCGCCCCTGCATGTCCAGGGCCCGCATGCCCGTGAGCATGGAGTTCTCCATGGCGCGGCGGAAGTTGGTCTCGGCCACCAGGGCCTGCTGCGTCTGCACGCGCTTGCGGGTGTGGCGCCAGGTGCCGATCAGCATCCAGACGGTGAGCGCGCTCAGCGCACCGATGACCCAGAAGAATCCGCTGCCGACAATGGCCTGCGAGGTGCGGTAGCCTTGGGCCTTGAGGATCAGGCCGTTGCCGATCGGGGAGACGGGCACCTCATGTTCCAGCGGCTTGTTGGACCAGGGCAGCAGGCGGATGACGCTGCCGGGCGACTGCAGGGCACCGGCCAGGACCCGGCCGGTGTCGTCCTGCAGGGCCACGGCGTAGCGCGCCATGACCTCGGACGGAATGCCGAAGCGCAGCAGGCCGTCGACCGAGTACTCGCCCATGATCGAGCCGGCAAAACGTCCCTGCTCCGCGAGCGGGATCTGCAGGATCAGCGATGATGGGACAGGCCTTTCTCCCAGCGGGCGGGAGTACACCGGCTGCCGCAGGTCGCGTGCCAGCTCGTAGGAACCGTCCATTTCCTCTATGGTGATGGTCGAGCCGGGCAGCCGCTGCATGTGCGCGGGGGCGCTGGGCGAGGCATAGCGCGAGATGATGATCCGGCGCGCGTCGATCCACGTGATGGCCTGCAGCTCGGGAAACTGGCTGATCAGGGATTCGGCCTGGAACTCGAACTCGCTGGCTTCGATCTCCCGGTCGGAGACATCGCGGGCCAGGCGCATGAGCTGCTCCTGGCGCTCGAGCAGTCGCAGGCGCAGCCGCTGCTGCGCGTATTCGACGTCGCGGGTGACGGCTTCCTGCTCGCGCTCCAGTTCTTCCAGACGGAGGTAGGTGATGGCCACGGCAATGGCCAGAAGGAACAGCAGGACGGCCATCAGCGGGCCGAGCGTGGCGAAGCGGTCCTGGCGCGCAGGCGGAAGCCGCCGCCACCAGCGTTTCCACCAGTGCCGGCTCTCTGCTTTTGGCGCGATGGTAGAGACGGGCCGCGAGGACTTGTTCATCGTGCTGTCGAGTCTACGCGAGGGAATGGGGCTTGTTTTGCGGTCAAATTTCGTTATGTAAAAATAAAAAGCACATGTTGAAAATGGGGCATCTTTGTGTGAGAATCCGCCCGATATGAGGCCCGGCGCATGGCCGGTTTAGCAACGCACAGGAGACAGTACATGTCAGCGACCCCCCCGAACAGTCAGGGCATGATCGACATCGATGCCCAGGAGACCCGCGAATGGATGGAGGCGCTGGACGCCGTCATTCAGAAGGAAGGGCCCGAACGCGCGCACTTCCTGCTGGAGCAGTTGCTCGAGGAAGCCCGCCAGAACAGCATCGACCTGCCGTTCTCGGCCAACACGGGCTATGTGAACACCATCGAGCCGTCCCAGGAAGCCCGTTGCCCCGGCAACATCGCGATCGAAAAGCGCCTGCGCGCCTACATGCGCTGGAACGCCATGGCCATGGTGGTGCGTGCCAACCGCCTGAATCCCGCCGATGGCGGTGACCTGGGCGGCCACATCGGCTCGTTCGCGTCCGTGGCCAGCATGTTTGGCGCGGGTTTCAACCATTTCTGGCACGCCGAGAGCGAGAACCACGGCGGCGACCTGCTCTATATACAGGGTCACAGCGCGCCCGGCATCTACGCACGCGCCTACCTTGAAGGTCGCCTGACCGAGGAGCAGCTGGACAACTTCCGTCAGGAAGTGGACGGCAAGGGCCTGTCCAGCTATCCGCACCCGAAGCTGATGCCCGATTTCTGGCAGTTCCCGACGGTGTCCATGGGCCTGGGCCCGCTGATGGCCATCTACCAGGCACGCTTCCTGAAGTACCTACACGCCCGCGGCATTGCCAACACCGAAAACCGCAAGGTCTGGGTGTTCTGCGGTGACGGCGAGATGGACGAGCCCGAATCGCTGGGCGCCATCAGCCTTGCCGCGCGCGAAAACCTGGACAACCTCGTTTTCGTGATCAACTGCAACCTGCAGCGCCTGGACGGTCCGGTGCGCGGCAACGGCAAGATCGTGCAGGAGCTGGAGGGCGAATTCCGCGGCAGTGGCTGGAATGTGATCAAGCTGTTGTGGGGCAAGGGCTGGGACGAGCTGCTGGCGCGCGACAAGTCCGGCAAGCTCAAGCAGCTGATGATGGAGACGCTGGACGGCGACTACCAGGCCATGAAGGCCAATGACGGTGCCTATGTTCGCAAGCACTTCTTCGGCAAGTACCCCGAGACGGCCAAGCTTGTCGAGCACATGACCGACGAGGAGATCTTCGAGCTGCGCCGCGGTGGCCATGAGCCGGAGAAGGTGTACGCAGCCTTCCACGCCGCCAACGAACACAAGGGACAGCCCACGGTCCTGCTGGTCAAGACCATCAAGGGCTATGGCATGGGCAAGGCCGGCGAAGGCAAGAACACGGTCCACCAGACCAAGAAGCTCTCGGACGAGGACATCAAGTACATCCGCGACCGCTTCAACATCCCGATCCCCGACAGCGAGCTGCACAAGATTCCGTACTACAAGCCGGCAGATGACACGCCGGAGATGAAGTACCTGCATGAGCGCCGCAAGGCGCTGGGTGGTTACCTGCCCAAGCGCCGCCAGAAGGCGGACGAGCAATTCACCGTTCCCTCGCTGGACACGTTCAAGGCGGTGACCGAGCCGACGGCCGAAGGCTGCGAGATCAGCACGACGCAAGCCTATGTCCGTTTCCTCACGCAACTGCTGCGTGACAAGGCTCTGGGCCCGCGCGTGGTGCCCATCCTGGTGGACGAGGCGCGCACCTTCGGCATGGAAGGCCTGTTCCGCCAGATCGGCATCTACAACCCCAAGGGCCAGCTGTATACCCCGGTCGACCGCGACCAGGTCATGTACTACAAGGAAGACAAGGCCGGCCAGATCCTGCAGGAAGGCATCAACGAGGCCGGTGGCATGGCGTCGTGGATCGCCGCCGCCACGAGCTACAGCACGAACAACCGGATCATGATCCCGTTCTACGTGTACTACTCGATGTTCGGCTTCCAGCGCATCGGCGATCTGGCCTGGGCGGCCGGCGACATGCAGGCGCGCGGCTTCCTGCTGGGCGGCACTTCGGGCCGCACCACGCTCAACGGTGAAGGCCTGCAGCACGAGGACGGCCACAGCCACATCCTGGCCGGCACGATCCCGAACTGCATCAGCTACGACCCGACCTTTGCGCACGAAGTGGCCGTGATCATGCACGATGGCCTCAAGCGCATGGTCGAGTGGCAGGAGAACGTCTTCTACTACATCACGCTGCTCAACGAGAACTACGCCATGCCCGGCCTGCAGCCCGGTACGGAAGAGCAGATCATCAAGGGCATGTATCTGTGCAAGCCCGGTGCCGAGGGCGACAAGCGCGTGCAACTGCTTGGCTCGGGTTCGATCCTGCGCGAGTCGCTGGAGGCGCAAAAGCTGCTGGCCACCGACTGGGGCGTACAGGCCGATGTGTGGAGCTGCCCGAGCTTCAACGAGCTGGCCCGTGACGGCCAGGATGCCGAGCGCTGGAACATGCTGCACCCGCTGGAAACGCCGCGCGTGCCCTTCGTGGCACAGCAGCTGGGCAAGAGCTCAGGCCCGGTGGTGGCGTCCACCGACTACATGAAGAACTACGCCGAGCAGATCCGTCCGTTCATGCCGGCCGGCCGTGCCTACAAGGTGCTGGGCACCGACGGCTTCGGCCGCAGCGACTTCCGCAGCAAGCTGCGCGAGCACTTCGAGATTAACCGCCACTACATCACCGTGGCGGCCCTGAAGGCCCTGGCCGAGGAGGGCAAGGTGCCCGTGGCCAAGGTGGCCGAAGCGATCAAGAAGTACGGCATCAACACCGAAAAGGTGAATCCCCTCTACGCGTAACGATCCGGAGACATACACATGGCACTGGTAGAAGTGAAAGTCCCGGACATCGGTGACTTCTCCGAGGTGGCGGTCATTGAACTGCTGGTCAAGGTGGGCGACACGGTCAGCGTCGAGCAGTCGCTGGTCACCGTCGAATCCGACAAGGCCTCGATGGAGATTCCCTCCTCGCATGCAGGGGTGGTCAAGGAACTGAAGGTCGCCGTGGGCGACAAGGTCAGCGAGGGTTCCTTGCTGGTGGTGCTCGATGCCGAAGGCGAAGCCGCTGCGGCGGCGCCAGCACCGGTTGCGGCACCCGCTGCAGAGCCGGCAATACCTGCCCAGGCGGCACCCGCGCCGACCGCGTCCGCAGCCACCGGTCGTGTCGAGGTTCGCGTGCCCGACATCGGCGACTTCAAGGACGTCGCGGTCATCGAAGTCTTCATCAAGCCGGGTGACACGGTGGCGCTGGAGCAGTCGCTGATCACGGTTGAGTCCGACAAGGCCTCGATGGAAATCCCGTCTTCCGCGGCCGGCGTGGTCAAGGAAGTGGCGGTCAAGCTCGGTGACAAGGTCAACATCGGTGACCTGCTGGCCGTGCTGGAAGGGCAGGGTGCCACCACCGCACCGGCCGCTGTTCCGGCGCCAGCCCCGGTGCCTGCCCAGGCAGCCTCTTTGCCGGCTGCCGTGGCTGCTGTAGTGACACCGGTGGCCGCTCCCGCGCACAACCCGATGGCGTCACCGGTGGGCCTGCCGCACGCATCGCCCTCTGTGCGCAAGTTCGCGCGCGAGCTGGGCGTGCCGCTGGGAGAGGTGAAAGGTACGGGTCTCAAGGGCCGCATCACGTTCGAGGATGTGCAGTCGTTCACCCGCTCCGTGATGAGCGGTGCGTTGCAGACGCAGGCCCAGGCCGCGAAGGCACCGGCCGCAGGTGGCTCGGGCGTCGGTCTGGACCTGCTGCCCTGGCCCAAGGTGGACTTTGCCAAGTTCGGACCCGTCGAGCGCAAGGCGCTGTCGCGCATCAAGAAGATTTCGGGTGCCAACCTGGCACGCAACTGGGTGATGATCCCGCACGTCACCAACAACGACGAGGCCGACATCACCGAGCTGGAGGCCTTCCGGGTGGCCACCAACAAGGAAAACGAGAAGTCGGGCGTCAAGGTGACGATGCTGGCCTTCGTGATCAAGGCGGTGGTGGCGGCACTGAAGAAGTACCCCGAGTTCAACGCCAGCCTGGACGGTGAGGAACTGGTCTACAAGCAGTACTTCCACATCGGCTTTGCGGCCGACACGCCCAACGGCCTCGTGGTGCCAGTGCTGCGCGACGCCGACAAGAAGGGCATCCTGCAGATCAGCCAGGAAATGGGCGATCTGGCCAAGAAGGCGCGCGAGGGCAAGCTGGGCCCCGCCGACATGACCGGCGGCTGCTTCTCGATCAGCTCGCTCGGCGGCATCGGCGGCACGCATTTCACGCCCATCGTCAACGCGCCCGAGGTGGCCATCCTGGGCCTGTCCAAGAGCGCGATGAAGCCCGTGTGGGACGGCAAGCAGTTCGTGCCACGCCTGATGCTGCCGCTGTCCCTGTCGTACGACCACCGCGTCATCGACGGTGCCGCCGCTGCGCGCTTCAACGCCTACCTCGGCCAGATCCTCGCCGACTTCCGTCGCGTCCTGCTCTGAAAGGAAAACTGACATGGCAGTGATCGACATCAAGGTGCCCGACATCGGGGACTTCAAGGACGTGGCCGTGATCGAGGTCCTGGTCAAGCCTGGCGACTCCATCCAGCCCGAACAGAGCCTGATCACAGTCGAGTCCGACAAGGCCTCGATGGAAATCCCTGCCTCGCACGGCGGGGTGGTCAAGGAGCTGAAAATCCAGATCGGCGACAAGGTCAGCGAAGGCTCGGTGATCCTGGCGCTGGAGCCTTCCGATGGCGCCGCAGTACCGGCACCCGCGGCGGCTGCGCCCGCGCCCGTCCAGGCGCCCGCACCGGCACCTACTGCCGCCCCGGCGCCTGCCCCCGTGGCAGCCACCTATGCCGGTGCGGCCGACATCGAGTGCGACGTGCTCGTGCTCGGCGCCGGCCCCGGCGGCTATTCGGCCGCCTTCCGCGCGGCGGATCTGGGGCTGAAGGTGGTGCTGGTCGAGCGTTACGCGACACTGGGCGGCGTGTGCCTGAACGTGGGCTGCATCCCGTCCAAGGCGCTGCTGCACGTGGCCGCCGTGATGGACGAGGTCAGCCACATGGCCGATCTGGGCGTGTCCTTCGGCCAGCCGGAGGTTGACATCGACAAACTGCGCGGCCACAAGGAAAAGGTCGTGGGCAAGCTCACCGGCGGCCTGGCGGCCATGGCCAAAATGCGCAAGGTCACGGTCGTGCGCGGTCTGGGCACGTTTGCCGGCCCGAACCACCTGGAGGTGGAAGAAACCTCGGGCAGCGGGCAGGAAAAGCGTGGCAGCAGGAAGGTCATCGCCTTCAAGCGCGCCATCATCGCCGCCGGCTCGCAGGCGGTCCGCCTGCCGTTCATGCCCGACGACCCACGCGTGGTTGATTCCACCGGCGCGCTGGCCCTCAAGGCGGTCCCCAAGAAGATGCTCATCGTCGGTGGCGGCATCATCGGCCTGGAAATGGGCACGGTGTACAGCACGCTGGGCGCGCGACTGGACGTGGTCGAGATGATGGATGGCCTGATGCAGGGTGCCGACCGCGATCTCGTCAAGGTCTGGGAGAAGATGAACAAGCACCGCTTCGACAACATCATGCTCAAGACCAAGACGGTGGGGGCCGAGGCCACGCCCGAGGGCATCAAGGTGCAGTTCGAAGGCCTGGACGGCAGCAAGAGCGAAGGTTTCTACGACCTGGTGCTCCAGGCTGTGGGGCGCACACCCAACGGCAAAAAGATCGGTGCCGAGAAGGCCGGCGTTTCGGTGACCGACCGTGGTTTCATCAACGTCGACATCCAGATGCGCACCAATGTGCCGCATATCTTCGCCATCGGCGACATTGTGGGTCAGCCCATGCTGGCCCACAAGGCGGTGCACGAGGCGCACGTGGCGGCTGAAGTCATTGCCGGTGAACTGCAGGGCAACAAGGAATTGGCCGCCAGTGCCTTCAATGCTCGTGTGATCCCCAGCGTCGCCTACACCGACCCCGAGGTGGCCTGGGTGGGCCTGACCGAAGACCAGGCCAAGGCACAGGGCATCAAGGTCAAGAAGGGCCTGTTCCCCTGGACGGCTTCGGGCCGCGCCATCGCCAATGGCCGCGACGAGGGTTTCACCAAGCTGCTGTTCGACGACAGCCCGGAGGCCCACGGCCACGGCAGGATCCTGGGCGGCGGCATCGTGGGCACGCATGCCGGTGACATGATCGGTGAGATCGCGCTGGCCATCGAAATGGGGGCCGATGCGATCGACATCGGCAAGACCATCCACCCGCACCCGACGCTGGGCGAAAGCCTGGGCATGGCGGCGGAAGTGGCACACGGCAGCTGCACGGACCTGCCTCCCCAGAAGAAGTGATCCCGGGCGGGCATCTGCGAGCGCAGGTGCCCGTTGCCGGTGGAGCAGGGCATGCCCAGGCCGCCACGGGAAACCATGACGCGGCCGGAATAAAGCGTGTGGGGGAGTGGCTGCCGCGGGTCAGTCGACCCGGCGGGCGCCGTTGAAACGCTGTTGCCAGTAGGACATGCGCATGTCCTCGACGCGGACCTCGGCGCCAGTGCGCGGCGCGTGGATGAACTTGCCGTCACCCAGGTAGATGCCCACATGGCTGAAGGCACGGCGCATGGTGTTGAAGAACACCAGATCACCGGGTTGCAACTCGTTGCGCTCGATCTTGCGTGTGGCGGCCGCCTGCTCGTCGGAGCGGCGAGGCAGCACCTTGCCCAGCGACTGCTCGTAGACGGCCCGCACGAAGCCGGAGCAGTCGAAGCCCGTGTCGGCGCTGTTTCCACCGAACTTGTAGGGCACACCCAGGAATCCCAGTGCGTTCATGATCAGCTCGGAGGCGTGGTGGCTGGCGGCATTGCGCGCGTCGGCCAGGCGCTCCATGAAGCCGCGTTCCTTGATCAGGCTGTCCATGTCGGCGTACTGCGGCTCGACAGGTTCGGCCAGCACTGCACCCGTTCCCAGCAGGGAAGCGAGCATCATGGCGCGGAGCAAGGACTTACGCATGACTGCAAGTGTAAGGCATGAACCTCCGCCGTCAAGCGAAGAAGGCCGGACAATGGCTTGATTTGCAACAACAAATGCTGAAACAGGTGGATCATGAGCGTCATCCTCTGCCTTCGTTGCGGGCAGCGAGCGGCAGATCGCAGAAATCATCAGGCCTCAACGCAGGCGCTCCCGTTCCGGCATTCCGCACTCCATGGTAAGCACCTACCATTGGGGACCGGCCTAGCCACCACATGCCCATGACACCTCCAGACGCTTCCCTGACCTCGCGCCGTGGCGCGCTTTCCCATGTGCGCGTTCTTGACCTGTCCCGTGTGCTCGCGGGTCCCTGGTGCACCCAGAACCTGGCCGACATGGGGGCCGACGTCATCAAGATCGAAAAGCCGGGTGCCGGCGACGACACCCGCCACTGGGGGCCGCCCTTCTTTGCCGACGCGCAGGGCAACCCCACCGACCAGGCCTGCTACTTCGCCGCCTGCAACCGCAACAAGCGCTCGGTCACGGTGGACATGGCCACACCTGAGGGGCAGGAGCTGATCCGGCAGCTGGCGATGGAGAGCGACGTGGTGGTCGAGAACTTCAAGACCGGTGGACTGAGGCGTTATGGCCTGGATTACGAGAGTCTGAGCGCGATCAACCCGCGCCTGATCTACTGTTCCATCACCGGCTTCGGCCAGGATGGCCCCTATGCCTCGCGCGCCGGTTACGATCTGCTGGTGCAGGCCATGTGCGGCCTGATGAGCATCACCGGCCGGGCCGACAGCGAACCGGGTGGCGGGCCCCTGCGCGTGGGCGTCGCCGTCATCGACGTGTTCACCGGCATGTACGCGACGACCGCCATCCTGGGCGCGCTGGAGGCGCGCCACCACACCGGGCGCGGCCAGCACATCGACATGGCGCTGCTGGACGTGGGCATGGCCATGCTCGCCAACCAGGGGGCGAGCTTTCTCAACACCGGCAGGGTGCCGGTTCGCCAGGGTAACACCCATCCGAGCCTCGTTCCCTATCAGGACTTTCCCACGGCCGATGGGGCCATGCTGCTGGCCATCGGAAACGACGGGCAGTTCGCGCGCTTTTGCGAGGCGGCGGGCGTGGGCTGGGCGGGTGACGAGCGCTTCGCGACCAACGCGAATCGCGTTGTTTTCCGCGAGACGCTGGTGCCCATGGTCGCTGCGCTCACGCGTACCCGCCCCACGGCCGAGTGGATCGCGTTGCTGGAAGACCGCGCCGTGCCCTGCGGCCCCATCAATGACATCGCCCAGGCCTTCGACGACCCCCAGGTGCGCGCGCGCGGCCTGCGCATCGAGCAGCAGCGCTATCCCGACGGCCAGCTGCCGCCGGGTGAGTCGGTCAACACCGTGGTGACCACCGCCAGCCCGCTGCGTCTGTCCGACACCCCTGTCGCGCTGCGCCATGCGCCACCCGCCCTCGGGCAGCACACTGACGAGGTGCTGGCCGAGCGCCTGGGCCTGGACGAGGGCCGGCTGCGGGCGCTGCGAGCCAAGGGCGTCATCTGAGAGCGGCGCAAGGCACAATGCCGACTGGAACTTCAAACGCAACCGTGACCATGCTGCTCGACGCCTCGGAATCCCAACTCGTTCTGGTGGACTACCAGGAAAAACTGATGCCTGCCATCCATGAGGCAGCCTTCGTCCAGGCCAATGCCTTGCGTCTGGCCAAGGCGGCGCAGCTGCTGAAAGTGCCTGCCTGGGGTACCGAGCAGGTGCCCGAGAAGCTGGGCCAGAACCTGCCCGAGCTGCGCGCGCTTTGCCAGCGCACCCTTGCCAAGCACCACTTCAGCGCAGTCGCGGACGGCCTGGCCGACTGGCTGCGCCCGCCCGTGCGCCAGCCTTCGGGCAATGCCCGCAGCCTGCCCAAGCACCTGCACAAAAAGCCCCAGCCCGAGGCGCCGGAGCGCCCGACCATCGTCGCTGCCGGCTGCGAGGCGCATGTGTGCCTGCTGCAGACGGTGCTGGAACTGCTGGACGAGGAGTTTGACGTGTGGGTGGTCACCGATGCCTGTGGCTCACGCACCGAGCGCAACCGTGACGCCGCCTTCGACCGCCTCGCCGGGGCAGGGGCCGAACTGGTGACGACGGAAATGGTGCTCTTCGAATGGATGCGCACGGCTCAGCACCCGGCGTTCCGCGACGTGCAGTCGCTGATCAAGTAAGCCTTGGCGGGGCGCGGATCCCGCACAGACCTCCGGACAGTGCTGTCAGACTGCCGAAAGTCTGTTTCTCATAATTATGAATTCAGATTTTCCTAGAAGACCGGAAATCCGGTCTTCCGACCAGACATTCGCAGGAGACAAGCATGAGTGCACCGCAGGGCTACGCCGACTTCCACCGCCGATCCATTGAAGACCGCGACGGTTTCTGGCGTGAGCAGGCGCAGCTGATTGACTGGCACCGGCCTTTCGACCAGATCTGCGACTACAGCCGGCCGCCATTTACCCGCTGGTTCGTCGGCGGGCAGACGAACCTCTGCCACAACGCGGTGGACCGCCACCTCAAAGACCGTGCCGACCAGAACGCGCTGATTTTCGTGTCCACCGAAACCGACACGGAAAAGGTCTACAGCTACCGCGAGCTGCACGCCGAAGTCAACCGCATGGCCGCCATCCTGCTCAAGCAGGGGGTGGGCAAGGGCGACCGGGTGCTGATCTACATGCCCATGATCGCCGAGGCGTGCTTTGCCATGCTGGCCTGCGTGCGCATCGGTGCCATCCACTCGGTCGTCTTCGGGGGCTTTGCCAGCCACTCGCTGGCCAGCCGGATCGACGACGCGCAGCCGACCGTCATCGTCAGCGCCGACGCCGGCATGCGCGGCGGCAAGGTGGTGCCTTACAAGCACCTGCTCGACGCGGCCATTTCGCTGTCGTCGCACAAGCCGGCCAAGGTGCTGATGGTCAACCGCGGCCTGGCCGATCTGGCGCCGGTGGCCGGCCGCGACGTGGACTACGCCACCGAACGCGCCGCCGTCATGGATGCACAGGTGCCCTGTGAATGGGTGGACAGCACGCACCCGAGCTACATCCTCTACACCTCCGGCACCACCGGCAAACCCAAGGGCGTTCAGCGCGACACCGCCGGCTATGCCGTCGCGCTGGCCGCGTCCATGCGCCACATCTACATGGGCGAGCCCGGCGAAACCTATTTCTCCACCTCGGACATCGGCTGGGTGGTGGGGCACAGCTACATCATCTACGGCCCGCTGATCAACGGCATGGCCACCATCATGTACGAGGGCCTGCCGATCCGGCCCGACGCCGGCATCTGGTGGAAGCTGGTCGAGAAATACAAGGTCTCGGTGATGTTTACGGCCCCGACGGCCGCTCGCGTGCTCAAGAAGCAGGATCCGGCCTACCTCACGAAGCACGACCTCTCCAGTCTCAAGGCCCTGTTCCTGGCCGGCGAGCCGCTGGACGAGCCGACCGCCACCTGGATCGCCGAGGCCATCGGCAAGCCCATCATCGACAACTACTGGCAGACTGAAACCGGCTGGCCGATCATGGCCATCTGCAACGGGGTCGAAAAGGCGCCCACCAAGTTCGGCTCGCCGGGCAAGGCGGTGTACGGCTACGACGTGCGCCTGATCGACGAGAACACCGGCGAAGAGATCACCGAGCCCGGCCGCAAGGGCGTGATCGCGGTCAACGGTCCTCTGCCCCCCGGCTGTCTGCAGACGGTCTGGGGCGATGACGAGCGCTACGTCAAGACCTACTGGTCCAGCATCCCGGGCCGGACGATGTACAGCACCTTTGACTGGGGCATCCGCGACGCGGACGGCTACTACTTCATTCTCGGCCGCACCGACGACGTCATCAACGTCGCGGGCCATCGCCTGGGCACGCGCGAGATCGAGGAATGCATCTCGAGCCACCCGGGTGTGGCCGAGGTCGCCGTGGTCGGCGTGGCCGACCAGCTCAAGGGGCAGGTGGCTGTGGCCTTTGCCGTGCTCAAGGACCCGGCGCTGGCGGCCACCGATGCCGACGCCCTGCGTCTTGAGGGCGCCATCATGAAGCTGGTGGACGACAAGCTGGGCGCTGTGGCCCGTCCAGGCCGGGTGCGTTTCGTCTCGGTATTGCCCAAGACGCGTTCGGGCAAGCTGCTGCGGCGTGCCATCCAGGCGGTGTGCGAGGGACGCGATCCGGGTGACCTGACCACCATGGAGGATCCGGCCGCGCTCCAGCAGATCCGGGATCGCGTCGCCGGATGAGCGCCGGAGGCCGAAAGGCTCTTCCCCAGGGGTGGGGAAGACACTGGTGCGCATCCGTACCGGAGTCAGTATCATCCATGCTTATATAGACAAGGGCCAGGCAAGCATGGAACAGATGATCGGAACGGAAACAGGCGTCGAGAAGGTGCGCGTGTTCGAGATGGCGGCCGAACTGTTCGGGGTGCTGGCCACACCCATGCGCCTGCGCATCCTCAGCGCCCTGTGCGACAAGGAAAAGTCCGTGTCGCAGCTGCTGCAGGAGATCGACACCACCCAGCCCAACCTCTCGCAGCACCTGAACCTGTTGTACCGCGCGGGCATCCTCGCCAAGCGCAAGGAGGGCACGCAGGTGATCTACCGCGTGCAGAGCGAAAAGGCTGTGACGCTGTGCCGCACCGTGTGCACGCAGATCGCCATCGAGCTGGACGAGCCCGGCGCGGTGCCCCTGTCCGAGCGGCTCTCGCCGCGGATTTCCTGAAGAATCCACACCGCCGACCTCAATACCCCGCCACCGGAAGCGCAACAGTGGCACAATGGAGGGCTGCAGTCAGTTCCTTCCAGTCACTGTCGCATCCGCCATCCGGTTCAGCCGTGTCGCGGGAGGTTTTGTTAACCAGCTAATGCTTCCTGCAGGGAAGCGGAGGTCAGCGGATCAATGAGCGAAGCACAATCGAGCTCGGGCGGCGTCTACGTTGCCTACAAGAGCAACTCCTATCTCTTCGGTGGCAATGCGCCCTATGTCGAAGAGATGTACGAAAAGTACCTCGAAAACCCGGGCAGCGTGCCCGACAACTGGCGCAGCTACTTTGACGCCCTCCAGCACGTGCCGGCCGCCGACGGCTCCGATGCGCGTGACATCCCCCATCAGCCGGTCATCAATGCCTTCGCCGAGCGTGCCAAGCAGCGTGGCACCCAGGTGCTGGCCTTCGGTGCCGATTCCGATCTCGGCCGCCAGCGCACCGCCGTCCAGCAGCTGATCGCCGCCTACCGCAACGTCGGCTCCCGCTGGGCCGACCTCGACCCCCTCAAGCGCACCGAGCGCCCCGCCATCCCCGAGCTGGAGCCGTCCTTCTACGGTTTCACCGATGCGGACATGGAGACGGTGTTCAACACCAGCAACACCTTCTTCGGCAAGGAGGTGATGAGCCTGCGCGACCTGCTCAACGCGCTGCGTGAGACGTACTGCACCAACATCGGTGCCGAGTACATGTACATCACCGACCAGGCCCAGAAGCGCTGGTGGCAGGAAAAGCTCGAATCGATCCGCACCAAGCCCTCGTTCAGCGTCGAGAAGAAAAAGCACATCCTCGAGCGCCTGACGGCCGCCGAAGGCCTGGAGCGCTTCCTCCACACCAAGTACGTCGGCCAGAAGCGCTTCTCGCTCGAAGGTGGCGAGAGCTTCATCGCCTCGATGGACGAGCTGATCCACCAGGCCGGTGTCGCCGGCGTGCAGGAAATCGTCATCGGCATGGCCCACCGCGGCCGCCTGAACGTGCTGGTCAACACCCTGGGCAAGATGCCCAAGGACCTGTTCGCCGAATTCGAGCACACCGCCCCGGAAGACCTGCCCTCCGGTGACGTGAAGTATCACCAGGGTTTCAGCTCCGACGTTTCCACCGCCGGTGGCCCGGTCCACCTCTCGCTGGCCTTCAACCCCTCGCACCTGGAAATCGTCAACCCGGTGGTCGAGGGTTCCGCCCGCGCCCGCATGGACCGTCGTGACGACCCGCTGGGCAAGCAAGTGCTGCCGGTGCTGGTGCACGGCGACGCCGCCTTTGCCGGCCAGGGTGTCAACCAGGAAACCCTGGCGCTGGCCCAGACCCGTGGCTACACCACGGGCGGCACGGTGCACATCATCATCAACAACCAGATCGGCTTCACCACGTCCGATCCGCGCGACCTGCGTTCCACGCTGTACTGCACGGACATCGTCAAGGGCGTCGAATCGCCGGTGCTGCATGTCAACGGCGACGATCCCGAAGCCGTCGTGCTGGCCACCCAGCTCGCGCTGGAATTCCGCATGACCTTCCGCAAGGACGTGGTCGTGGATATTGTCTGCTTCCGCAAGCTGGGCCACAACGAGCAGGATACCCCCGCGCTCACCCAGCCGCTGATGTACAAGAAGATCGCCAACCACCCTGGCACGCGCCGGCTGTACGCCGACAAGCTCATCGCCCAGGGCGCGATCGAGCCGAACGTCCCGGACGAGATGGTCAAGGCGTACCGCGCCGCCATGGACGCGGGCAAGCACACGGTCGATCCGGTGCTGACCAACTTCAAGAGCAAGAACGCCGTCGACTGGTCGCCGTACCTGGGCAAGAAGTGGACCGACGCGGCCGACACGGCGATCCCGCTGGCCGAGTGGAAGCGCCTGGCCGAGCGCATCACGACGATTCCTGACACCGTGACGGTGCATCCGCTGGTCAAGAAGGTGCTGGACGACCGCGCCGCGATGGGGCGTGGCGAGATCAACGTCGACTGGGGCATGGGCGAGCACATGGCCTTTGCTTCGCTGGTCGCTTCGGGCTACCCCGTGCGCCTGTCGGGCGAGGACAGCGGCCGCGGCACGTTCACGCACCGCCACGCCGTCATCCACGACCAGAAGCGCGAGAAGTGGAACGAGGGCACCTACGTGCCGCTGCAGAACGTGAGCGAAGGCCAGGCCCCGTTCACGGTCATCGACTCCATCCTGTCGGAAGAGGCCGTGCTCGGCTTCGAATACGGCTACGCCTCGGCCGATCCGAACACGCTGGTCATCTGGGAAGCCCAGTTCGGCGACTTCGCCAACGGCGCTCAGGTCGTGATCGATCAGTTCATCGCCTCCGGCGAGGTCAAGTGGGGCCGCGCCAACGGTCTGGTGCTGATGCTGCCGCACGGCTACGAAGGCCAGGGCCCCGAGCACAGCTCGGCCCGCCTGGAGCGCTTCATGCAGCTGTCGGCCGACACCAACATGCAGGTGGTGCAGCCCACCACGGCCAGCCAGATCTTCCACCTGCTGCGCCGCCAGATGATCCGCCAGCTGCGCAAGCCGCTGATCATCATGACGCCCAAGTCGCTGCTGCGCAACAAGGACGCCACCTCACCGGTCTCGGAATTCCTCAAGGGCAGCTTCCAGACCGTCATTCCCGAGTCCAACGAGGCCGTCATCAAGAAGGCCGAGAAGGTCAAGCGAGTGATCTGCTGCTCGGGCAAGGTTTACTACGACCTTGTCAAGAAGCGCGAGGAAAAGGGCGACGACGACGTGGCCATCATCCGCGTCGAGCAGCTCTATCCCTTCCCGCACAAGGTGTTCGGCGCCGAGCTGAAGAAGTATCCCAACGCGACCGAGATCGTGTGGTGCCAGGACGAGCCCCAGAACCAGGGTGCCTGGTTCTTCGTGCAGCACCAGATCCACGAGAACATGCTCGATGGACAACGGCTGGGCTATGCAGGACGCGCCGCCTCGGCGTCTCCTGCCGTCGGTTATGCCCACCTGCACCAGGAACAGCAGAAGGCCCTCATCGAGGCTGCCTTCGCCAAGCTCAAGGGCTTCATCCTCACCAAGTAATCCAGCCAACGGCCCGCTGCGCCCCGGCACGATGCCGGGCGCCGGTCGGGCCAGCCGCACGAACACCTACAGGTAGACACAAATGGCAATCGTAGAAGTCAAGGTACCGCAGCTGTCCGAATCCGTGGCCGAGGCCACCCTGCTGCAATGGAAGAAGAAGGCCGGCGAGGCCGTCGCAGCCGATGAGATCCTGATCGAGATCGAGACCGACAAGGTTGTTCTCGAGTGCCCGGCGCCCGCCGGCGGCGTGCTGGTCGAGATCGTCCAGGGTGATGGCGCCACCGTCGCCGCCGACCAGGTCATCGCCAAGATCGACACCGAAGCCGTGGCCGGTGCTTCCGCTCCCGCCGCCGCGCCCGCTCCGACTGCTGCCCCCGCCGCTGCGCCGGCACCTGCCGCTGCTGCAGCAGCGTCCGACAGCAAGGCCGGCATCGCCATGCCCGCAGCCGCCAAGCTGATGGCCGACAACGGCATGGCTCCCGGCTCCGTCGCCGGCACGGGCCGTGACGGCCGCGTCACCAAGGGCGACGTGCTCGCCGCCGCTGCCGCGCCGAAGGCTGCGGCCGTCGCCATCCCCACCGGCGCGCCCACCAAGGTGCTGCCTCAGGTGGCCACCCCGGCTCCCGACTTGGGCAACCGTCCGGAAGAGCGTGTGCCGATGACGCGTCTGCGCGCCCGCATCGCCGAGCGTCTGCTGCAGTCGCAGGCCACCAATGCCATCCTGACCACGTTCAACGAAGTGAACATGGCCCCGGTCATGGAGCTGCGCAAGAAGTTCCAGGACCAGTTCACCAAGGAGCACGGCGTCAAGCTCGGCTTCATGTCCTTCTTCGTGAAGGCCGCTGTGCACGCGCTCAAGAAGTTCCCGATCCTCAACGCCTCGGTCGATGGCAACGACATCATCTACCACGGCTACTTCGACATTGGTATCGCGGTCGGTTCCCCGCGTGGCCTGGTGGTGCCCATCCTGCGCAACGCCGACCAGATGAGCTTCGCCGACATCGAGAAGAAGATCGCCGAGTTCGGCAAGAAGGCACAGGAAGGCAAGCTGGGCATCGAGGAAATGTCCGGTGGCACCTTCACCATCTCCAACGGCGGAACGTTCGGCTCCATGCTCTCGACCCCGATCATCTACCCGCCGCAGTCGGCCATCCTAGGCGTGCACGCCACCAAGGACCGTGCCGTGGTCGAAAACGGCCAGATCGTGATCCGCCCGATGAACTACCTGGCCATGTCCTATGACCACCGCATCATCGACGGCCGCGAGGCCGTGCTGGGCCTGGTGGCCATGAAGGACGCACTGGAAGATCCGTCGCGTCTGCTGTTCGAGCTCTGATCGGCCACCCATCATGCGCAACGCCCCTTCGGGGGCGTTTGTCCAACCCCACAGGAATAGAACATGTCCCAAACATTTGACGTCGTCGTGATCGGTGCCGGCCCCGGCGGCTACATCGCGGCCATCCGCGCAGCCCAGCTGGGCTTCAAGGTGGCGTGTATCGACGAATGGAAGAACGCCGCCGGCGGTCCCGCCCCGGGCGGCACCTGCACCAACGTCGGCTGCATCCCCTCCAAGGCGCTGCTGCAGTCGTCCGAGCACTATGAGCACGCCCTGCATCACTTCGCTGACCACGGTATCAGCACCGGTACGGTGAAGATGGACGTGGCGAAGATGGTCGCCCGCAAGGACGGCGTCGTGAAGCAGAACAATGACGGCATCCTGTACCTGTTCAAGAAGAACAAGGTCACTTTCTTCCATGGTCGTGGTTCTTTTGCCAACGCCGTGGACGGCGGCTACGAGATCAAGGTGGCCGGCGCCAAGGAAGAACTCATCACCGGCAAGCAGGTGATCGTGGCCACGGGTTCCAACCCGCGCGCACTGCCTGGCGTGGCCTTCGACGAGGAGCAGATCCTCTCCAACGACGGTGCCCTGCGCATCGGCGCCGTGCCCAAGAAGCTGGGCGTGATCGGCTCCGGCGTGATTGGCCTGGAGATGGGCTCGGTCTGGCGCCGCCTGGGTGCCGACGTCACCATCCTCGAAGGTCTGCCCACGTTCCTGGGCGCTGCCGACGAGAGCGTCGCCAAGGAAGCTGCCAAGGTCTTCGCCAAGCAGGGCCTGAAGATCGAGCTGGGCGCCAAGGTCGGTGAGGTCAAGACCAGCAAGAAGGGCGTTACGGTGGCCTACACCAATGCCAAGGGCGAAGCCCAGGAACTGGCTGTCGACAAGCTGATCGTGTCGATCGGCCGTGTGGCCAACACGAACGGCCTGAACCCTGAAGCGGTGGGCCTGAAGCTGGACGAGCGCGGCGCGATCGTGGTGGATGCCGAGTGCCGCACCAATCTGCCCGGTGTCTGGGCAGTGGGTGACGTCGTACGCGGCCCCATGCTGGCGCACAAGGCGGAGGAAGAGGGCGTGGCTGTGGCCGAGCGCATCGCGGGCCAGCATGGTCACGTGAACTTCGACACCATCCCCTACGTCATCTACACCAGCCCCGAGATTGCCTGGGTCGGCAAGACCGAGCAGCAGC
>JAEZLX010000038.1 GCA_023415035.1 Pseudomonadota bacterium | reverse complement strand
CCTCCGAGACGCCATATCCAGACCGCGCGTCAAGGCCAGTTCCTCTATGTGATGGCCGGATTCGGGCTTTCTACAACACGATTAGGTGACAGAGCCAAAAAAAACCGGCCCATCGGGGCCGGTTGGCAAATTCAGGCATCTCTCAGGGACGCTGGTCGGTTCATGTCGTTCGAGTTCTGTGTCATGTCTCCTCGGTCCCCCGCGGTTGACAGGGCGTCAGCCCTGCTGCGAGTGCGGTTAATTTAGGTCATGCACCACAACGGCGCATCAGGGGTAACCCTCATCCCGACGAAATGCTGGCACAGGAAATGCTCGGTACCAGCCATCGTAGGTAGAGGATCGTGAAAATGCCCCATAGCGACACTCTTGCCGCGGCCGCGCACCTCCATGTGCTTTTGCGCCGCAAAACCGGTCGCGTGACCGATACCGAGTGGATGGCCTCCAATGCGGAATACGCCCGTGCCATGATCGCTTTCGCCCGCGCCAGCGCGGCCGAGAACGGCCATGAGGACCTGCTGCCGCTGGCCGCCCGAGTCGAGGAGCTGATGCACCTGGCGCCTCCCCCTCCGGCCCCCGAGCCGCCCGTGCTGACCAGTCCGATCGAGGTGGTCGCCGCACCCGCAGATGAAGCCGCAAAACCGAAGGAAGAAGTGAGTAATCGCTACGTCGGCCGACTCCGCTGACTGGGACATCCCCCCGCCGGTTCAGGTACCGGCGAGCACCCAGCGCGCCGCCTTCTCGGCAATCATCAGCGTCGGGCTGTTGGTGTTACCGCTGGTGATGGTGGGCATCACGCCGGCATCCACCACCCGCAGGCCAGCCACGCCGCGCACGCGCAGGTGGCTGTCCACGACGGCCATCGCATCGTTGGCCGCACCCATCTTCGTGGTGCCCACGGGATGGAAGATCGTGCTGGCGATGTCGCCGGCCAGCCGTGCCAGTTCCTCGTCGCTCTGGTACTGGGGACCCGGCTTGTACTCCTCGGGCTGAAAGCGGGCCAGCGCCGGCTGCGACACGATGCGTCGCGTCACGCGCAGGCTGTCGGCCGCCACTTGGCGGTCTTCCTCGGTGCTGAGGTAACACGGCGCGATGGCTGGCGCATCCTCAAAGCGCGGGCTGCGGATACGCACATGGCCGCGGCTCGTGGGGTTGAGGTTGCAGACGCTGGCGGTGAAGGCCGGAAAGCCGTGCAGCGGTTCGCCGAAAGCGTCCAGGCTCAGTGGCTGGACGTGGTATTCGATGTTGGCATGGGGCCGAGACGGGTCGCTGCGCGTGAAGGCACCGAGCTGGCTGGGCGCCATGCTCATGGGGCCGCTGCGCGTGAGCAGGTATTGCAGCCCGATGCGCATCTTGCCCGCCCACGAGTTGGCCAGCATGTTGAGCGTGGTGGCACCACGGATCTTGTAGACCGCCCGGATCTGCAGGTGGTCCTGCAGGTTCTCGCCCACACCGGGCAGGTCGTGCACCACTTTGATGCCATGCCGCTGCAGCAGATCGCCCGGGCCGATGCCCGAGAGCTGCAGGATCTGCGCCGAACCGATGCTGCCCGCGCACAGGATGACCTCGCGCGTGGCGCGCGCCTCGACCATCTCCTGGCCGTTCCACACCCGCACGCCGGTGCAGCGCACCGCGCCGTCTGGCCCTGTCTCGGTGAGCAAAGAGGCCACCTGCGAAGCGGTCCAGAGCGTGAAGTTCGGGCGGCTGGTGCAGGTGGGGCGCAAGAAGGCCTTGGCCGCATTCCAGCGCCAGCCGGCCTTCTGGTTGACCTCGAAGTAGCCCACCCCCTCGTTGCTGCCGCCGTTGAAATCGCTGGTGGCCGGAATGCCAGCCTCCTGCGCCGCCTGGGCAAAGGCGTCAAGGATGTCCCAGCGCAGGCGCTGCTTCTCGACCCGCCACTCGCCCGTGCTGCCCGAAGCCCTGTTGCCGTGCAGGGCAGCGAATGCCGGGTCGGACTGTCCCTGCTGCGCCGGGTCAAGCCGCCAGTGGTCCTCGTGCGCCATGAAGTCGGGCAGGCAGTTGCCCCAGCGCCAGGCGTCGTCACCCGTGAGGGCGGCCCACTGGTCGTAGTCGCGCGCCTGCCCGCGCATGTAGATCATGCCGTTGATGCTGGAGCACCCCCCGAGCGTCTTGCCACGCGGGTAGCGCAGCGTGCGACCGTTCAGGCCCGGATCGGGCTCGGTCTGGTACAGCCAGTCGGTGCGCGGGTTGCCAATGCAGTACAGGTAGCCGACCGGGATGTGGATCCAGTGGTAGTCGTCCTTGCGACCCGCCTCGATGAGCAGCACCCTGCGCTGCGGATCGGCACTGAGCCGGTTGGCCATCAGGCAGCCGGCGGTGCCGGCCCCGATGACGATGTGGTCGAACGTGATGCTGCTCATGCGTCCGTCGTCTCCTCTTGCTCGTTGTTCTTGTCAGGTTGGGCGGTGTTCAGAAACCTCGCGGAACATGGGCCGGAAAGTCGTAGTCGTCCTCCAGCGCGCGGCCGGCCATGTGCGCCAGCATCTGGCCCAGGAAAACCTCGCCGACCCACTGACGCAGGCCGGCGGGCAGCGGGTATGCCGACGAGACCAGTGTGAGGCAACCGAAGCTGCCGATGCCCGGCTCGGCGCTCAGCCCTGCGGGCACGCGCGGGCCTGGCGCAGCATCCTCGGAAACCGCGTCTATCTCCATGTGCCAGGCCTGCAGGAAGCGCTCGAAATAGCCCACGGTGCCCTTGCGCCAGGCTTCGGCGATGTACACATGCCAGGCTGCCGGCTCCTCGACGATGAAGCCCCAGTCGAACTCGTGCAGGCGGTCGGGCGGCGTTTCGTACAATCCGATCGCACGCACGTCGGCGCGCGCCCGGAACTCGGCGAACAGCAGACCGGGGCCTCCGGTCTCGCCGCTCAGGAAACGGCTGACGTCATCCAGCCCGACCGCAAAGCGCGGGGGCGGGTCCATCAACGAGCGTTTGGCGCGGTTGAGCAGCCTGGAGGCCGCATCGGTGCATTTCTGGGCCTGGATGCACCAGTCCATGAAGGTCCTGCGGCCCTCGGAGGTGGCGAGCTGCCGCAGGGTGCTCTCGAAAGCGGCATCGTCTCGCAGATGGCCATCTTCGCGCAGGCGCAGCACGATGTCGGCCAGGGAGTAGCGGGTGATCTGCTCGATGCTGTAGGCGATGTCGCCGCCTTCGTGCTCACGCATGGCCTGCTGCACCCAGGCCACGGTCTCGCTGTCCGACAGGCCCTGGGGCGGACGCGGCAGATCGTTGAAGAGGGCGCGCAGCACGCGCACGGTGTCCAGGTCGCTGGCCATGATGCTCCAGTGGTCGGCCTCTTGCGAAGAAGGCCACGGATGCAAGCATAGCCCGATCCGCCGGCACCTGGCACGCCACCCGGTGCGCTGGCGGGGCACGGCTGTCGCGTCGGGGAAACCGGCAGGGACCCGGAACCGTACGCCCGGACCGCAAGCGTCGGACACCGCCGCCGGCCGTCCGGGCAGGATGGGAGGGTCAGACGGCCTGCGCCATCTCCGGCACGGCCTGGAACAGGTCGGCCTCCAGGCCGTAGTCGGCCACCGAGAAGATCGGCGCCTCCGGATCCTTGTTGATCGCCACGATCACCTTGGAGTCCTTCATGCCCGCCAGATGCT
>JAEZLX010000004.1 GCA_023415035.1 Pseudomonadota bacterium | reverse complement strand
GGCACAGGCCGGCGTGGACGTGATCGCGCTGACGGACTATCGCGCCTCCCCGCTGGTGCCGCCGGCACGCCACGCCTTCTTCATCCCCCACGACAGCAGCTACATCAGCAACAGCATGGGCGCCTACCTGGTGTTCTGCGAGTGCCTGGTGAACCTCGTGGCGCGCGAGCTCGGCGATGACGCCCTGCAGGCACTGGAGCGCCGCGAAGGCTTCATCGGCGAACTGGGTATCGAAGTTCTCTAGCCCAGCCCGACCGGTGCCGGCGCCCGCATCACGATGCGCGTGAACAGGCGGTCGAACTGCGGATCGCGCGGGATGCGTTCGTTGAGCGGATCGGAGTTGCTGGCGAACGCGGCATCGAGTGCCCGCCAGTCTTCCTCGTCGAAGTGCCGCTCGGCCTCGGGCAGGATGACCGTCTCCTCCAGTCGCATGTGCTCGAGGTAGAAGTCGATGTAGGCCGTGACCGCGTCGACGAAGGCCTGGCGTCGCGCATCGCCCAGCAGCTCCCAGGCCAGCAGCAGGTGCATCAGCCCACGCACCCGTGACTCTCCCTCCAGGTGATCGCGATCGAGCCGGTCGATCGTCGGCCGCACGTGCGGTGCCACGCTGGCCACGCGCGGGAACAGCAGCTGCGACTCCTTGGGATGGTGGTGACGCTCGGGAAACTCGTCGATATAGAAAAGCATCGCGCGCAGCACATCGAAGAACATCGCCGATTCGTCGCGTCCGTCGTGCAGCGGACCACGCCGCACCAGCTGCAGCAGCGATTGCAGCATCGCCGACAGGCTCAGGTGTTCCTCTCGGATGATGCGCAGGGAGTCGTGAACCATGGTCGTGTCTCCGGAACATTCGCGGCACCGGAACGCCCGTTCGCGATGGCCTTGAACAGGCGCACTCCGCCCGTGGCGCGACTATGGGTCCGCGGCCCGGGTGGCCGCTTGACACACGTCAAAACGGCACGCGGCTCCTGCGGTTCTTGAATGAATATTTACATTTTGTTGTAAATAAGGGTGCATCACGAAAAACGCCCCGAATTCGCCGATGTACCGCCGACACCCCCTCTTAGGCGGATGTATGACAGCCCATCGATCAGCGCGTCGCGGGCCGCCAGCGTCGCAGCAGCAGCGCGTTGGTCACGACGCTGACCGAGCTCATGGCCATGGCTGCGCCGGCCACCACGGGGCTGAGGAAGCCCAGCGCGGCCAGCGGGATGCCGACCGCGTTGTAAATGAAGGCCCAGAACAGGTTCTGTCGGATCTTGGCCACGGTGCGGCGCGAGATGTCCAGAGCCGCCGCCACCAGCGCCGGATCGCCGCGCATGAGCGTGATGCCCGCCGCATGCATCGCCACGTCCGAGCCGCCACCGCGCGCATGGCTCATCGCCATGCCGACGTCGGCTGCGGCCAGTGCCGGCGCGTCGTTGACACCATCTCCCACCATGGCGACGACATGGCCCCCACGCTCCGCCGCTGACGCGGGTCGCTGCTCCCCGAGGGGGCTGATCCCGCCTTGGGGCGGCCCGGCGGCGGGATCGGCTTGGCCCCCACGCTCCGCCGCTGACCAGGTCGCTGCCCCCCGAGGGGAATCGGATTCGGCTTGGGACGGCCCGGCGCCGAATCCTTGGCCCTCATGCTGCACAGCATCCCTTGTCTTTAGGCGCCGGATGACAGCCGCCTTGTCCCCCGGCAACACCTCGGCAATCACCTCGCCCTCGTCGTCACGCAGGCCGAGCCGCGCCGCCATCGCGCGGGCCGCGGCGCGGTTGTCGCCCGAGACCATGAACAGGCGCAGGCCCTTTTCACGCAACTGGCGCATAGCCGCGGCGCTGCCCGCCTTGGGCTCGTCGCCGAAGGCCAGCAAGGCCAGTGGCACCCAGCCGCCGGCCGGGGTAAGGGTGGCCAGCACCGAGACCGTGGCACCCTGGGTCTGCTGCCGCGCCAGCGTATCGGCCAGCGGCGACAGGTCGACCCCCAGCTCTTCCATCCAGCGCACGCTGCCCAGGGCCAACCCGGTGCCCTGCACCTGACCCTGCATGCCCTTGCCGGCCACCGACTGCACCTCGGTGGCCTCCTGCACCGGAACGTCACGTTCCTGCGCCGCATCGCGCACCGCCTGTGCGAGCGGGTGTGCGCTTTGCGCCTGCAACGCCGCCGCCGCACCCAGCACGGCCAGCTCGTCCACACCGGCGGCGCCCTCGATGGAGAGTAGGCGTGGATGCCCTTCGGTGAGCGTGCCCGTCTTGTCGAAGGCCACCGTGTCCACGCGGTGGGCAATTTCCAGGGCTTCGGCGTCCTTGATCAGGATGCCGTGCCGTGCCGCCACGCCGGTGCCTGCCATGATGGCCGTTGGCGTTGCCAGGCCCAGCGCGCAGGGGCAGGCGATCACCAGCACCGACACCGCATTCAGCAGCGCTTCCTCCCATGGGTGACCGACCCAGAGCCAGCCGCCCAATGTTGCCAGCGCGATCAGCAGCACGGCCGGCACGAACACCGCGGCCACCCGGTCCACCAGACGCTGCACCGGCGCCTTGCCGGCCTGCGCATCCTGGACCAGCGCGATGATGCGCGAGAGCACGCTCTGCGCACCCACCGCGGTCACACGCACGCGCAGCGGACCTTCGCCATTGAGCGCGCCGCCCGTGACAACATCGCCCACGGTCTTGGCCACCGGCATGGACTCGCCCGTGAGCATGGACTCGTCAGCCTGAGAATGCCCTTCTGTCACCTCGCCATCGGCAGGAAAGCGCTCACCCGGCAACACACGCACCTCGTCGCCCGGCAGCAGCTCGTCCACCGGCACGTCCAGCGGATCGAGTCGCCGCACGCCATCGGGCAGCAGGTGCGCGCGCTCGGGGCGCAGCGCGTGCAGCGCACGGATGGCGTCGGTGGTCTGGCGCTTGGCGCGTGCCTCCAGCCACTTGCCCAGCAGCACCAGGGTGATGACGACGGCCGACCCCTCGTAGTACAGATGCGGCATGTAGCCGGGCGCAGCGCGCCACCACAGCCAGGTCGACAGTGCCCAGCCGGCCGTGGTGCCGATGGCCACCAGCAGTTCCATGTTGCCGGTCATGGCCTTGAGCGCATGCCAGCCCTGGCGATAGAAGCGCGCACCGAGCCAGAACTGCACCGGCGTGGCCAGCAGGAACTGCAGCCAGGCCGGCAGCATCCAGTGCTGACCGAACAGGTCGCCCAGCATGGGCAGCGCCAGCGGCGCCGACAACAGCAGGCCCGCCAGCACGGGCACGAAATCGTGCGGGATGCCGTGCCAGCTCGGGGCCTCCGGCTCATCGAGCGCGTTGGCCTCGCGCGGCTCATAGCCCGCATCGCGGACCGCGCGCTTGACGCGCGCCAGCAACTCTGCGTCCGATGGCGCCTGCAGACGCACACGCGCCGACTCGGTGGCCAGGTTCACCGTTGCGTCGAGCACACCGGGCACGCGCTTGAGCACGCGCTCCACGCGCGAGACGCAGGAAGCACAGGTCATGCCGCCAACGCCCAGGTCGATGCGGCCGGCCGCTTCGTCGTCCGCACCGTCAACGGCCTCGTTCAGGGAAGTGATTTCAGGTTCGACGGCAGCATTCATGATCGTTCGAGCATAAGCTTTCCCACCGTGGGAAGGTCAAGCCACAAGGTGTATCTTCTTCACAGGCCTTGACCTTGACACGATGTCAAGGTGCACCATGCAGGCCATACGCTTCAACACAAGGAGATCGACATGAGCACACAACAGTTCCAGGTGCAGGGCATGACCTGCGGTCATTGCGAGAGGGCCGTGCAGGCCGCGATCCGCCAGGTCGACCCCCAGGCCGAGGTGCGCATCGACCGCGCCAGCAATCTGGTGGAAGTGCAATCGGCCCAGGACCGCGAGAAACTGGCCGATGCCATCCGCGAAGAAGGCTACACCGTGTCATGAGGACAGCGGCCGCCAACCGCGCCGGTCCCGCCATGGCATGGCCCGTGTCCATCGGCACGGCCGCACGGCTCAGCGGCATCTCGCCCAAGATGCTGCGCCACTACGAGGCCCTGGGCCTGCTGGGCGAGGTGAACCGCACCGGCAGCAACTACCGCCAGTACGGCGAGGCGGATGTCCACACGCTGCGCTTCATCCGCCGCGCGCGCGACATGGGTTTCGGCCTCGACGCCATCGCCGAGCTGGTCAGCCTCTGGCACGACCGGCGCCGCAGCAGCGCCCAGGTCAAGCGCATCGCGCAGCGCCACCACGATGAACTGGGCCAGCGCATCCAGGCGCTGCAGGCCATGCAGCGCAGCCTCGACGCCCTGCTGGGCTGCTGCCCTGGCGACAGCCGCCCCGACTGCCCCATCCTCGACGACCTGGCCGATGCCGGCCGCGTGTGAAGGAACAGCCACAAAACTTTACAAAACGCCAACGCACAGGCATATCCGCGACACATCGCCCCTCGACACTGGAGTCATGGATGCAAGGCAAGGGCCTCATCCAGTTTTCCTCAACCACTGTCCAGGAGAAAGACGATGTCCAAGTTCAAGAAAGCCCTGATGGTCACTGCCCTGGCCACCACCCTGACCGGCATGTCGGTGGCCGTCATGGCCAACACCGGCATGGAACCGCAACTGCTGGCGCAGCACACCGCCCAGCGTGCCACCGAAACCGGCACCCCGGGACCCCACATGCACGGCGCCCGCCACGCCGGCATGGGCGAACGCATGGCCAAGCACCGCGAGGCCCGTCTGGCCAAGCTCAAGGAGACGCTCAAGATCGCAACCCGAGCAGGAAGCGGCCTGGAACGCCTTCGTGGCCCGCACCACGCCCGACGTGAAGCCGGTCTCCCGCGAGGACATCCGCGCCAGGCGCGATGAGTGGCGCAAGCTCAGCACGCCCGAACGTCTGGATCGCCTGGAAGCTGTCAAGGCACAGCGTGACGCGCAACTCGCCAAGCGGCATGACGCCATCCGCGGCCTCTATGCCAGCCTGACGCCCGAGCAGCAGAAGGTGTTCGACGAGCGTGGCTTCACCGGTCCGCGCCAGGTGCGTCACATGAAGGGCCATCGCCACGGCGGGCATGGCATGCACCACGGCCACGGGATGAAGCACCACCCCAAGGCACCGCGGACGCAGGACGGCGCGCCCGCTGCCGAACCGCAAAAGGGCTGAACACCCGCCACCCAGGAGGCTTGACCTGCGTCAAGGCCTCCGGCATGGCGCCGCCGTTACATTGACGGCGCCATGGCCTACGACATCCTCGTCACCGGGGCCGGCCCAGCCGGCCTTTGTCTTGCCCGCGCACTGCGCGGCAGCGGCCTGCGCATGGCCATCGTCGACACCCAGACCCGCGAGGCACTGGCCAACGCGGCCTTCGACGGCCGCGAGATCGCGATGACCCACCACAGCCGCGCCATCCTGCAGCGGCTGGGCATCTGGTCACGCATCCCTGCCGAACACATCTCTTCGCTGCGCGATGCCCTCGTGATGAACGGCGCCCCCGGCCCCGCGCAGACACGCATGCGCATCGGCCACGAACATGGCGGCGAGCCGCAACTGGGTTTCCTCGTCGGCAACTGGCAGATCCGGCGCGCGGCCTTCGATGCCGCCATGGCGCCGGCCGATGCCGATGGCGAACCGCCAGAACTGTTCGATGCCTGCCAGGTGGTGCGTGTCACCACTGGCGGTGACCATGCCGAAGCCGAACTGCAGGACGGGCGCCGGCTGCGCGCGCGCCTGCTGGTGGCCGCCGACAGCCGCCATTCAAGCACCCGCCGCGCCATGGGCATCGCCGCCGACCTGCACGACTACGGCCGCAGCATGCTGCTGTGCGCGATGACGCACGAGCAGCCGCACGGACATGCAGCCTGGGAATGGTTCGACCATGGACAGACCCTGGCCCTGCTGCCCATGAACCCGTGCCCCGACAGCGGCCGACCGCGCGCCAGCGTCGTGCTGACGCTGCCCCACCACGAGATCGGGGCCCTGATGGCCCTGCCCGACGACGCATTCGGTCAGGCCATCGGCGCGCGCTTCGGTCACCAGCTTGGCGCGATGCAAGTGGCCAGCGCACGCCATGTCTATCCGCTGGTGGGCGTCTGGCCCCGCCGTCTGGTGGCCAGGCGATTCGCGGCCGTGGGCGATGCGGCGGTCGGCATGCACCCGGTCACGGCGCACGGCTTCAACCTTGGCCTGCGCAGCATCGAGACCCTGGCCGATGGTGTGCTGCAGGCCTGCCAGCAGGGACGCGACGTCGCTGACGAAAAGATGCTGCGGCGCTACGAACGCAGCCACCAGCACGCCAGCCGGGGCCTGTTCATGGCCACGCACGCCATCGCCACGCTCTACACCCGGGAAGACCCGGGCGCGCGCCTGCTGCGCGGCGCGCTGCTGGGCATCGGCGAGCGGCTCGCGCCTTTCAAGCGGGCCGTGGCTGCCAGCCTCACCGGCCTGGCCTGAGGACGCACGGCCGGTGTCACGCCCGGCACCCGGTCGTGTTG
>JAEZLX010000178.1 GCA_023415035.1 Pseudomonadota bacterium | reverse complement strand
GGCAGCTGGTGCCCACCATGATCCGGCAACTCAACCAGAAAGGGTATCAGATTACCCGGATCCGCCTCAAGGTCCAGCCGCCGGCGCGATAAACGGCGCGACAGGGCGCCCGCCGGCTCCGGGCACCACACGTCGGCCCGCCTGTGGCCCTGCAAACCTGCCAGCCGCCCGACCGCATAGACATCCCTCTCGGACCAGCGGATACTGCCGACCAGGAGCCGGCAAACCAAAGCCACCGGGAAGCCGTCGCCAGAATCTTCGAACCCTTCTCCATCCGAGTGAATGGAGAAGGTTGCCTTGAGCCGGATCTGCTGGACGCGGCTGCTATGGGAAACGGGCAAAGAAAATCCGGCATGTCGCGAGACGATGCCGGATGGATTTTTGGTGCCGCTTGTCTGACTCGAACAGACGACCTATCGCTTACAAGGCGAGTGCTCTACCAACTGACCTAACGCGGCAAGGCGTCCGATTCTACTTGACGCGCTTGAGTGCAGGACGTGGACCCTTCGGACCGCCCGGATCAGGGCTGCCCCCCCCCTCCGCGCCGCCCTCGGACGCAGGGGCATCGTCGGCAGCGGGAGGTACCGCGCGCAGTTGCGGGCCGCGTGGCGCAGAGCCAGGTGGTGCCTCGGACTCAGCACCCGGCTCCATTACCGTCAGATCCTCCTGCGGCTCCGGAGGCGGAAAGGCCATGCCCTGCCCGTTCTCACGCGCATAGATGGCAACCACGTGCGTCACCGGCACCAGGATGTCGCGCGCGACGCCGCCGAACCGGGCCTTGAACTCGATCCATTCGTTGCCGATGCGCAGGCCGCTGGTGGCGTCGTGGCTCACGTTGAGCACGATCTCGCCATTGTTGACGTACTCCATCGGCACCTGCACCGAACGGTCCACGTGCACCGCCATGTAGGGCGAGAAGCCGTTGTCCGTGCACCACTCGTGCATGGCGCGGATCAAGTAGGAGCGCGTCGAGGGAAGCGCTTCTTCGTTCGCGTTGTTCATGCGGTCAGCGACCTGCCACCGGCCCCTGCAGGGCTGGCGGCAGACCATCCGTTCACTTGCGCATCACCTTTTCGGAAGGCGTCAGTGCCTCGATGTAGGCCGGACGCGAGAAAATCCGCTCGGCGTACTTGAGCAGCGGCGCCGCATTGCGGCTGAGTTCGATGCCGTAGAAATCTAGGCGCCAGAGCAGCGGCGCGATCGCCACATCCAGCATGGAGAAGTTGTCGCCCAGCATGAACTTGTTCTTGAGGAACACCGGCGCCAGTTGCGTCAGGCGGTCGCGGATATGCGAGCGCGCCTTCTCCAGCGCCTTCTCGTTGCCCTTGGCCGTGCGGCTTTCCAGCACGGACACGTGGGTGAACAGCTCCTTCTCGAAGTTGAGCAGGAACAGACGCACGCGGGCGCGATCCACCGGATCGCCCGGCATGAGCTGGGGATGCGGGAAGCGCTCGTCGATGTACTCGTTGATGATGTTGGACTCGTACAGGATCAGGTCGCGCTCCACGAGGATCGGCACCTGACCGTAGGGGTTCATCACGCTGATGTCTTCCGGCTTGTTGTACAGGTCCACGTCCCGGATTTCGAAATCCATGCCTTTTTCGAACAGAACGAAACGGCAACGGTGCGAATAGGGACAGGTGGTGCCGGAGTACAGGACCATCATGAGAAGTGCTCCTTAAATCAAAAAACAGTGGAGGGCGTGCCACCGAGGCGGCGACGACCCGACCACTGCGCAGGCCGGCCCCTCACGGCGCCGGCAAGTCGAAAAAATTACTTGACGTCTTTCCAGAACGCCGCGTTCAGGCGCCAGGCCACCACGGTGAAGGCTGCCAGGAACAGCATCACCCAGACGCCCAGGCGGATGCGGGTATTTTGCGCCGGTTCGCCCATCCACTGCAGGTAGGCCACCAGATCGCCCACGTTCTGGTCGAACTCGGCCTTCGACATGGTACCCGGTTTGACCTGTTCCCATCCCTTGAAGGTCTCTACCTCGTGACCGTGGCTTTCCACCTTCTGCATCACGGGACGCTGCTCACCCTGCAGCTGCCACAGCGGGTTGGGCATGCCGACGTTCGGAAACACCATGTTGTTCCAGCCCGTGGGCTTGTTCTCGTCGCGGTAGTAGGTACGCAGGAACGTGTAGATATAGTCGGCGCCGCTGTATCCATGACCGGCGCGGGAGCGGGCAATCACGGACAGATCGGGCGGGTTGGTGCCGAACCATTCCTTGGCCTGCTTGGGGTCGATCGCCGCCTTCATGGTGTCGCCGATCTTGTCGGTGGTGAAGGTCAGGTTCTCGGCGATCTGCTTGTCGGTCAGACCGATGTCACGCAGACGGTTGAAGCGCATGAAGGCCGCCGAGTGGCAGCTCAGGCAGTAGTTGACGAAGATCTTGGCGCCGTTTTGCAGCGCGGCGATGTCGTTGGTGCGGTTGGGTGCTTTCTCGATCGGGAAGCTGCCGCCGGCCGCCTGAGCGGCACCGGCCATGCCCAGGGCGAGCGCAAAACCCAGAAGCATCTTTTTCATGAGGTGTTTCTCCACTTGCGGGTTCTTGACTCAATGGGGCTTGTAGACGACGCGGCTGGGCACGGGCTTGGGCTCACCCAAGCGCGACCACCACGGCATCAGCAGGAAGAACCCGAAGTAGAACAGGGTGCCCACCTGGGACACACGTTCACCCACCGGCGACGGCGGCTGCACGCCCAGATAGCCGAGGATCAGGAAGTTGATCACGAACACCACGTACAGCCAGATGTTCCAGCTCGGACGGTAGCGGATCGACTTGACCGGGCTGTGGTCGAGCCAGGGCAGGAAGAACAGGATGATGACGGCACCGCCCATCACCACCACGCCCCAGAACTTCGCGTCGATGCCGGGGATGCCCATGAACGACAGGCCGCCGAACACGGCCAGCGCCAGCACCACCACCACGCTGATGCCCAGCTTGATCGTCATGGACATCTTGCCCTTGACCCAGACGAACAGCGTCGCCAGCACGGCAATCACCGAAACAATCTGCATCATCTCCGTGGTGATCGCACGCAGCATCGAGTAGAACGGCGTGAAGTACCACACCGGCGCGATGTGCAGCGGCGTCACCATCGGATCGGCCGGGATGAAGTTGTTGTACTCCAGGAAGTAGCCGCCGAACTCGGGCGCGAAGAACACGATGGCCGAGAACACCATCAGGAACACGCTCACACCAAAGATGTCGTGCACCGTGTAGTACGGGTGGAAGGGCACGCCGTCAGCCGGGGCATCCTTGGACCAGCGGTTGCCCTTGGGGCCGGCCTTGATCTCGATGCCGTCGGGGTTGTTGGAGCCCACGTCGTGCAGCGCCAGCAGGTGCGCCACCACCAGCCCCAGCAGCACCAGCGGCACGGCGATCACGTGGAAGCTGAAGAAGCGGTTCAGCGTGGCGTCACCCACGACGTAGTCGCCGCGGATCAGGATCGCCAGGTCGGGGCCGACGAAGGGAATGGCGGAGAACAGGTTCACGATCACCTGGGCGCCCCAGTAGGACATCTGGCCCCAGGGCAGCAGGTAGCCCATGAAGGCCTCGGCCATTAGGCACAGGAAGATCGCGCAGCCGAAGATCCACACCAGCTCGCGCGGCTTGCGGTAGGAACCGTAGAGCAGGCCGCGGAACATGTGCAGGTACACCACCACGAAGAAGGCGGACGCACCCGTGGAGTGCATGTAGCGGATCAGCCAGCCCCAGGGCACATCGCGCATGATGTACTCGACCGATGCGAAGGCCGTGGCCGCGTCGGGCTTGTAGTGCATCACCAGGAAGATGCCGGTGACGATCTGGATCACCAGCACCAGCAGCGCCAGCGAGCCGAAGATGTACCAGAAGTTGAAGTTCTTCGGAGCGTAGTACTCCGACATGTGGACCCGGTAGGCCGCGAACGCGGTCGGGAACCGGTTCTCGAACCAGTTCATGACCTTCTGGCCAGTGGGAGCATCGGGGGGAAGTTCTTTGAATTCAGCCATGTCTGCCTCTCGTGGTCGGAGCGCGCTGGCGGCGCGTCAGGCCTTCTTTTCTTCGCCAATGAGCAACACCGTGTCCGACACGTAGTAGTGCGGAGGCACCTCCAGGTTGTCCGGCGCCGGCTTGTTCTTGAACACGCGGCCGGCCAGGTCGAACGTGGAGCCGTGGCAGGCGCAAAGATAGCCACCCTGCCAGTTATCCGGCAGCGAAGGTTGCGGGCCGGGCGAGAACTTGTCGCCGGGCGAGCAGCCCAGATGGGTACAGATGCCCACACCCACAAAGATCTCGGGCTTGATCGAACGGTAGCGGTTCTTCGCGTACTCGGGCGTCGGGAACGACTTGCGATCGGAATTCGGGTCCGCGAGGTCCGCCTCGACCTTTTCCAGCGACGCCAGCTGCTCGGGCGTGCGCCGCATGATCCAGACCGGCTTGCCGCGCCACTCGACGACGATCTTCTCGCCCGGCGGGATGGAAGATATGTCCACCTCCACAGCCGCGCCGGCCGCCTTGGCCCGCTCCGAAGGCTGGAAGGTGCTCACAAAGGGCACGGCGACAGCGGCTGCTCCCACGCCACCCATGGCGCAGGACGTGATCAGCCAGGTCCGACGACTGCTATCCACAGTCGAATCGACGGTTGCTTCACTCATGGGGATCTTTCAAGGTCGTTTCGAAACAGGCACAAGGGTCAACAAAGCATTGTACTGGAGCACTGATGCGCAGCCCGCGCATACCAGAGGCTGCGCTGGCCCGCTGGCGACAGTCGCAATTCCTCTCTTGCCCCAGGGGCCACCAGGTCGCGCAGAACATGCCACACTGTCGCTTTTTGACAGCAGGGCCGCGCCATCCGCGTGTCCGGCACTCTTTGACAACTAAGGAGCTTCAGATGGGAATGATGCAGGAATTCAAGGAATTTGCCGTCAAGGGCAACGTCATCGACCTGGCGGTGGGCGTCATCATCGGCGGCGCGTTCGGCAAGATCGTCGGCTCGCTGGTTGACGACGTGATCATGCCCCTGGTGGGCCTGGTGTTCGGCAAGCTGGACTTTTCCAACCTGTTCATCGCGCTGGGATCGGTCCCCGAGGGCACACCCCGCACCCTGGCCGCCGTGCGTGAGGCGGGCGTTCCCGTACTGGCCTACGGCAACTTTGTCTCGGTCGCGCTGAATTTCCTGATCCTGGCCTTCGTGATCTTCATGATGGTCAAGCAGATCAACCGCTTCCGCCGCGAAGAGCCTGCAGCACCCGCCGAGCCGCCCGCCACGCCAGAGGACGTGCTGCTGCTGCGCGAGATCCGCGACAGCCTGCGCAAGTAAGCCGTGAAGACGCGCCGCCCGCTCAGGCGGCCGTCATTTCCTGCGCCACATCCCACGCGGCAATGAGGCTGGACGGGTCGGCCCGGCCCGTGCCGGCCAGATCGAAGGCCGTCCCGTGATCGGGACTGGTGCGCACGAAAGGCAGACCCAGCGTCGTGTTGACGCCGCCGTCCAGCCCAAGCAGCTTCACCGGGATCAGCCCCTGGTCGTGGTACATCGCGATCACGACATCGAACTGCCCCTGGCGCGCCCGCATGAAGACGGTGTCGGGCGGATGCGGCCCGGACACATCCACGCCCATCTGCCGCGCCTGCGCCACGGCCGGCGCGATGATCCCGATTTCCTCCTGCCCGAACAGACCGCCCTCGCCCGCATGGGGGTTGAGGCCTGCGACGGCTATGCGGGGGCGACGCCCTCCGATCCGTAGGCACTGATCCGTGATCTGCAGGGTTTTCAACACCTCCCCGGTGCTGAGCATGTCGATGGCCTGCCGCAGCGCCACATGGATCGTGACGAGCACGGTCCTCAGCCCCGGGCAGCTGAGCATCATGCGCACCGGCACCTCGCCCACCGCGCAACCGAGGTGCGCCGCCGCCAGAGCCTGCAAAAATTCGGTATGGCCCGGAAAGCCAATGCCGGCGGCAGCGAGCGCCTCCTTGTGGATGGGTGCGGTCACCACGGCCCGCCCGGTGCCAGCCAGCACCTGCCGCGCCGCCAGCTCGATGGCGTCGGCGGCCATCCTGCCTGCATCCGCGCTGATCTGCCCGATCGTAGGCAGCGGGCGCGGATCACCGGCCTGCCACACCGCCAGCGAACCAGGCTTGCACGCGCCATCCCAGGCGTGCAAAGGTGGCAGCGGCATGGACAACTGGCCGGCCAGCCGCTCCCGCGCAGCCTGCATCACCGCGACATCGCCAACCACCACCAGATCCGTCCAGCGTTCGGGATGCCGTGCCGCGGCGGCCAACACAATCTCGGGACCGATGCCCGCAGGATCGCCCATGGTCATGAGAACCGGAGGACGCGGAGAACTCGACATGGGCATCCTCAGGCCGGATTGGAAATATCGATGAAGCGGTGCTCGATACCCAGCAACCGTGCCACGTGCTCACCCACCGCCGGCGCGCCATAGCGCTCGGTCGCGTGGTGCCCGCAGGCCAGGTAGCCGACACCACACTCGCGCGCATAGTGCGCCTGCGGCTCGGAAATTTCCCCCGTGATGAACACGTCGGCACCGGCGGCGATTGCCGCCTCGAAATAGGTCTGCGCCCCGCCCGGGCGCCGCGCGG
>JAEZLX010000230.1 GCA_023415035.1 Pseudomonadota bacterium | reverse complement strand
GTCGATGCGCGAGCGGAAGAAATCGTCGGTGGCGGGGCAGGTGAACATCACGGCACGAAACTCCCAGAAATCAAGGCGGATGCGCTATCAGAACGGGAGAAATTATACGCCGGAATGAAGAAAATATCCAGCAAAATCAATGGCTTGCGAATAAATAAGGGGCGACTAATTGTGGGCAGTGGGCGGCCAACGTTAGAACTCATACTGGTCTCCTTTCAGGTGAAGGACGGGCGGCCATTGAATGGGCTCGCAAATAGAGCGGACGGTCTTTTCTGCACACCGAAGGTGCGACCACCACAACCGCCTGGGCGATCCGGCGTACCTTTCGTCGGTTATGCATGTACGGCCCTGGGTAACAGGGTCGCTCTTTCGGTACCCGACCGGCCGCAGGGCGCTTGTCGCGCAAGGGACAGCCGCCCTGCCGCCTGGGGAGTTGACGCGCGCCCTGTCTGCGGTGCGCGCCCGTGTCTGTGCGCCAAACGCCCTTGCCGGAGGCTTGGCTGAAAAGGAGACGGGCCGCCTCAGGCCCGACGCAGGCCGAGCAGCCAGTCGGCGTTGCCGCCGAAATGTTGGGTCAGGGTGATGGCGGCTTCGCGCACGGCGGCGGTGTGCGAGGGCAGTACCGCTTCGGCGAAGCGGCTGGAGGGACCCGAAATAGCGATCGAGCCGACCACGGCATCGTCAGGGCCAAAAACCGGCGCGGCCAGGGCTGCAATGTCGGGCTCGCGCTCGCCCACCGAGAAGAACACCCGCGTGCTCGGCCAGTTCGCGGGCTCGCCCTCAAATTCCACCAGCACACGACCGGCCGCCCCCTGCCGCAGCGGCAACACCTGGCCGGCGTAGATGTGGTCGCGCACGCTGTGGCGCGGGTCCACCCGGAACAGGCACAAGCGCACATCGCCTTCACGGCGGAAATAGGATGCCCCCTCGCCCGTGAGTTCCACCAACCGGTTGAGCACCGGCATGACGTGGTCTTCCAGCCGCAGCGACTGGCGGTAGACGCTGCCCCACTTCATGACCGCGTGCCCGAGTTTGTAGGTCGCATCGGGCATCTGCTGCACGCAGCCGAAACGGATCAGCGAGGCCAGCAGGCGCAGGATGGTGCTCTTGTAGAAGCCGGTGCGGTTGGCCAGTTCGTGCAGGGTGAGCGCCTGGTCGTCGATGCGAAACGCATTCATGATCGTCAGCGCACGCTCAACCGCGGCAACGCCGTCCTTGTTCTCAGCGGTCATGGTGTGTGTGGGGTGGGCTTGTGGGCGGCCGCCACGGCATGCCGCGGCGAGGTCTCGGCGGCAGCCATTCTAGGGCGGCATGGGGCCAAGCGCTGGCCAGGGTTTACTGACCGCTAAAGCGCGGCTCACGGCGTTCGCGCACCGCCGCCAGACCTTCCTGGAAGTCGCGGGTCTTGCCCAGCCACGCCTGTTCGGTCATCTCGCGCTCCAGGGCCTGCTCGATCTCGGGGATCAGACTGCGCCGGTGCGTGGCGCGCGTGGCGCGCAGAGCCAACGGGCCAACGCCCGCGAGTTCCTGCGCCAGCGCCATGGCCGCGCCATGCACCTCGGCCTGGGGCACGACCTGGTCAACCAGGCCCATGGCGAGCGCGGTCTGGCCATCGATGTTGCGGCTGGTATAGAACATCAGCGCGGCCTTTTGGCGGCCGATCAGCCAGGGCAAGGTGGCGGTCAGACCAAAGCCCGGGTGAAAGCCGAGCTTGGTGAAGTTGGCACTCAGGCGCGCCTCGGGACAGGCGACACGGAAGTCGGCCACCAGGGCCAGGCCCAGGCCGCCGCCGATGGCGGCGCCCTGCACGGCGGCGACGATGGGCTTGCCGGTCTTGAAGATGCGCAGCGCTTCGCGGTACGTGTGGCGTTGCGGGTGCACCGGCGCAGTTCCCGGCGCGTCCTTGTTGGCCAGGTTGGCGCCGGCGCTGAAGGACTTGCCCTGGGCACGCAGCACGATGGCGCGCACCTCGGGATCGGCGTCGAACGCTTCGCAGGCATCGGCCACGCGGGTGATGAGGTCGAGGTCGAAGAAGTTGTGCGGTGGGCGGCGCAGCTCGATCACGGCCACGGCGCCCTCGCGTTCGATGCCCAGGTCTGCGGTGGAGAAGGGAGTCGTGGCGCTCATCTCAGCACACCTCGAACAGAGCAGCGGCGCCCTGACCACCGCCGACGCACATCGTCACCACCACGTACTTGACGCCGCGGCGCCGGCCTTCGATCAGCGCATGGCCGACCAGGCGCACGCCGGTTACGCCATAAGGATGGCCAACGGCGATGGCACCGCCGTTGACGTTGAGGCGATCGTCAGGAATGCCGAGCTTGTCGCGGCAATACAGCACCTGCACAGCGAAGGCTTCGTTGAGCTCCCACAGACCCACGTCTTCCAGGCGCACACCGGTGCGTTCGAGCAGGCGAGGCACCGCGAACACCGGGCCAATGCCCATTTCGTCGGGCTCGCAACCGGCCACGGCATAGCCCCGGAAGATGCCCAGCGGGCGCAGTCCGCGCTGTTCGGCGAGCTTGGCATCCATGACCACGCAGGCGGCAGCGCCGTCGGAAAACTGGCTGGCGTTGCCGGCGGTGATGACACCGTTGGGCAGCACGGCGCGCAGCTTGGCGATGCCTTCGACCGTGGTGTCGGGACGGATGCCTTCGTCGCGGTCGATGGTGACTTCGCGCCGCTCGATGTGGCCCGTGGCCTTGTTCTCCACGCCCATGGTCACGGTCATGGGAACGATCTCGTCGGCAAACAGGCCAGCGGCCTGCGCGGCGGCCGCGCGCTGCTGGCTGCGCGCGCCGTAGGCGTCCTGCGCTTCGCGCGAGATGCCGTACCGGCTGGCGACGTTCTCGGCGGTCTGGAGCATGCTCATGTAAGTCTCAGGCCGGTGCTCGAGCAGCCAGGGATCCATGCGCATGTGCTGGTTGAGTTCGTTCTGCACACACGAGATCGACTCGATGCCGCCGGCCACCATGACCGGCACGCGGTCGACGACGACGCGCTTGGCGGCGTTGGCCACGGCCTCCAGACCGGAGGCGCAAAAGCGCGTCACGGTGGTGCCGGCGGCAGTCACCGGCAGACCCGCGCGCAGGGCGATCTGACGGGCGACGTTGCTGCCGGTGGTGCCTTCACCCAGCGAGCAGCCGAAGTAGACGTCTTCCACCTCTGCCGGGTCGATGCCGGCACGCTGCACGGCGGCCTGCACGACGTGGCCACCGAGCGTGGCGCCGTGCGTCATGTTGAAGGCACCTTTCCAGGACTTGGCCAGGCCGGTGCGGGCCACGGAAACGATCACCGCTTCATTCATCTTTGATTCCTTCGCGTTTCTTGCGTCAATGGGACAGGGCTGGGCGCAGCGGCGGCGCTCAATCGAAGCCCTTGTTTTGTTCGGCCAGTTGCAGCAGCAGCGGCGCCGGGGCCTTGAAGTGCGAGTCGCCACGGGCGCGGATGCGCTCAATGGCGCGCACCACGCTGGCCAGGCCTACGGTCTGCGCGGCCATCATGGGACCGCCGCGCCAGCGCGGGAATCCATAGCCGTGCAGGTAGACGAGGTCGATGTCGGAGGCGCGCGCGGCGATGCCTTCCTGCAGGATGTAGGCGCCTTCGTTGACCAGCGCGTAGATGCAGCGTTCGACGATCTCGGCGTCACTGAAGCGGCGCGGCGTGCGGCCGGTGGCGGCGTGGTGTTGAGCGATCAGGGCGTCGACCTCGGGATCGGGCAAGGCGTTGCGCTGGCCCGGCACGTACTTGTACCAACCCTTGCCGTTCTTCTGCCCCAGACGACCGGCTTCGTAAACCTTGTCGGCGATCGGGCTGCGGCGCGCCTGCGGGTTCTCGGCGTACTCGCGCTGGCGGATGGTGTAACCAATGTCCAGGCCGGCCAGGTCGCTCATGCGGAACGGGCCCATGGCCATGCCCCATTGCTCCAACGCGCGGTCGATCTGCTGCGGCGAAGCACCCTCTTCCAACAGCACCATGCTCTGCTCGAGGTAGAAGCTGATCATGCGGTTGCCGATGAAGCCGTCGCACACGCCGGAGACGATGGCCACCTTCCCGATGCGGCGTGCCAGCTGCATCACGGTGTTGAGCACTTCGGGCGAGGTCTGGTCGCCGCGCACGACCTCGAGCAGCTTCATGACGTTGGCCGGACTGAAGAAGTGCATGCCCAACACATCGGCCGGGCGCCGGGTGAAAGCGGCGATCTGGTTCACGTCCAGCCGCGAGGTGTTGGTGGCGAGGATGGCGCCGGGCTTCATCACCGCGTCGAGCTTGCGGAACACGTCTTCCTTGACCTCCATCTTCTCGAACACGGCCTCGATCACGAGGTCGGCGTCGGCGATGGCGGCGTAGTCGGTCACACCCTGCAGCTGTGCCAGACGCGATTCCATCGCTTCAGGCTTGAGGCGGCCGCGCTGCACCGTCGTCTCGTAGTTGCGGCGGATGGTGGCGATGCCGCGCTCGATGTCGGCCTCGGCCCGGTCCAGCAGCGTGACCGGAATGCCCGCATTCAGGAAGGCCATGGCGATGCCGCCGCCCATGGTGCCGGCGCCGATGATGGCCACACGTTGCACCTCGCGCGTGGGCGTGTCCTTGTCCACGCCTTCGACCTTGCTGGCCAGACGCTCGGCACGGAAGATGTGGCGCATGGCGCGCGAGTAGGCGCCCTGTTCCAGGGTGGCGAAGAGCTCGCGCTCCAGGCGCAGCCCGTCCTCGAACCGCTTTTCGACCGAAGCGGCCAGCGCGTCGATCACGCACAGTGCCGCGGTGTCGCCGCCCTTGAGCTTGGGCCGCACGGTGTTGCGCGCGAATTGCAGCAGGCTCTGCATGTAGGGCTCGTTGACGCGCAGCTCGCAGGTACGGCGCGGCGGCTGAGCGGCACGCACGATTTCGGCAGCGAGATCACAGGCCTGGGCGATCAGGTCGCTGGTGACGAGACGGTCGAACAGCGCGGTTTCGGTCAGGCGCTCGGCGCGCACGGTCTCGCCGGTGAGCATGAGGTTGAGCGCCCATTGCAGGCCGGTGAGGCGCGGCAGGCGTTGGGTGCCGCCCGCACCCGGCATCAGGCCGAGCTTGATTTCGGGGAAGGCGATCTGGGCGTCGGTAAGGGCCACGCGGTAGTGACAGGCGAGCGCGATTTCCAGGCCACCACCCATGCAGATGCCGGCGATGGCAGCGATCACCGGCTTGCGGCTGTTCTCGATCTCGTGGATGAGCGTGAAGATGTTCGGGTCCTGCGCGGCCTTGGGCGTGCCGAGCTCGGGGATGTCCGCGCCGGCGCAGAAGGCCTTGTCGGTACCGGTGAGCACGATGGCCTGCACGCTGTCGTCGATCAGCGCGCGATCGAGCGCGGCGGCGAGTTCGGCACGCAGCGCATAGGCGAGCGCGTTGACGGGCGGGTTGTTCAGACGCAGCACGGCCGTGTGCTGCACTTGTTCGTAGTGGACGAGGTTCATCAGGTGAGGTCTCCTGCGCCGGAAGTGGCGCTGTGCGGGGGGATGGCGGGACGCATGCGGTGCCAGTCGGTGCAACGCTGCAAGGCGGCACCGACCTGTATCAGCAAGGCTTCGCTGTGGGGGCGGCCGATCAGTTGAACAGCCAAGGGCAGACCCCGGCTGTCGCGCCCGACGGGCAGGGACAGCGCGGGCAGGCCGAGGTAGTTGATGGGGCGGGTCAGGCGCGTCATATCGCGCGCGATGGCGGTCATGGCCGGGTCCAGATCCGACTGCACGGCGTCCAGCCGCGGCACCGGGATCGCGATCACCGGCGCGACCAACACGTCGACATGGGCGAACACCTGTTCGCAGAAGGCGGCCAGGGCCGGCGCACGGTAGCGCTGCGCGCCCACGTAGTCGGCCGCGCTGAACTGCGCGCCCTGTTGCAGGCGCTGCAGGACCGACGGAGCGTAGTGCTGCGCCTGGCGCTCCATCCACGGCCGATGGGCCGAGGTGGCTTCGGACATGATGATCACGCTGGCATTGGCGTTGGCCTGGGGCAAGCCGGTGGGCGTGACCGACTGGATGGAGGCGCCGAGGTCGCGCAGGGCCTGCAGGGCGTCTTCCATGCCGCGCGCGACTTCGGGGTGGATGTCGTCGACGAAGTAACGCGTGGAGACGCCAACGCGCAGGCCCTCGGGCGGGTTGCCGGCACGCGAGAACGTATCGGAGCCGGTGAGCGCGTCGAACAGCAGCGCACAGTCGCGCGCGCTGCGCGCGATCGGGCCGAGCGTGTCGAGCGAGTACGACAGCGGCACGCAGCCACTGGCATCGACGGCCCCGTGCGTGGGTTTGAGGCCGGTCACACCACAGCAGGCAGCGGGCACGCGGATGGAAGCCGCGGTGTCGGAGCCGACCGAGGCGAAGTTGATGCAGGCCGCGACCGAAGCCGCCGAGCCGCTGGAAGAACCACCGGTCACGTACTCGGGGTTCCAGGGGTTGCGCACATGGCCGCGCGCCCAGTTGTGGCCGGTCGGGTTGTAGGCGAACTCGGAGAGCTGCACGCTGCCCAGGTCGACGGCGCCAGCCGCCGCCAGGCGCGCCAGCACACCCGCAGGCTCAGGATGCGCGGGCAGCACCACCCGCGAGCCGCATTGCGGTGCGCGCTGTGGGCGAAAGAACAGATCCTTGTGTGCCAGCGGCACGCCGTGCAGCGGGCCGCGCACCTGACCGGCAGCGCGCTCGGCGTCGCGCGCCTGGGCCTGGGTGCGGGCGGCGTCTTCGTTCCACTCGGCGATCGCATGGATCACCGTGTCGACACGGCGCGCTTCGGCGTGCAGCGCTTCGACCAGTTCAACGGAGGAGATGCGGCCCGCCGCCAGAGCGGCACTGGCCTCTTCGAGCGTGGCGTGGATCAGCGACATGGCGGCAGGCTCTGACGCTGAAGCTCGCGCGCGAAGGCGTCGGGCGGGCAATCGATCGGCAACAGCGTCACGACCGGGCGGGCCATGTCCAGGATGGCGCGCACCGCGGGGGACACCGGCGTGGGTGCCGTCGAGGGCGAAACGGGTGGGGAGCTCATGACGAGCGGGACTCCTGAAAAAGTCCCTCGCAAGCGGCCAGTGCCGATGCAAGGGGAGTGACAGCAGGGATTTCCAGCACCTGGGCCACGGCCTGTGCCCAGGGCACGGGCTCGCGCAGACAGAGGTGCAGGTGCGTGGGGCCAGCGTGGGCCTCGCGCAGCAGCTGCGCCCAGCGCGCGGCGGCAGCGGGGTGGCGCACATCGGTGGCGAGATCGGCCAGCGCGTGCGGATCGGGGGTGGTCGTGCCCGTGGCGACGACCTGGGGCAGAAAGGGCGTCTGGGCGCCATCCCCCCCGCCGGCCAGACCGGGGCCATCGCTCAGCACGGTCCCGCGCACGCGCTCGGCGCGCACCGCGGCGGTCATCAGGGCCACGTAGGCGCCAAGACCGCGACCGAGCAGGATGCAAGGACCGATGGTGTCCACGGCAGCCACCGCATCGAGCATCAAGGCCTCGCAGGTGTAGCCGCCACCTTGCGGCACAGAGGACGCGCCGTGGCCCGTGAAGTCGAGTGCGAACACCGCACCAGGCCAAGTGTTCACGTAGTCGGGCACCGCGCCGGGCGAACGCTCGCCCAGACCGTGCAGCAGCAGGAGCGCGCCGGCCGTATCGCGGGGGCGCTGGTCGCGCAAGGTGTGAAGGGCCAGCCGCAAGCGGCCCTGGGGCAGCCAGCGGATCATGGTTTTTTTAGAAAGGTGAGCACGCGCTCGGCCGTGGTCCGCGGTGCTTCGATGTGAACAAAGTGGCCCACGTCCTTCCATTCCTCGACCTGGGCGCCCAGTGGCAAGAAGGGTTGGATGTCGGACAACCCGACTTTCCAGCTGATGCTTTCGCGCACACCGCCCACGATGGCCAGCAAAGGCGGGGACATGGCGGGCAGGCGTTGCAGCATCCACTGGGAAGGATGGGGACCGATCAGCGGCGCCACCGCGCGCGGATCGTGCTTCCAGCGCCAGCCCTCGGCGCACGGCTGCGCACCGTGCTCGACGAGGTGCTCGATCCAGGCGGCGGGCAAGCGGGGGTTGGCGCGCGCGCGCTGGGCCACCAGGGCCTCGCGCGTCGGCAGGAAACGGGGCTGGCGATCGGTGTGGCGGCCGATCCATTTCTGCAGGCCCTGGGCCGTGAGCAGATCGCGCCACAGATCTTCGGGCGCCAGCGTGGGCGCGTTGAACGACAAGCCGTCAAGCAACACCAGTTGGGAAAAGCGCCCGGGCAGTGCCTGCACCGCCCAGGCGAGCAGGGAGCCGCCCTTGCTGTGGCCGATCGCGGGCATCGGCGCCGCGCCGCAACTGTCGGCCACGGCCAGCAGGTCGCGCGTGTCGGCCGGCCAGCTGTAGAGGTCGGCAGGGTCGGAATCCCCATGACCGCGTTGGTCCCAGGCCACCGCGCGCCAGCCGGCGTCGGCCAGCGCGGGCGCGAGCAGGTCGAAGCCGCGCGCGTGGTCCCCGATGCCGTGCGCGAGCAGCACGGGCGGCGCCTCGGGCGCACCCCATTCACACACGTGCAGCTGCAGGCCGTGGGCGTGGACGACACGCTCCCGGTCGGGAGCGCGCGCGCCGGGAAACGTGGCGGTCATGCGGTGGCTTCCAGCGGGGCGTGTGCCTTATTGCGGAACGATGCCGGCGGCCTTGGCGACCTTGCTGAAACGCTCGAACTCTTCGAGCTGGAACTTGCGCATGGCTTCGGGGCCCAGGTCCAGCAGTTCGGTGTTGGCGTTCTTGGCGTACTGGCGAGCCGCGTCGCTGTCCATGATGCGTGCCAGGGCATCGGCCAGCTTCTTGCGGATCGGCTCAGGCGTTTCCGAACGCACCACGAAGGACGACCACACGTAGTTCACGAATTCGGGGTAACCGGCTTCGGCGGTGGTGGGCAGATCCGGGAAGTCGGGATGGCGCTTCGGCGCGGTCACGGCCAGCGGACGGATCAGGTTGCCGCGCATGGCAGCAGAGCCACCGACCACGTCGGAGATGACGAAGTCGATACGACCGCCGGCGATGTCGGAATACATCATGGCCGAGTCCCTGTAGGGGATCACGTTGACCTTGATGCCGGCCATGCGGGCGAACCACTCCAGCACGAGCTGGTAGCCAGCCGTGAAGGCGCCGGCGTTGAGCGGCTGCGACGAAGCCTTGGCCTTGGCGACCAGTTCCTGCAGGCTCTTGATCGGCGAAGCGGGCTGCACCGAGATGATGGTCGAACCTTTGGTCGTGCCCGACAGCGGCGTGAAGTCCTTGATCGGGTCGAAGCTCACGTTCTTCATCACCAGGGGCGTCACCACCAGCGGCGTGTTGCTGCCGATGAAGATGGTGTAGCCGTCGGCCGGCGACGTTTTGACCTCGTTGGCGGCGATCACGCCACCGGCACCGGCGCGGTTTTCGATCACGAAGCTGCCACCGATTTGCTTGGTGAGCTGCTCGGCGAAGAAGCGCGCCGCACTGTCGCCACCACTACCCGGCGCCGACGGCACAACGATCCGCACCGGCTTGGAGCCCGGATAGTCGCTGGCCTGGGCGCTGGCAAGGGGCGCGGCCATCACCATTGCCGCGGAGACGGCGAACGCGAACAGGTTTTTCATGGGTGTTTTCCTCAGTTGGTTGGAGGGAGGGGTTGAAAAAATCTTCACGCGCTGTACGCGGTCAACATCGGCCACAACGCATCGGGGCCTTGCTGCGCAACCAGCGATCCGAGGCGTCGTTGCCAGAGCACTTCGGCGCCGAACTCATCGCGCCAGGCCCAGAGGCGGCGCGTCGAAAAATGCAGGCGGTGTTCACGGGTGATGCCCATGGCGCCGTGGACCTGATGCGCGATCTCGGCACTCAGACCAGCGGCTTCACCCACACGGGCCTTGGCAATCGCCACCGGGAACAGGCCCAGGCCCTGGGCACAGCCATGGGCGGCGAAGTCGGCCGCGGCCTTGGCGGCCGCTACGTGGCCAGCCATCACGGCCAGCATCTGCTGCACCGCCTGGAACTTGCCGATCGGGCGGCCGAACTGCACACGCTCGTTGGCATAGCTCAGCGAGAGTTCGAGCGCGCGCTCCATGGCGCCGGTCATCTGCACCGCGCGCAACAGCGCGCCGTCGAGCTCGAGCCGTTCACGCGCAGCGGCCACGACACGCGCGTCCACCACGGTGGCGCCGTCGAACTTCAGATCCACGCGCGGCTCACCGGCCAGGTTCTTCTCCTCCTGGACCACCAGCTCGGGCGCCAGGCGCACCAGGGCGACGTGTTCGACGCCGTCCTGCGCGGCCACCACCACGGCATGACCGCAGCGATTGCCCCAAGGCACATGGCGCGCTACACCTTGCAGTGACCAGGTGTCGCCCGAGCGGCTGAGCTCCAGGTGCTCGCCCATCACGGGCGCCACCGTCAGCGGGCCTTCGGGCACCTCGATGCCGGCGGCCACCAGCGCACGGCCGGCCAGGAAGGTCTCCACCAACGGCACCGGCAGGGCTTCATAGGCACTGCGGTTGACGATGTAGAGCAGATCGGCCAGTTCCAGGCCCACGCCGCCAGCCTCTTCGGGCAAGGCGGCCATCACCAGGCCGAGGTTTTCCAGTCCGTTCCAGACCGCTTCGGGCCAGACGCCCTGCTCGGCCGATTCCAGCAGCTCGCTGGTACAGGTTTCTTCGCTCAGGCGCGAGAGGCCCTTGCCCAGTTCTTGACGCAGCTCGTTCATCGCAGCCCCAGTCCGCGGGCGATCATTCCGCGCAGGATTTCTCGTGTGCCACCGCGGATCGTCGCGGCCGGGGCGCGCAGGATGGCGCCGCCCAACATGTCTTCGAAGCTGCTGCCCTTGCCCATCGTGGTTTCGGTGGGCAGCAACTTGCGCGCGACCTCGGGAATCTCGCGCTCAAAGGTGGTGCCGATGTCCTTGACCAGCGCCGCTTCCACGATCGGCTGCTCGCCGCGCTGCAGCTTGCCGGCGATGGAGTTGGACATGAAGCGCAGCGCCGCCAGATGCGCCACGAAGCGACCCATCTCGCCAGCGGCGTGGGCATCGGGTTGCGGCCCCAGCTTGCGCATGGTTTCCAGCAGCACCGCGTATACGCTCATGAAACGGTCGGGAGCGGAACGCTCGTAAGCCAGCTCACCGGTGACGAGCTTCCAGCCTTCGCCCGGCTGGCCCAGCACCATCTCGTCGGGCACGAAGTGGTCGTCGAAGATCACTTCGTTGAAGTCGTGACCGCCATACAGGTTGTAGATAGGGCGCGTGGTGACGCCGGGCTGCGACATGTCGACGATGAACTGCGTCATGCCCTCGTGGCGCGCTTCGGTCTTTGGCGCGGTGCGCACCAAAGCGATCAGGTAATGCGCGCGGTGCGCATTGCTGGTCCACACTTTGGTGCCGGTGATGCGCCAACCGCCTTCCACCCGCACCGCCTTGGTGCGAACAGCGGCCAGATCGGAACCGGAATCGGGCTCGCTCATACCGATGGCGAAGTAGCAGGTGCCGGTCACGATGCGCGGAATGATCAGACGGCGCGCGTGTTCGGTGCCGTGGCGCAGGATTTGCATCCCGCTTTGGCGGTCCGCGATCCAGTGGGCGCCCACCGGCGCGCCACCAGCGACCAGTTCCTCCATCACGACATAGCGCTCCAGGTTGGACATGCCATGTCCACCGTACTCGCGCGGAAACACCAGACCGATCAGGCCTTCCTCGCCGCAACGCCGACTGAACTCGGCGTTGAACGAGGTCCAGGTGTTGCGCACGGGATCGAAGGTGTTGCGGGAGCGCTCCAGGGCGAGGAACTTGCGCACGCGCTCCCGCAAGGCGGGCGCCGTTGGCGGTAGCTCCACGGGCTCAAAACTGAATTCAGGCATTGGCAAAAAGGGCTGGTCAGACGCGGACCACAGGTTCGCGCCATTTCAAGGCACATTTCGTTGAACAGAACTTCATGCTAGCAAACAGAAATACAAAGTCAATAAATGTATCTCTCATACAACGTTTTTAGCTTTTTTCTCTTGGCAATTCTGTTTGGTAGAACTACATTCCAAGAAATAGAAACCGAAACTGTTTGAAATGACCCATCCCAACACCACGACGCCTCCATGGCACAGCGTCATCCCGGCCGAGGAGCTGGCGCTCTACAACTCGATCGGGTTTGGCACCCCTTCGCATAAACCGGGCAAGGCCGCCCTGTTGGTGATCGATGTGCAGTACCGCTCGGTCAGCAGCAAGCCGATGCCGATCCAGGAAGCGATCAAGGAATACCCCACGAGCTGCGGCGAGTACGGCTGGAACGCAGTGCCGCACATCCAGGCCCTGATCAAGGCGTTCCGCGCCGCCAACATGCCGGTCATGTACCCGCACGTGGCGCCCAAGAAGTCGTACGACGGCGGCCGCTGGGCCGACAAAGCGCCGGCGGTGATGACGATTCCGCCGCGCGGCTATGACTTCGTGGAAGAGGTGGCGCCCCAGCCCGGCGACATCCTGGTGCCCAAGGCCCACCCGAGCGCGTTTTTCGGCACGCCGCTGGTGAGCTACCTGATCGACAACGGCGTCTCCACCGTTTACGTGACCGGCACCACCACCAGTGGCTGCGTGCGCGCGACCGTGGTGGACGCCACCTCGCTCGGGTTTCGCGTCGTGGTCCCGCAGGAAGCGGTGTTCGACCGCTCGCAGACCTCGCACGCGGTCAACCTGTACGACATGAACAGCAAGTACGCCGACGTCATGCCGGTGCAACGCGCCATCGAGTTGTTGCAGCAGGCCAGCGGCCAAGGCGCCTGAGTTTTTTCCCGAGGAATCCCAAGCATGAGCAAGAAACTGAAAGTGGTGGTGTCCGGCGGCGGCATCGGTGGTCTGACGGCGGCGCTGGCGATGCTGCAGCGCGGCATGGACGTCGAGGTCTACGAACAGGCCCAGGAACTCAAGGAAATCGGCGCCGGCGTGCAGCTCGGCCCGAATGGCGTGCGCGTGCTGCAATCGCTGGGTCTGAGCGAGCAGCTGGCCCAGTGGGGCGTGGAGTCCTCGTCCAAGGAAGTGCGCATCTGGTCGAGCGGCAAGACGATTCCGCTGCTCAACCTAGGCGCCGAGTCGGTGCAGCGCTACGGCGCGCCCTACTACATGATGCACCGCGCCGACCTGCACAAGATGCTGGTCGACGCCGTGCGCGCGATCAAGCCCGATGCCCTGCACGTGAACGCACAGGGCGTGGGTTTCCGCGAAGTCGGTGATGAAGTCGAACTGCAGCTCAACGACGGCCGCACCGTGCGCGGTGACGTGCTGGTCGGCGCCGACGGTCTGCACTCGCGCGTGCGCCGCCAACTGGTGGGCGAACACAAGCCGCGCTTTACCGGCGGCATGGCCTGGCGCGGTCTGATCCCGATGGAGCGCCTACCCGAACACCTGCGCCGTCCCGTGGGCGCGAACTGGATCGGACCGAACGGTCACATCATCACCTACCCGGTGCGCAGCGGCAAACTGCTGAACTTCGTCGGCCACGTCGAGCGCGACGACTGGCAGGTGGAGTCCTGGACCGAAGCCGGCACCGTGGCCGAATGCAAGGCCGACTATGTGGGCTGGCACCCGGACGTGCAGCTGATGGTCGAGAACATCGAGACGCCGTTCAAGTGGGGGCTGTTCCTGCACCCCACGCTGCAGCAGTGGAGCCACGGCCGCGTCACGCTGCTGGGCGATGCCTGCCATTCCACCCTGCCCTACCTCGCCCAGGGCGCCAACATGGCGATCGAAGACGGCCTGGTGCTGGCCCGCGCGCTGCACGAATGCGGCCCGGATCCGGTGGCCGCGCTCAAGCGTTACGATGCCGCCCGCATCGAGCGCACCACGCGCATCGTCGACCAGTCGGCCGCCAACCTGAAACGCTTCCACAACGAGCAGCTGGTGGACCCGGTGCAAGCCGACAACTACACCTCCATCGAATGGGATCCGGCGCGCATCCGCGAACGCTATGAATGGCTGTTCGTCTACGACGCCGTCAACGTGGCCCTCTGAGGCCGGATCCGCCCAGCGCAACAAGTACCCATGAAGCCCCCACGTTTTCAATACGAAGCCCCCTCGACCCTGGACGAGGCCTTGCGCCGGTTGGCCGCGTTGGGGGACAGCGCCAAGGTGATCGCCGGCGGCCAGAGCCTGATGCCGGCGATGAACATGCGCCTGGCCACGCCCGAGGTGCTGGTGGACCTGCGCCGTCTCGACGCCTTGCGCGGCATCCGCGAACTGCCCAGCGGCGCCACCGAAATCGGCGCGCTCACCACGCACGCCAGCTGCGAGCGCAGTGAGCTGCTGCAGCGGCGCCTGCCGCTGATCCCGGCGGTGATGCGCTTCGTGGCGCACCCGCAGATCCGCAACCGCGGCACCATCGGCGGCAGCCTGGCGCACGCCGACCCGGCGGCCGAATGGCAGGCGGTGTGCATCGCACTGGACGCCACCATCGTCGTCGCAAGCGCCGACGGCCAGCGCCGCGTCAAGGCGGTGGATTTCACGCAGGACGTGTACACCACGGACCTGCAACCGGGCGAACTCATCACCGCCGTCGAATTCCCGGCCTGGCCCGCACAGCGCCGCTGGGGCTTCGAGGAAGTCTCGCGCCGCATGGGAGACTTCGCCATCACCGGCGCTATCGGCACGCTCGACCTCGACGCCGGCAGCCGCTGCACGCAGGCGCGTTGCGTGGTGTTCGCAGCCGCATCGCGGCCCTTGGTGATCGAGAGCGCCGCGTCCCTGCTGATCGGGCGCGTGATCGACGATGCCGCCATCGAAGCCGCGGCCCAGGCCGCGCGCGCCGCGATCGAACCCATGAGCGACCACCACGCCTCGGCCGAGTACCGCCAGGAACTGGTGCAGACCCTGGTGGCGCGCGTGTTGCGCCAGGCCCTGGCGTCCTGAGCGCCGAAACGGAGAACACATCCATGACCGAAGCGGTCCGAATCCAATTGCGCGTCAATGGCCAGACGGTGAATGCCGAGGTCGAACCTCGGCTCACGCTGGCCGACTTTCTGCGCGAGCACCTCGATCTCACCGGCACCCACCTGGGTTGCGAACACGGCGTCTGCGGCGCCTGCACCATCCTCGTCAATCAGGAGCCGATGCGCTCCTGTCTGATGTTCGCGGTGCAGGCCGAGGGCTGTGACGTGGTGACGGTCGAGGGCCTGTCCCAACCCGAAGGCCTGACCGATCTGCAAGCCAACTTCCGCAAGCACCACGCGCTGCAGTGCGGCTTCTGCACGTCGGGCATGCTGACCACGGCGCACGCCTTCCTGGAGCGCTCGCCCTGCCCGACGCGCGAGCAGGCCTGCGAAGCGATCTCCGGCAACATCTGCCGCTGCACCGGCTACATCCCGATCGTCGAGGCCATCGTCGACACCGCCAAGGCGCGCCAGAGCGGAGGTGCCGCATGAGCCAGACCATGATGGGACGCGCTGTCGAACGCAACGAAGACCTGCGCCTGCTGACCGGCCGCGGTCGTTATGTCGACGACATCAAGCGCCCCGGCATGCTGCACGCGGTGGTGGTGCGCAGCCCGATGGCGCACGCCAAGGTGCTGAGCATCGACGCCAGCGCCGCGCTGGAACTGCCCGGCGTGGTGCAGGTGATCACCTTCGCCGACATCGCCGAACTCGCCAAGACCATTCCGCAGCGCACCTGTCCGCTGCCGGGCATGGAAAAGTTCCTGCAGTTGCCGATGGCCAACGACGTGGTGCGCTACGTCGGCGAACCCGTGGCCATGGTGATCGCGGAAAACCGTTACATCGCCGAAGACGCGGCCGAGCTGGTTTATGTGGACTACGACAGCCTGGAAGCGGTGGTCGATGCACGCCAGGCGGCGCAGAACCAGGTGCTGATCCACGAAGCCCAGGGCAGCAACGTGGCCACGGCCTACCGCGTGGTTCGGGGCGACGCCGACGCGGCCTTCCGCAACGCCTTCTACACGCGCAAGGATAACTTCTACGTGCACCGCCACAGCGCGGTGCCGCTGGAGACACGCGGGCTGGTGGCCGAGTGGGACGCGGCCGCCCAGCACCTCACGGTGTGGGGCGCCGGCAAGGTGCCGTTTGCCAACCGCGCCATCCTGGCCGACATGCTGCGCCTGCCCAACAGCACGGTGGACATGATCGAGGTGGACGTCGGCGGCAGCTTCGGCGTGCGCGGCGACTTCTATCCGGAAGACTTCCTGGTGCCATTTGCCGCCAAGACGATCGGCCGTCCCGTGAAGTGGATCGAGGACAGGCGTGAGAACCTGATGGCGATGAACCACTCGCGCGAGATGCACTGCGAGCTGGAGATTGCCGTGGACCGCGAGGGCCACATCCAGGCCATGCGCGGCAAGGTGATGGGCGACATCGGCGCCTATGTGCGCACCAACCCCGGCGTGATGGCCGGCAAGGGCACCCAGTTCCTGCAGGGGGCGTACGCGATCCCGAACCTGGACTTCGATGTCTGCGCCGTCATCACCAACAAGACGCCGGCCGGCACCTACCGCGGCCCCGGCCGTTACGAGTCCTGCTTCTTCCGCGAGCGGCTGATCGACATCGCCGCCCGCGAGATGGGCATCGACCCGGTGGAATTTCGCCGCAAGAACCTGATCAAGGCCGAGCAGATGCCGTACGACGCCGGCGCACTCGTGCCCGGTCAACCGACCACCATCTACGACAGCGGCAACTACCCGGCCGTGTTCGAACAGGGGCTGGCGCATTTCGGCTACGCCGAACTCGCCCGGCGCAATGGCCAGCTCATCGACGGGCGCCTGCACGGCGTTGGCATGGCCTGTTTCACCGAGTCCACCGGCGGTGGCCCGGGCGAACACGCGCGCATCGAACTGCGCCAGGACGGCAGCTTCGACCTGTTCGTGGGCGCCTCCAGTGCCGGCCAGGGCCACGAGACCTCGATGGCGCAGGTGCTGGCCGATGCCATGGGCGTGCCGTTCGAGAACATCCGCGTGCACCACGGCAGCACCACCCTGCTCAAGCACGGCTTTGGCGCCTACCACAGCCGCTCGGCGGTGATGAGTGGCAGCGCGGTGCACAAGGCCGGCCAGGCGATGGTGCAAAAGCTGATCGAACGCGCCGCCAGCCTCAAAGGCATGAACGATGCGCAGGGCCTCCTCTGGCGCGACGGCCAGGTGCTGCGCGAAGCCGACGGCAGCACGGTGGCCACGCTGGCCGAGCTCGCCGCCGGACTGCCGGCCTGTGGCGCCGAAGACCGTGGCCCATTGAGCGTCGAAACCTCGTTCGAGAACGACCGGCTCACCTTCACGTTTGGCCTGCAGCTCGCCCATGTGAGCGTCGATCCGCAAACCGCACAGGTCAAGGTCGAGAAGTTCCTCTGCGTCGAAGACGTGGGCCGCGTGATCAACCCGTTGATCGTGCACGGCCAGACCATTGGTGCGGCGGTGCAGGGCCTGGGCGGCACCTTCCTCGACGAGTTCATCTACGACGAGGACGGCCAGCTCACCACCGGCACCTTTGCCGACTACCTGCTGCCTGTGAGCACCGATTTCGAGCATGTCGAAGCCCTCACGCTCGAACTCAGCCCTTCGCCCTCCAACCCGCTGGGCGTCAAGGGCGCGGGCGAAGGCGGCATCATCGGCACCGGTGGCGCCCTGGCCAATGCGGTCTGCAACGCGCTCTCGGGCCTGTCTGTCTCGGTCACGCGTCTGCCAATGTCGCTGGACCGTCTGGCCGCCACCCTGCGCGAAGCGCGCGCGGCGAAGGGGCAGGCGTGAGCTTCCTGTACGGCAAACACGTTCGCGCCAACGGCATCCGCCAGCACTACCTTCGCTATGGCGGCCAGGGCCCGGTGGTCGTGCTGGTGCCCGGCATCGTGAGCCCGGCCGCGCTCTGGGACCCGATCGGCCGCTGGCTCGGTCAGACCCGCGACGTCTACATCCTCGATGTGCGCGGCCGGGGCCTGTCCGAAAGCGGACCGCATCTCGACTACGGTGTGGACGCCTGTGCCCAGGACCTGTTGGCCTTTGTGCAGGCCCTGCAGCTCGGCCCGCACACCGTGGTGGGCCATTCGATGGGGGCGCGCATCGCCCTGCGAGCCCTGCGCAAGCCGGGCCACAGCTCGCAGCGCCTGGTGCTGCTCGATCCGCCCACCAGCGGACCGGGTCGCCGACCCTATCCGATCCCGATGGAACGCACACTGGCCATGGTGCGCGCCGCGCACCGCGGCGAAGCCGAGGCGTTGCTGCGCCAGCCCGGCCAGGCGCCATGGCCCGAGCCCCTGCTGCTGTTGCGAGCCGAGTGGCTGGCCACCTGTGACGAGCGCGTGGTCTACGTGACCTACGACGACTTCCATCAGCAGGACATCTTTGCCGACCTGGCCTGCATGACCATCCCCACCCACCTGATCTGCGCCGGCAAGGGCCATGTCGTCAGCGATGACGACGTGCTGCTCATGCGCACCCGTCGCCCCGGCCTGCAGGTGCAGCGCCTCATGAGCGCGGGCCACCAGATGCAGGTGGACGACTTCGCCGGCTTCTGCGATCTGCTCGGCGCCGCGCTGAGCGACGGCCCGGCCCAACCCTGAACCCACCCATCCAAGCGAGGAAACCCAACATGAAGATCGATGCCGACCTGCTGGACGTGCTCACCGAAGAACTCAAGCTGTGCAAGGTGGGCCCCGGCCAGACCATGGTGGTGCTCAGCGCCGGTGACGAGCGCGCCGAATGCGCCCACGCCTTCATGGTGGCCGCCAAGCGCCTGGGCGCCACCACCTTCAACCTGAACGTCGCACGCGACCAGGCCAACGCCGTCGGCGTGCAGGGGCGTCACCCCATCGTCGGCAACGAGCTGGCCCTGCGCACGCTCAAGTCGGCTGACATGGTGGTCGACATGCTGGGCCTGCTGTTCTCCAAGGAACAGAACGAGATCCAGGCCGCCGGCGTGCGCATCCTGCGCGTGATGGAGCCGCTGCACGTCATCAAAGCCATGTTCCCGACCGAGGACCTGCGCCGCCGCGTCGAGCGTGCCAAGCAGATGCTGGAACAGGCCAAGGAACTGCGCTTCGCCTCCGACGCCGGCACCGACATCACCTACAAGCTCGGACAGTACCCCGTGATGTCTGAGTACGGCTACACCGACGAACCCGGACGCTGGGACCACCTGCCCTCGGGCTTTGCCTTCACCCAGGGCAACGACGGCGAGATCAACGGCACGGTGGTGCTGCAACCGGGCGACATCATCTGCGCCTTCAAGCAGTACGTGCAGTCGCGCGTCACGCTCAAGGTCGAGAAGGGCATGATCGTCGAGATCACGGGCGACGGCCTGGATGCCCAACTCATCCGCGACTACATGGCCAGCTTCAACGACCCGCGCGCCTATGCCATCTCGCACATCGGCTGGGGTCTGAACGAGCGCGCGCGCTGGTACCAGTTCTCCACCACGCGCCACCTGCCCGACGAGCACGTGATGAACGCGCTGTCCTTCTACGGCAACGTGCTGTTCTCCACCGGCCCCAACCTCGAACTCGGCGGCACCAACGACACCGCCTGCCACATGGACCTGCCGATGCGCCACTGCAGCCTGTGGCTCGATGGCGAACTGATCGTGGAGCGCGGTGACGTCGTGCATCCCGATGTGCGCGTGTCCGGCGCGCCCAAGTGATTCCTTCCCTCCCATCCCTCCTCTGATGGAGCTCACGCCATGAAGAAGTTCTCCCAGTCCCTCCTGGCCGGCCTGGCCCTGGCCGTTGCCGCGCTGCCGGCGTTCGCCCAAGCCGACTACCCCAAGCAACCGATCAAGCTGGTGGTCGGCTTCGCCCCCGGTGGCGGCACCGACATCCTGGCCCGCATGGTCTCCGTGCCCCTGGCCGAGCGCCTGGGCGTGCCGGTGACGGTGGAGAACAAGGCCGGCGCCAGCGGCACCATCGCCAACATGGCGGTGAAAAACGCACCGGCCGACGGCTACACCCTGCTCATCGGCGCCAGTGGCGCGATGACGATTAACCCGGCCGTGCAGTCCGATCTGCCCTACGACCCGATCAAGGACTACGAGCCCATCACCGTGCTGGGCACCTACCCGATCGTCTTCAGCGCCAAGCCGGAGCTGCCGGTGCAAACGACGCGCGATCTGATCGCCTACGCCAAGGCCAAGCCCGGTGCGCTCAACACCGGCGGTGCCGGCGTGCTGTTCCAGCTCACCGGCGAACTGCTCAACCAGCAGGCCGGCATCTCCACCACCTACGTCGCCTACCGCGGCACCGCACCGGCCATCACCGCCGTGCTCGGTGGCGAGATCGACGTGCTGGTGGCCGACGTGGCGCCCTCGCTGCCGCTGATCGAATCCAAGCGCATCCGCCCGATCGCCATCACCTCGGCCAAGCGGTCGAAGAACCTGCCCGATGTGCCGACGCTGGCCGAATCCGGCCTGCCGGGTTTTGAAGTGGATGTGTTCGTCGGCCTGTTTGCGCGAAAGGGCACGCCGCAGGCCATCGTCGATCGCATCTACCGCGAAGTCGCGGCCATCGTGAGCAGCGAGGAGATGCAGGACAAGATGGAAAAGATGGGCATCAGCGCCTCGGGCATCACGCCGGCACAGACGGCCGCCCTGGTCCAGCGCGATTTGAAGAAGTACACCGAAGCGGCACGCCGCGGCAACATCAAGGTTCAGTAAGGCATGAGCACCACCACTTCCCCCGCCACCGGCCCGCTGCAGGGCGTTCGCGTTCTGGACCTCACGGCGGTCGTGCTCGGCCCGATCGCCACCCAGGTGCTGGGCGACTATGGCGCCGATGTGATCAAGATCGAATCGCGCGACGGCGACGTCATGCGCGGCAACGGCACGCGCAACGGCAACGGCATGAGCTCGATCTTCCTCAACATCAACCGCAACAAGCGTTCACTCGTGGTCGACCTCAAGACCCCCGAGGGCGTGGAAGTGGTGCGCCGCCTGGCCAAAGAGGTCGATGTGGTGGTGCACAACATGCGGGTCAAGGCGATCAACCGCCTGGGCCTGGGCTACGAGGAACTCTCGAAGATCAATCCGCGCCTGGTCTACTGCGTGGCCACCGGCTTCGACCAGGACGGTCCGGACCGCGACAAGCCGGCCTTCGACGACACCATCCAGGCCGCCTGCGGTCTGGTCGGCCTCACCGCCGGCGAGGGCGAGAAGCCCGCGTATGTGCGCACCTTGATCGCTGACAAAACCGCCGGCCTGGCACTGGCCAACGCGGTGATGGCCGCGCTCTACCGCCAGGCCCGCACCAACCAGGGCCAATACGTCGAAGTGCCGATGTTCGAGACCCTGGTCTCCTTCATGCTCGCCGAACACCTCGGCGGCCTGGCCTTCGACCCGCCACCGGCGCCGGCCGGCTATGCCCGCCTGCTCGGCAAGGGCGCCCGCACGCCGGTGACCACCTCGGATGGCCACATCGCCATCCTGGCCTATACGGTGGCGCACCGCCGCGCGCTGTTCGACGCCATCGGTCGCCCTGACCTGGCCGACAAGTACGGCGCCAAGAGCAACGGCACCCTGGGTATGTACGACGAGCTCTCGACCATTACGTGCGACAAGCCGTCCGCGTACTGGCTCGACCTTTGCGCGCGCCTGGACATTCCGGCCACGCCCATCTATACACTCGACGACTTGCCCCAACATCCGCAGCTTGCGGCCGTGGGCCTGTTCCAACCCACGGAACACCCCACGGAAGGAAAGATCGTCACGGTGCGACCCACCACCAAGTTCTCGGCCACGCCCGCCTCGGTGCGCACGCTGGCGCCCACGCTGGGCGAACACAGCCAGGAGGTGCTGCGCGAGCTGGGTTACGACGAGGCGGTGATTGCCGATCTGATCGCGCGCAACGTGGTGTTGGGCTGAGCACTCTTCGACACCCTCATTCACATTCGGAACACACATGGAACTCAACGGCGAACGGACCCTGCAGGCCTCGGTGGAAAAAACCTGGGAAGCCCTGAACGACCCGGCGGTGCTCAAGCAATGCATCCCCGGTTGCGAGTCGCTGGAGCGCACGGGCGACGACAGCTTCACCGCCTCGCTGGCGCTCAAGATCGGCCCGGTCAATGCCAAGTTCAAGGGCCTGGTCAAGCTCAGCGACCTCAACCCACCGAACAGCTACACCTTGAGCTTTGAAGGGCAGGGCGGCATGGCCGGCTTTGGCAAAGGCACGGCGGCCGTGACGCTGACCGAAGAAGGCCCGACGCAAACGCGCCTGAACTACACCGCCAACGCCAAGGTGGGCGGCAAGATCGCTCAGGTGGGTTCGCGCCTGGTGGACGCCACCGCCGCCAAGATGGCCGAGGACTTTTTCAAGGCCTTCGAAGCCGCCGTGGCCGCGCCCGCTGCAGCCGAAGCCGAAGCCGAAGCTACGCCCGAAGCCCCGGCCGCCGCCCCGGCGGCACCTGCAGCGGCTGCGGGTTCGAACCGGGGCTGGCTGTGGGCCGCCGCCGCCATCGTCGTGGCCGCCGTGGTGTATTTCGCCACCAAGTAAGCGCCACGCTTTTCGAGAACAGGAACAAGCCATGAAAGTCATCGTCCCCGTCAAACGTGTGGTGGACTACAACGTCAAGGTTCGCGTCAAGAGCGACGGCAGCGGCGTGGACATCGCCAACGTCAAGATGAGCATGAACCCCTTCGACGAGATCGCCGTCGAAGAGGCGGTGCGCCTGAAGGAAAAGGGCGTGGTCAGCGAAGTGATCGCCGTCTCCTGCGGTGTCACGCAGTGCCAGGAAACGCTGCGCACGGCCATGGCCATCGGTGCCGACCGCGCCATCCTGGTGGAAACCAGCGAAGAGCTGCAGCCGCTGGCCGTGGCCAAGCTGCTCAAGGCGCTGGTGGACAAGGAACAGCCCCAACTCGTGATCCTGGGCAAGCAGGCGATCGACGACGACTGCAACCAGACCGGCCAGATGCTGGCGGCGCTGGCGGGCATGCCGCAGGCCACCTTTGCCTTCAAGGTCGAGATCGCCGATGGCAAGGCCAACGTGACGCGTGAAGTGGACGGTGGTCTGGAGACGCTGGCGATCAGCCTGCCGGCCGTCGTCACCACCGACCTGCGCCTGAACGAGCCGCGTTATGTGACGCTGCCCAACATCATGAAGGCGAAGAAGAAGCCGCTGGACGTCGTCAAGCCCGAGGAGCTCGGTGTGGACGTGGCCCCGCGCATCAAAACGCTCAAGGTCAGCGAGCCGCCCAAGCGCGGCGCGGGCATCAAAGTCCCCGACGTCGCCACGCTCGTCGACAAACTCAAGAATGAAGCCAAGGTGATCTGAGCATGACTTCCCTCGTTATCGCTGAACACGACAACGCCTCGATCAAAGGCGCGACGCTCAACACCGTGACCGCTGCCGCTCAGTGCGGTGGTGAGGTGCACGTGCTGGTGGCCGGCCACAACGCGGGCCAAGCCGCCCAGGCGGCCGCGCAGATCGCCGGCGTGACCAAGGTCATCCACGCCGACGCCCCGGGCTTCGAGCACGGTCTGGCCGAGAACGTGGCCGCGCAGGTGCTGGCGATCGCCGGCGACTACAGCCACATCCTGTTCCCGGCCACCGCGTCGGGCAAGAACATCGCGCCGCGCGTGGCCGCCACGCTGGACATGGGCCAGATCAGCGACATCACCAAGGTGATCTCGGCCGACACCTTCGAGCGCCCGATCTACGCCGGCAACGCGATTGCCACCGTGCAGGCCACCGACGCGAAGAAGGTCATCACGGTGCGCACGACCGGCTTCGAGGCCGCGGCCGCCACCGGTGGCAGCGCCAGCGTGGAAACCGTGACGGCCACGCAGGCCGAAGGCAAGAGTGAGTTCAAGGGCAGCGAGATCGCCAAGAGCGACCGCCCGGAACTGACGGCGGCCAAGATCATCGTCTCCGGTGGCCGCGCGCTGGGCAGCAGCGAGAAGTTCACCGAAGTGATGACGCCGCTGGCCGACAAGCTCGGCGCGGCCATTGGCGCGAGCCGTGCGGCGGTGGACGCGGGTTACGCACCGAACGACCTGCAGGTCGGTCAGACCGGCAAGATCGTCGCACCGCAGCTCTACATCGCCGCCGGCATCTCGGGTGCGATCCAACACTTGGCCGGCATGAAGGACTCCAAGGTGATCGTGGCGATCAACAAGGACCCCGAAGCGCCGATCTTCGCGGTGGCCGACTATGGCCTCGAGGCCGATCTGTTCACGGCCATCCCCGAATGGGTGCAAACCCTCTAAGAACCTATCCGTAAATTATGTTGACCTCGGCAGGCACCTTGCGGAACGCGATGATTGCGGCTGCAAGATGGTTGAGCGCCACGAAGCTTCGTTCGAGTTTTTCGTACCGAACCAGCAGCTTACGGAATCGGTTGAACCAACTGTGACAGACCTCGACAACCCACCGTCGCGCCCTCCTGCTTGGATCACGCCGCTTGGCATCTGCCTCTGTGCGCCGGCCCACGACATGGGGGATGTAGCCGTGGTCTTCAATGGTGCGAAGGTGGGCGACACCACGGTAGCCCGCATCAGCGCACAGGTGTTTGCTTCTTCGATGCGGCGGATTCTTGCGCTTGACGACGATGGCAGTGAGAACGTCGTCCAGCCGCTTGCAGTCATGCACATTCGCCCCGGTGACGACGAGCGACAAGGGGACGCCACGACCGTCCACCAGAAGGTGGCGCTTGCTGCCTTTTTTTCCCCCGATCCGTCGGGTTTGGGCCGACGGCTTCTTGCGCCAATGGTGCCTTCATCATCGCGCCGTCGATGCTCTGCCAGCGCCACGCGATCCCTTCCATCTCGTCGTACTCTGCCAGACCAGACTTCCACAGATCCTCGAAGAAGCCAGCGGCTTCCCATTCGAGAAACCGCTTGTGAACTGCGCTCGCGCTTCCAAAGCGCTCCTTGGGCAGCGCCTTCCACTGGCAGCCGGTGCGCAGCACGAAGACAATGGCCTCGAACACCAGTCGAGGTGGCTTTGGTGGGCGCCCCGCACCGGGCCTGCGCACGTAGGTCTTATTTGCCACCGGGCGCGCCGGTATCAGCGGCTCTACTCGTCGCCAGAACTCATCGCTCACCACCCAGGAATCAACGCACTTTGCCAAGGTCTCGATCCAACGCCGCATCAACTACAGCTCGGATCGAGAGTATAACTATTTACGGATAAGTTCTTACTTCTTGGTAT
>JAEZLX010000218.1 GCA_023415035.1 Pseudomonadota bacterium | reverse complement strand
GCACGCCCTGGCGGATTTCCTGCAGCAGCGTGAGGGCCTGCCAGAACTGGCGTGCCTGGGCCTTCAGGTGATAGTCCGTGACGGCCAGCTGCTGGTCGATCAGCTCCGTCACGCGCGAGTCGAAGTCAGCCGGCGGCAGCAGCAGGTGCGCCTCGCTCTCGGAGCCGTCGCGCTGCACGATCGCGCCCGCGTTGTGCGCGATCTTGAGCATCGCGGTGTTCTCGCTCAGTGCGTGGATGAACAACATCTTCACGCCCTCGTTGCGCGCGTGCATGACGGCCCGCTCGAACAGGCGGCTGCCGTAGCCGCGCCCGCGTGCCGACTTGCTCACCGACACGCCAAACTCGGCACAGCTGTTGCACGAAGGATCGACCGCGAACGCCAGGTGCGCCATCGCGATCAGCTCCAGCCGCCGGTTGAACACCCCGAACAGCTCGTCGCGATCGAAGTTCAGGCTTGCCACATACCGGCGGATCTGCTCGTCGGTAGCCGGATAGCCGAAACGCAGGTAGCGGTCGCGCTCGTCCAGATCCAGCAGGTGCCGCTCGATTCGGCGCAGGTGCCCCGGCCCCATCGAGCGGATCGGCACCACCGTGGACACCACCGGCCGCTCCTGCGCGGGCGCGTCCATCTCGCGCGAAGCGGGCGCGCCGCGCTCACGAACCGACGAGATCAGGGACTTGAGCCACTGCATGAGATCGAACATGACGTGAATATAAGGGTTATCCCTTACAAATCCAACACCGTCTGGCGGATGCCCGCGCCGCCCGACTGCCCAAGCCCATCCGTCACAAGGGCAGCACCGTCGTGCTCTTGACCTTGTCCATGACGAAGCTGGTCTTGCAGTCCTGCACGCTCGGGTGCCGCAGCAGAGTATCCATCATGAAACGCGAGTAGGCTGCCATGTCGGCGACCACCAGGCACAGCAGGTAATCCATCTCGCCCGTCAGCGCCACACACTCCACCACCTCCGGCCAGGCCATCACGGCCGCCCGGAACTCGTCCATCGGATTGCGCTTGGCCGCACCCGTGTGCTTTTCCAGCCGCACGTTGACATAGGCCGTCAGGCCCAACCCCACCGCCGCGGGCTTGACCAGCGCCACATAGCGGTCGATCACACCAGACTCCTCCAGCCGGCGCACCCGCCGCAGCACCGCGCTGGGCGACAGGCCCACCTCGTCGGCGATCTGGTCGTAGGTCACGCGCCCATTTGCCTGAAGACTGCGCAGAATATGTCGATCCAGCTTGTCCAGTGTTTGCATAGCCGGGATTTTGCACGTTTTCTGCAAACAAGACCAACGGCACGCCCCGAAACGCAGCAATCGTGACATCCTGCGCCGATACAGTTGTCCGACGCGCGCTCCCGGCCTCCCGACGACCGGTGACGCCGTGCACCGCCACATCAGGAGACCACCAATGAACACCACCGCTCCCGCATTCCAGACCTGGGACAACCCCATGGGTACCGACGGCTTCGAGTTCATCGAATACGCCGCACCCGATCCGGTCGCGATGGGCCAGCTCTTCGAGCGCATGGGCTTCAAGGCCGTCGCCAAGCACCGCCACAAGAACGTGACGCTGTACCGCCAGGGCGATATCAACTTCATCATCAACGCGGAACCCGACTCCTTCGCCCAGCGTTTTGCCCGCCTGCACGGCCCCAGCATCTGCGCCATCGCCTTCCGCGTGCAGGACGCCAAGGCCGCCTACGAGCGCGCCATCTCGCTGGGCGCCTGGGGCTATGCCAACCAGGCCGGTCCCGGCGAGCTGAACATCCCCGCCATCAAGGGCATCGGCGACTCGCTGATCTATCTCGTGGACCGCTGGCGCGGCAAGAACGGCGCCAAGGACGGGGACATCGGCAACATCGGCTTCTATGACGTCGACTTCTACCCGCTGCCCGGCGCCGAGCTCAACCCCGAGGGCCACGGCCTGACCTACATCGACCACCTGACGCACAACGTCCATCGTGGCCGCATGCAGGAGTGGGCCGAGTTCTACGAGCGCCTGTTCAACTTCCGCGAAGTCCGCTACTTCGACATCGAGGGCCAGGCCACCGGCGTCAAGAGCAAGGCCATGACCAGCCCCTGCGGCAAGATCCGCATCCCGATCAACGAGGAAGGCAACGACAAGGCCGGCCAGATCCAGGAGTACCTGGAGATGTACCGCGGCGAGGGCATCCAGCACATCGCGCTGGGTTCGACCAACCTCTATGACACGGTCGATGCGCTGCAGATGAACGGCATCCGGCTGCTCACCACCAGCGAGACCTACTACGAGCTGCTGCCCAAGCGCATCCCCAACCATGGCGAGGACCTCGAAGGCCTGAAGCAGCGCAACATCCTCGTCGACGGCCAGCCGGGCGAACTGCTGCTGCAGATCTTCAGCGAGAACCAGCTCGGACCGATCTTCTTCGAGTTCATCCAGCGCAAGGGCAACCTGGGCTTTGGCGAAGGCAACTTCAAGGCGCTGTTCGAGACCATGGAGCTCGACCAGATGCGCCGAGGTGTGCTCCAGACCACGGCCTGATCAGTCCTCCCGGCCCGGCTACCGCAGCCGGGCCAGCACATCTTCCAGCACCGCGGGCTCGAAAGCCAGCCCGACATGGGGCACATCGCTCAGCTGCCGGTCATCCGCATCCGGCAGCGTGGCATTCGCCGGCGGGAACACCACGTTATCGGCATTGCTGCGCCAGCAGGTGAACCCCGCATATGTGCCGACCGGGCGCTGATCGCGCTCTCGCTGTTCCAGGGCCCGCAGCCAGCGGCTTCCCTCCCGCATCTGGCGACCGTTGACTGCCCGGCTCCAGCGCGCCAGCCACGTGCCCCGATGGGGTGTCCCAATCGTCACCACATGAGCCACGCGCAGCGGGGCATCCGGTGTGGCAGCCATCCAGGCACGGATCGCCAGCCCGCCCATGCTGTGCCCCACCAGCACGGGCGCCATCCCCGTCAGGCCCTCGGCCCGGCTCACCGCCTCTTCCACCTGCGCCACATAGGCATCAATGCCGCCGAACACCGGCTCCAGGCTCACGGTCGCATAAGGCAGCTGCCGGGCGGACAGACGCTCCAGCCATGGCAGCCAGAACCCCCGGTTGCACAAAAAGCCGTGCACCAGCACCACCGCACGCGCACCTCGCACCGTTTCTGTCGGGTCTGGATGCCGCCTCCATACAAAGGGCTGCTGCCACACGAACACCCGCAGCGACCAGCGCAACTCCACCCACCAGGCCCGGCCCAGTCCGCGCCACGTCGGCCGCGGCGCCGCGTCCGCACCCTGCACCAAGCGGGCGCAGCACAGCTCCAGCGCCAGCGCGCTTGCATGCCCCCCCAGCAACACGGCTGCTCCCAGCCAGGACCAAGGCACGCCCATCTCGTGCCACATCAGCCACAGGCACCCCGTCAGCACCACCAGCCAGACGGCCAGAAGACAGCGCTGCCCGTGTGCAAGGCGCCATCCAATCGGTATCCTCCGCTTCTTTTCGCGCATGCCAGCACTATCGCACACACATCCCCGCGCCCATTGTCGCCACGGCAGCCTCCAGCCCGTATGTGCCCCGCGCGACACCACCTAGGGCTGCCCCGCTGTTCAACACAAACCACAGGCACGCAGAATCAAGGCAGTTCACTGCTCATACCGACCATGACCCGACCCTGGCTGCAGCACTATCCCGAAGGCGTTCCCCCTGACATCGACCCCGATCGCTACCCCGATCTGGGCGCCCTGTTCGAAGAGTCCTTCCGGCAACACGCCGCCGCCCCCGTGAGCGTGTGCATGGACCGCTGGATGAGCTACGGCGAGCTGGATCGGCTCAGCACCGCCCTCGGTGCCTGGCTGCAGGCCAGCGGTCTTCAACCCGGCGCCCGCGTCGCGGTCATGCTGCCCAACATTCCGCAGTTCCTGGTCTCCATGGCCGCCATACTGCGGGCTGGTTACACCGTGGTCAACGTCAACCCTTTGTACACAGCCCGCGAACTCGAACACCAGCTCAGGGACTCGGGCGCAGAAGCCATCATCGTCCTCGAGAACTTCGCCGCCACGCTTTCGGAAGTGATCGACCAGACCGCCGTCAGGCACGTGGTCCTCGCCAGCATGGGTGACCTCCTCGGCGTCTGGTACGGACGCTGGATCACCTTTGCCGTCCGGCATCTCGCCAAGATGGTGCCCCCCTTCAAGCTGCCGTTCGAAGGCCCTCATGGCCGCCGCACCATCGTTCCCTTCCGAAAGGCACTCGACCAGGGCGATTCCATGCGCCTCACGCGCCCGCAAACCGACGGCCACTCGGTCGCCTTCCTCCAGTACACGGGCGGCACCACAGGCCTCTCCAAGGGAGCCGTCCTTACCCACCGCAACATCATCGCGGCCATACTGCAGGCCGAGGCGTGGTTCTCGCCCGCCGTCACCAAGGTCGGAGACATCCGCAAGGTCAACGCCATCACCGCGCTGCCTCTCTACCACATCTTCGCCCTGACACTCGGCCTGCTCACGATCCGCTGGGGCGCGCACATGACCCTGGTGCCCAATCCCCGCGACGTCGACCGGTTTGTCGAAACCCTGAAGCAACGCCCTTTCCATCTTCTGCCGGCCGTCAACACCCTGTACAACGCCCTGCTGCAGCATCCGCGTTTCCGGCAGGTCGATTTTTCCTCGCTCGTCCTGAGCCAGGCCGGAGGCATGGCCGCTTCCGAGGGCACGGCCCGCCAGTGGCTGGCCACCACCGGCTGCCCCATGGTCGAGGGCTGGGGCATGAGCGAAACGTGCGCCATCGGCACCAACAACCCGGTCACCGCGACCACCTTCAGCGGCACCATTGGCATGCCCCTGCCCGGCATCGACATCGCGATCAAGGACGAAGACGGCCTGTCATTGCCCCTTGGCGCCACCGGCGAGATCTGCATCAAGGGCCCGAACGTCATGAGCGGCTATCACAACCAGCCCGAAGAAACCGCGGCCGCGTTCACCGCGGACGGCTACATGCGCACCGGAGACATCGGCGTCATGGACGAGCGCGGCTACATCCGCATCGTCGACCGGAAGAAGGACATGATCCTCGTATCGGGCTTCAACGTCTTCCCCACCGAGCTGGAAAACGTGGTCTCTCTGTGCCCCGGTGTGCTGGAATGCGCCGCGATCGGTATTCCGGACGAACACCAGGGCGAGGCGGTCAAGCTGTTTGTCGTTCGCAGCGACCCCACCCTGCGCGAGGAGGACGTTGCCCGCTACTGCCACGAGAACCTCACCGGCTACAAACGGCCCAAGGTCATCGAGTTCCGTGACGAACTGCCCAAGACCAACGTGGGCAAGATCCTGCGCCGCGCCCTGCGCAGCCCCGCATGAGATCCTCGAATCGCCAGCAGCCCGACGGTAACGTGGCAGGTCAGTCGCAGACGACGCAGGTACTCGACGTTCTTGGGCTCAAATTCCTCGAAAGGGGCTGGCTCTCAGCCAACAACTGCGTCTTCACGGGAGACGGGCCATCGGCCATTGTCGATACCGGCTACGGCAGTCATCAGGACCAGACGCTGGCACTGTTACAAAGGGCCTTGGGCGGGCGCGAGCTCGACCTCATCGTCAACACCCATCTGCACAGCGACCACTGCGGCGGCAACGCCATACTTCAGGCCCACTATCCCTCGAGCACAACCTTGATCCCGCCCGGCCAATGGGAAGCTGTTCAGCAGTGGGATGGCAATGCTCTGAGTTACGAACCCACGGGACAGCTCTGTCCTCGTTTCGCCGCCGATGAGCGGCTCATGCCGGGAACGGAAATCCGCCTGGGCCCCTTGCAGTGGCAGATCCACGCCGCACCTGGCCATGACCCCCATTCCGTCATTCTCTTTCAGCCCGAATACCGCGTCCTGATCTCCGCGGATGCGCTCTGGCAGAACGGCTTTGGCGTGGTGTTTCCCGAGCTCGAAGGCATCGACGCGTTCGACGAAGTCGACGCCACGATCGACCTCATCGAATCGCTGGATCCCGCGATCGTGATTCCCGGCCACGGCCCCTTGTTCACCGACATAGAACCTGCCATCGCGCGCGCGCGCAGCCGATTGGCGCAGTTCACCAACGATCCCGCGCTTCACCAGAGGTACGCGGCCAAGGTCCTGATCAAGTACCGCCTGCTTGAATGGCAGCGGATCGGCTTCGATGCCCTGCTGGCTTGGGTCAGGCGCACCCCGTACCTGTCCACGCAAATGGCAGCGAATGCCACCGACGAAGAGGCGCAGATCGAGTGGCTGCGGGATCTGCTCAAGGAACTGGAAAAATCGGGCGCCGTCGCCCTGCAGGGCGCGAGCGTCATCAACCGCTGACGGAACACTTCCTGTCACTGAAAGCGCCTGCGTGACCTACCCCCCACCAGCCGTACCACGGTAAACGAGAGAAGTCCGTCAACCCTGGAGAATGACGGACATGAAGAAGAGCAGGTTCAGCGACGAACAAATCATTGGCTTCTTGCGACAGGCCGAAGCCGGCATGGGCATCCCCGAGTTGTGCCGCAGCGGCGGCTTCAGCCAGGCCACGTTTTACAAATGGCGCGCCAAGTTCGGCGGCATGCAGGTCTCGGAGGCCTAGCGCCTGCGCGAGCTTGAGAGCGAGAACGCCAAGCTCAAGAAACTGCTGGCCGAGGCCCACCTGGACATCCACGCCCTCAAGAGCGTCTTCGGGGTAAAGCGCTAGCCCCACAGGCGCGCCGCGATGCCATCCGACAGATGATTGAGCAGCATCACCTCTCGGAGCGGCACGCCTGCCGCCTTGTGGGGCTATCCCGAGACAGCTACCGCCACCCGCCGCAGCCCAGCGAGCTCAACGCCACCCTGGGTGAACAGATTCGGCAAACGGCCTTGGTGCGCCGCCGATTCGGCTACCGGCGTATCCACGACATGCTGCGCCAGCAGTTTCCGGGGGTGAACCACAAGCGCATCTATCGGCTGTACCGGCAGGCCAACCTGACGGTGAAGAAGCGCCGCAAAGTCAAACGCCCAGCGCAGGAGCGTGTGCCGCTGCAACTGGCCAGGAATATCAACGAGGTGCTGAGCATGGATTGCGTCTCGGACAGCCTGTCCAATGGACGGCGCATCAAGTGTCTGACGGTGGTGGATGACTTCAGCAAGGAGTCCGTGGACATCACGGTGGATTACGGCATCTCGGGCCAGTACGTCACGCGCGTGCTCGACCAAGTGGCAAGGTTCCGC
>JAEZLX010000098.1 GCA_023415035.1 Pseudomonadota bacterium | reverse complement strand
ATTGGGGGCCGCATTGGCGGGCGCCTCCCTCGCCCACTTCCTCGCGCCCCATGGCCGCTGTGTCATGCTCGAGCGCGAAAGCCAGCCCGGCTACCACAGCACCGGGCGTTCGGCCGCCCAGTTCATCGCCAGCTACGGCCCACCCCAGGTGCGCGCGCTCTCGCGTGCCAGCGAGCCCTTCTTCACCTCGCCGCCCGAGGGCTTTGCCGACGCCCCGCTGCTGACACCGCGCGGCCTGCTCACGGTCGCCGGTCCGGACGAACTGCCGCATCTGGAGGAGGCCTGGGCAACACTGCAGCAGACCAGCCCGCGCGGGCGCCGGCTCACCGCGGCCGAAGCCCTGGCCATGGTGCCGGCACTGCGCCCCGACAAGGTCAGCGCAGCCATTTACGAGCCCGACAGCTTCGACATGGACGTGCACGCCATTCACCAGGGCTATCTGCGTGGTTTCCGGCACGCCGGTGGGGAGCTGGTCACCAATGCCGAGGTCGTTGCCATCGAACGCCTTAACGACATCTGGCAGGTGAGCACGGCACGGGGCTTGGCCTTTGCCGCGCCGGTGCTTGTCAACGCCGCCGGCGCCTGGAGCGACGAGGTCGCCCGGCTGGCGGGCGTGACGCCCATCGGACTCGTGCCCAAGCGACGCAGCGCTTTCACTTTCACGCCCCCATCCGGCATGGACACCACGGGCTGGCCCCTGCTGCTGGCCGCCGACGACAGCTTCTACATGAAGCCCGATGCCGGCGCCCTGCTGGCCTCGCCGGTCAATGCCGACCCGACCCATCCGCAGGACGTGCAGCCCGAAGAGCTGGACATTGCGCTCGGCATCCACGCGCTCGAAACCTGGACCACGCTCACGCCGCGCCCCACCCACACCTGGGCGGGCCTGCGCTCCTTCGTGGCCGACGGCGATCTGGTCGGTGGCTTCGATGACCGGGTGCCGGGCTTCTTCTGGTGCGCAGCCCAGGGCGGCTACGGCATCCAGACGAGCGCCGCCATGGGCGAGGCCTGCGCCGCGCTCGCGCGCGGCCTGTCCGTGCCCGCGCACATCGCCGACTGCGGCCTGACCGCCGACATGCTCTCGCCCGCGCGCCCGACGCTGCGCACCTGAACCCGACACCCGCATGCAGCCTTTCGACTTCCGCCACCACTACCCCAGCACCCGCCTGCCGGTCTTCGCCCGCAACGTCGTTGCCACCTCGCATCCCCTGGCCGCGCAGGCCGGCCTGCGCATGCTGCTGGCGGGCGGCAACGCGGTGGATGCGGCCATCGCCGCCGCCGCGGCACTGACCGTGACCGAACCCGTAAGCAACGGACTGGGCTCCGATGCCTTCTGCATCCTCTGGGACGGGGAGCAGCTCCACGGCCTGAACGCCAGCGGCCACGCACCCCAGGCCTGGACGCCGGCGTACTTCCACGGCAAGTACGGCAGCAACGCCCTGACACCGCCCAAGCGCGGCATCGATGCCGTCACAGTGCCCGGTGCCGTGGCCGGCTGGATGGCACTGAGCCGCCGCTTCGGGAAACTGCCCTTCGGCGACCTGATGCAGCCAGCCATCGAGCTGGCCGAGCGCGGCTACGCCGTGCCGGTGGTGGTGCAACAGAAATGGGCAGCGGCCACACCCGAGCTGCAGTCCATGCCCGGCTTTGCCCAGGCCTTCCTGCCCTGGGGCCGTGCGCCCCACGTGGGCGAGTTGTTCCGCTTTCCCGCCGCCGCCCGCGGCCTGCGTGCCATTGCCGAAACGCAGGGAGAAGCCTTCTACCGCGGCCCCATCGCCCAGGCGCTGGCCCGCTTTGCCGCCGATCAGGGCGGCACCCTCACCGAAGCGGACCTGGCGTCGTACGAACCCGAATGGGTCACCCCCATCGGGCAGGACTACCGCGGCTACACGCTGCACGAAATCCCGCCCAACGGCCAGGGCATCGCGGCGCTGATCGCGCTGGGCATCCTGGGCCAGTTCGATCTCGCCTCCCTCGGCCCCGACAGCGTGGCCGCGCAGCACCTGCAGATCGAGGCCATGAAACTGGCCTTTGCCGACGTTTACCGTTACGTCGCCGATCCGCGGTCCATGGACCTGACACCCGGACAGATGCTCGATCCGGCCTACCTGAAGACGCGCGCGGCCTGCATCGACCCGCGCCGCGCCCAGGATTTCGGGGCCGGCAATCCTGCCAAGGGCGGCACGGTGTACCTGACCACCGCCGACGACAGCGGCATGATGGTCAGCTTCATCCAGAGCAACTACATGGGCTTCGGCTCCGGCGTGGTCGAACCCGCTTTCGGCATCAGCCTGCAAAACCGCGGCCACGGTTTCAATCTCGTGTCAGCCCCCGGACACAACACCGCCAACCTGGTGGCACCACGCAAGCGCCCCTTTCACACCATCATTCCGGCCTTCCTCACGCGCGACGGACTGCCCGTGATGAGCTACGGCGTCATGGGCGCCAACATGCAACCGCAGGGCCATGTGCAGACGCTGGTGCGCATGCTTGACCACGGCCAGCACCCGCAGGCGGCGTGCGATGCACCAAGATGGCGCTTCGATGCCGGCCTGCACATCAACGTGGAATCCGCCATGGACCCGGCCACCGTGCAAGGCCTGGCCGGTCTGGGCCACCAGATCCGTACCATCGACGACCCTTATCAGGACTTCGGCGCCGGGCAGTTCATCTGGCGACTGGACGACGAATGCGGACAGGGCTACGTGGCCGCCAGCGATCCACGGCGCGACGGCATGGCCGTGGGTTTCTGAACCGGATGGAAGCGGCGGATGAGCGGGCGATCAGCCCGCGCCACCCTGACGGCACAGCACGATCGTCACCAGGGCCGAGGCATCCTCGATGGCCTGAACGGCGTGCTTCACGCCACCGGACAAATAAAGCATCTGCCCGGCTTCCAGTACGTTGCTGTGGCCATCGACGCTCACATCGATCTTGCCTTCCAAGCACTGGATGGTGATCTCGCCCGCCACCTGATGGGGAGGAAACACCTTGCCCACCGGCAACACCAACCGGATGACCTCCAGCTGTTCGGACTTGAACAGCGCGGTCGAGACCTCGCCCGTCAGGTGCTTGCCCAGAGGCCGGACATCGATGAGCTGCCCGGAGCTCGCATGTGAGATGGCCATGGCGCCAGTATGCGCCCGGACTGGGCCGTGTGCAACGGCCACCGGGCACTGCACCCGGCCAAGGCGCTCATCTCCCGCCGACGATACGCACAATCTGCAGCATCACCATAAGGCCTGCCGTCTCATATGCAACGGGAACGATGGTGCCCCCACCTGCCCGGACAATGCATGTCTCGGGAGTCGCGGACCGGCGTTGCGGCGCGCGAGGGCGGCATCGCGGGTCGGAAGTGACCTGATGTCCTGATCAGGACGCAGAAGGGCCTTTGCCGTCGTCCTCGGGCAGCACACAACCTTCGGTCACCTGCAGCTCGTTGTCCTTGGCGAAGTTCATGACGAAGTCCCAGGCCATCGGCTCGGCGTCGCGCAGGTCGGTGTGAACGATGACCACCTTGATGCCGTTCATGACGGTAGGCACACACCAGGGTGAGTAGGACAGGTGGCTGCCGGGCGAGGCGCTGGCGCCGCCCGGCCGGAACGGACTCATGACCCCGGCCAATCGCTCCGCCCAGTCGCTTGGGCGGAACGTGCGTCCACTCCGGGTGATGCCCTGGATGAACACTTGTTTGGCGGTGGGGGTGACGGCCATATTCGATCGCTTGATGCCTTGGCGGATGGCGCAAGGCGGAGTGGTCTGCGCGCCGGCACGGCTGGGTTTTTGTGGCCGTTTCGGATGGCGGTATTGTATCTTATATAAGACCTGAATCAGGGATAACCCGGCATCTTGGTCTGGCACCTGCGCGTGTGGTTTGGACATGAAAGCGATGCCGAAGCTGCAATGATCGTGCCCGGTTCTGCCCCTACAATGAACCCTCAACGGACGGCTCAACCCACGCGTTGGGCCGCTTCTTTTTGTACCGAGTTTCCCTCCCACCCGTCAGTTCACGGAGCCACCGAGCCATGAATGCAGCCACTGCCCCTGCCATCCCTTCGTCGCCGCATGTGATGAACACCTATGGCCGCCTGCCGATCGCGATGTCGCACGGCCGGGGCTGCCGCGTGTGGGATGTCAACGGCAAGGAGTACCTGGACGCGCTGGCCGGCATCGCCGTCAACACCCTAGGCCACGGCCACGCCAAACTGGTCACGGCACTGCAGGACCAGGTGGCCAAACTCATCCACTGCTGCAATTACTACCACGTGCCCGGCCAGGAAGAGCTGGCGAAGCTGCTGGTTGAGCGCTCGGGCATGAGCAACGTGTTCTTCTGTTCGTCCGGCCTGGAGGCCAACGAGGCGGCGCTGAAGCTGGCCCGCAAGTACGGCCATGACAAGGGCATCGAGCGCCCTGAGATCGTCGTCTACGAGCATGCGTTCCATGGCCGCAGCATCGCCACGCTCAGCGCCACGGGCAACCCCAAGGTGCAGGAAGGCTTCGGCCCGCTGGTCGAGGGCTTCATCCGCGTGCCGACCAACGACATCGAGGCCGTGAAGAAAGCCACCGAGGGCAACCCCAACGTGGTGGCGGTGTTCTTCGAGACCATCCAGGGCGAAGGCGGCATCAACCCGATGCGTGCCGAACACCTGCGCCAGCTGCGCGCGCTGTGTGACGAGCGTGGCTGGCTGATGATGATCGACGAGGTGCAGTGCGGCATGGGCCGACCGGCAAGTGGTTTGCCCACCAGTGGGCCGGCATCGTGCCCGACGTGATGCCCCTGGCCAAGGGCCTGGGCTCGGGCGTGCCCATCGGCGCCGTGGTGGCCGGCCCCAAGGCTGCCGGTATCTTCCAGCCGGGCAACCACGGCACCACCTTCGGCGGCAACCCGCTGGCCATGCGCGCCGGTGTGGAAACCATCCGCATCATGGAAGAGGAAGGCCTGCTGGACAATGCCACCAAGGTCGGCGACTTCCTCAAGTCGCGCCTGCAGCAGGAGCTGGCCGGCAAGCCCGGCGTCATCGAGGTTCGCGGCCAGGGCCTGATGATCGGTGTCGAGCTGGCCCGCCCCTGTGGCGTCATCACCCAGCGCGCCGCCGAGGCCGGCCTGCTGCTGAGCGTGACGGCCGATTCCGTGATCCGCCTCGTGCCGCCGCTGATCATGACCCAGGAGGAAGCCAATCGTGTGGTGGAGCTGCTGGTGCCGGTGATCAACGCCTTCCTGGCCGAGCAGTCCTGAGCCCCCCTTCAGAGGAGCCCGACATGACGACGAACACGCCCATCAAGCATTACCTGCAATTCAAGGACCTGACCGCCGACGAATACGGCTACCTGCTGCGCCGTGCCGCCTTCATCAAGGCCAGGTTCAAGGCCTTCGAGAAGTACCAGCCCTTCGCCGACCCGGACCGCACGCTGGCCATGATCTTCGAAAAGGCCAGCACCCGAACGCGCGTGAGCTTCGAGGCGGGCATGTACCAGATGGGCGGCTCGGTGGTGCACCTGACCACAGGCGACAGCCAGCTCGGCCGCGCCGAGCCCATCGAGGACAGCGCCCGCGTCATCAGCCGCATGGTCGACCTGGTCATGATCCGCACCTTCGGGCAGGAAAAGATCGAGCGTTTCGCCAGGTACTCGCGGGTGCCCGTCATCAACGGCCTGACCAACGAGTTCCACCCCTGCCAGATCCTGGCCGACCTGTTCACCCTGGTCGAGCACCGGCCGGCCCCCAGCGGCGATCCGCTCGACGCCATCCGCGGCAAGGTGGTGGCCTGGGTGGGCGACGGCAACAACATGGCCAACACCTGGCTGCAGGCCGCTCAGCTGCTGGGCTTCACCGTGCACGTGAGCACGCCCAGCGGCTACGAGGTGGACACGAAGCTGGCCGGTGTGACCAACACCGACTGCTTCAAGGTGTTCAAGGACCCGAAGGAAGCCTGCCGCGGCGCCGACCTGGTCACCACCGATGTGTGGACCAGCATGGGCTACGAGGCCGAAAACGAGGTGCGCCGCACCGCCTTCGCGCAGTGGTGCGTGGACGAGGCGATGATGGCCGTGGCCAAGCCCGACGCGCTGTTCATGCACTGCTTGCCCGCGCACCGCGGCGAAGAGGTGACGGCCGAGGTCATCGACGGGCCGCAATCGGTGGTCTGGGACGAGGCCGAGAACCGCATGCATGTGCAGAAGGCGCTCATGGAATACCTGCTGCTCGGCCGTCTGGCCTGAGCAAGGGGTCTTTCCGGTCACCACGGTCATGACGGAGATCGCGGCATGAGCCAGTGCCAGGCCTGCGGTGCCTGCTGCGCGAGCTTTCGCGTCGATTTCTCGATCGACGAAACCGCCTCCGCCGGTGGCAGCGTGCCCGACGGCCTGTGGGTGCACCTGACCGGTGCCATCGCCCGCATGCGCGGCACCGACCATGCACAGCCCCGGTGCGCAGCGCTCTGCGGCACGGTCGGCCAGCGAGCCACCTGCGGCATCTACGAATGGCGACCCGGCCCCTGCCGGGAATTCGAGGAAGGCAGCGAGGCCTTCGCCCAGGCCCGGCGGCGCCACGGCCTGCCGGCACTCGACGACACGCCCTGACCGGTCCATGCAGGCCCTGATCGACACCATCGCCCGGATGGAGCCCCCATCCGGTGACGCCCGGCGCGTGTTCCACGGGCGCGGAGGCCTGCATCCGGGCTGCGAGGACTGGACGCTCGACTGGTACCCTCCCGTGTGGGTGGTCACCCACTTCGGCGATGCCGGTGACAAGGAAGTCCGGGCACTGGGCGAGGCCCTGCAGTCCCGATGGGCGGTCATCGGCCAGGGCCAGCCCCTGAACTGGGTGCTGCAGCGGCGCCAGCCCGATGGACCGGTCAGCCGGCCCGTCACCGAGTGCATGGCCGGCAGCGTGCCCGAACCGCATGTGGTGGAGGAGAACGACGCCCGCTACCTTGTGCAAGTGATGAAAGGCCAGAACCGCGGCCTGTTCCTGGACATGGCGGAAGGCCGGCGCTGGGTGCGGGAACACGCGCAAGGCGCGCGCGTGCTCAACCTGTTCGCCTACACCTGCGCCTTTTCCGTCGCCGCACTGCAAGGTGGCGCCGCCGAGGTGGTCAACCTGGACATGGCTGCCGGCGCCATGGCCACCGGCCAGCGCAACCACCGGCTCAACTTCGCCGGCACACCCAGGGAAGGGCGCGCCCGCTTCCTGGTGCACGACCTGTTCCACTCGTGGGGCAAGCTCACCCGCATGGGACCCTACGACCTGGTCATCGCCGACCCGCCCAGCTACCAGAAAGGCAGCTTCGTTGCGCAGAAGGACTACCCAAGGCTGCTGCGCCGCCTGCCCAATCTGCTGGTGCCCGGAGGCCGGGCGCTGATCTGCCTGAACGCCCCCGAGATTCCGGAATCCGCGCTGCGCGAACAACTGGCACAGGCTGCGCCGGGCATGACCGTGGAGCAGCGCTTGCCTAACCCTCCCGCCTTTGCCGACGTGTCGCCTGACCGATCCCTGAAGGTGCTGGTGGTACGCAACAGCTAGAGCAATCCCGGAAGAACAATTGCTTACACCATAACGCTGCGTCGCCCGTAGAATATATTTCGCTACTACTTTGGTAGCTAAAGAAAAAGACGAAGCCTTTCTGTCACACCCTTCAGCGCCGGGTCAAGGCACTGGCTGTACGGCGGGCACCGCATCGGATCTGGTCCTTCGCCAGCACCGGTGCGGCCCGGTCAGCGTGGCGGAATCGGCAGCGGCCCCACGGCCCCCTTGAACTCCTGCAACGAGAAGTAGGTATGCACCTGCTGCACGCGCGGCAGCCTGTGCAGCTTGCTTTGCAGCAGCGCCGAATAGGCCTGCAGGTCGGGGGCCACCACCACCAGAATGAAATCGTGCGGCCCCGAAATGCCGTGGCACAGCACCACCTCGGGAATGGCCATCACGGCCTGCTCGAACTCCAGCGAACTGGCCTCGTTCTGGTGGTCGATCGTCACCATCACGAAGGCCATCACCCCATAGCCCAGCCCCTGCCGGTCCAGGCGTGCGTGATAGCCGCGTATCAGCCCGGCCTCCTCCAGCCGCCGTACGCGCCGCCAGCTCGGCGATTGCGACAGGTGCGCCACGCCCGCGAGCTCGGTGGAGGTCAGGCGGGCGTTGTCCTGCAGTGCCTGCAGCAGCCTGAGATCGGTGCCATCGCGCTCGACTTGCATAATCTATTCGTCCAAAAGCCAATAACCGTACAGATTATTTCTTTTTTCGGGAAACCGGGTCTGAACCTGCGCACGTGAGCGCCGAATTTCTAGAATGCCGGCAAACCCTTCCACTTCTACCCGACAAGCACATGAGCGCAACCACCCCCTCCATCTTCAGCCACGTGCCTGCCTACGGCGGCGACCCCATCCTGACCTTGATGGAAGATTTCCAGAAGGATCCCCGCGCCGAAAAGGTCAGCCTCAGCATCGGCCTTTACTTTGACGAGGAAGGCCGACTGCCGGTACTCGAATCGGTGCGTCGTGCCGAGTCGGAGCTGGCCCGCCACATCGGCCCGCGCTCCTACCTGCCCATGGAAGGCGCGGCGGACTACCGCGCTGCCGTGCAAAAGCTCGTGTTCGGTGCCGGCCACGAAGCCGTGACCAGCGGCCGCGTCGCCACCATCCAGTCGCTGGGTGGCTCCGGTGCCCTGAAGGTGGGTGCCGACTTCATCCACCGCTACTTCCCAGAGGCCCGCGTGTGGGTCAGCGATCCCACATGGGAAAACCACGTCGCCATCTTCGAGGGCGCTGGCTTCAAGGTCGGCACCTACCCCTACTACGACGCGGCCACCGGCCAGATCAACCTGCCCGGCATGCTGGACTGCCTGCGCTCGCTGCCGTCCGGCAGCGTGGTGCTGCTGCACGCCAGCTGCCACAACCCCACGGGCGTGGACCTGACCCGCGAACAATGGCAGCAGATCATCGCCGTCGTGACCGAGCGCGGCCTCATCCCGTTCGTGGACATGGCCTACCAGGGCTTCGGTGACGGTCTGGACGACGACGCCTGGTCCGTGCGCGCGCTGGCCGATGCCGGCATCCAGTTCTTCGTGGCCAACTCGTTCTCCAAGAACTTCTCGCTGTATGGCGAGCGCTGCGGTGGTCTGAGCGTCGTCTGCGCCGATGCCAACGCGGCAAATACGGTGCTGGGCCAGCTCAAGGCCACAGTGCGCCGCAACTACTCGTCGCCGCCAACGCATGGCGAACAGGTCATCACGGCCGTGTTGCAGTCGGACGAGCTGTACAAGCTGTGGGAACAGGAACTGGCCGAGATGCGCGAGCGCATCAAGGACATGCGCGCACGCCTGCACGAGGTGCTGCAGCAGCGTTTCGGTGGCGAACGCGACTTCAGCTACTTCCTCACGCAGCGCGGCATGTTCAGCTACACCGGACTGAACGAGGCACAGGTCAACGAATTGCGCGAAAAGCACGGCGTGTACCTGGTGCGCTCAGGACGCATGTGCATGTCGGGCCTGTCACGCAGCAACGTCGGCCGCGTCGCCGAGGCCATGGCCGCCGTGATGCGCTGATGCCGGTCTCCTCCTTCGAACCTGCAACAAGGATATCCGCATGAAGGAAGTGATCGACGTCGGCCTGCCGCCGCTCAAGCAGCCCTTTTCCTGGGCAGTGAAGTCGGCCGGCATGCTGTTCACCGCGCATGGCCCCGTACGCCCCGATGGCACGGTCGACACCGGCTCCATCGAGGAACAGACGCGCCTGACCTTCGCCAACCTGCGTCGCGCCTTGGAAGCGGCCGGCGGCACCCTGGCCGACGTGACGCAGGTGCTGATCTACATGACCGACGTGAAGGACATGCCGGCCATCGACGCGGTGTACCGCGAGTTCTTCTCGCCACCCTGGCCCAACCGCTCGAGCGCCGCCGTCGCCGGTCTGGTGGTGCCCGGCATGAAGATCGAGATCGTGGCCTACGCCATGATCCCCGAACGCCATGGCTGAGCATGCACGCTCCCTGTGGGACATCTCGCCGCCGGTGCACGCCGGCAGCCCGGTATTCCCCGGCGATACGGCCTACAGCCAGGTCTGGGGCGCAACCATCGGCCCCGGCTGCCCCGTCAATGTCAGCGCCATCACGCTCTCGCCCCACGTGGGCGCTCATGCCGACGCGCCGCTGCATTACGCGCCCGACGGCGCTCCGGTCGGCGAGCTGGACCTTACCCCGTACCTAGGCCCGTGCCGCGTGATCCATGCGATCGGCTGCGGCGCCCTGGTGCAGTGGTCGCACATTGCCCACGCCATCGACGGCAGCCTGCCGCCACGGGTGCTGGTGCGCACCTATGAGCGCATGCCCGTGGACCGCTGGGATGATGCGCTCGGCGCCTACGCACCCGAGACCGTCGAGCGCCTGGCCGACCTGGGCGTGCGCCTGATCGGCATCGACACCGCGTCGATCGACCCGGCCAGCAGCAAGACCCTGGACAGCCACCAGGTGATCCGCCGGCGCGACCTGCGCGTGCTGGAAAACCTGGTGCTCGACCACGTTCCCGAAGGCGATTACGAACTGATCGCCCTGCCCCTCAAACTCACCACCGCCGACGCCAGCCCGGTGCGCGCGGTCCTGCGCCCCCTCCCCCGATGAACCCGTCCACCTCCACCGAACACATCGTCCACGAAGAGAAGGCCCAGCTCGACTTCAGCCGCGACATGAGCTATGGCGACTACCTGCAGCTGGACGCCATCCTCAACGCGCAAAAGCCCCTCTCGCCCGCGCACGACGAACTCCTGTTCATCGTGCAGCACCAGACCAGCGAGCTGTGGATGAAGCTGATGCTGCACGAGCTGACCGCCTCCATCCGCAACATCGCCGGAGACGACCTGAACCCCGCGTTCAAGCAGATGGCGCGCGTCTCGCGCATCATGGAGCAGCTCGTGCACGCCTGGGACGTGCTGGCCACCATGACACCGCCGGAATACAGCGCCATCCGGCCGTACCTGGGCCACTCCAGCGGCTTCCAGAGCTTCCAGTACCGCTGCATCGAGTTCTCGCTGGGCAACAAGAACGCCGCGATGCTCAAGCCCCACGAGCACAGCGCCGAGCGTCTGGCCATGGTGCAGGCCGCGTACGAGGCACCCTCGCTGTACGACGAGAGCCTGCGCCTGCTGGCACGCCGCGGCTTCAGCGTGCCAACCTCGCATCTGGAGCGCGACTGGACCCGTCCCTACGAGGCCAGCGACGCCGTGGAGCAGGCCTGGCTGCAGGTGTACCGCAACCCCAGGGAACATTGGGACCTGTACCAGCTGGCCGAGGAGCTGACCGACCTGGAAGACGCCTTCCGGCTCTGGCGTTTCCGCCACCTGACGACCGTCGAGCGCGTGATCGGCTTCAAGCGCGGCACGGGCGGCACGGGCGGCGTGAGCTATCTGCGCAAGATGCTGGACGTGGTGTTGTTCCCGGAAATCTGGAAACTGCGCACCAGCCTGTGATCGCGTGATGCCCCGCCCCCGCTCCGCATGACGTCAACGGTATCGCCGCGGCAGCTGCGGTATTTCGTGGTCATCGCGCGCTCGGGCAGCATCAGCAGGGCATCGCAGCAACTGCACATCGCCCAGCCATCGCTGAGCCAGCACATGGCCGCGCTGGAAGAACAGCTGGGCGTTCCCCTGCTCGAGCGCCATGCGCGCGGAGTCAGCCTCACGCCCGCCGGCCGCCGCCTGTTCGAGCGGGCCAGCACCATCCTGCGGCAGCTGGAACTGCTGCCGGACGAAGTCGCGGCGATGCGGGGGCTGCCGCGCGGGGAGGTCCGGCTCGGCCTCGACGGGTCCATCGCGGCGGTCATCATTGCGCCGCTGTACCGTATCGTGGAAGCGAGCTTTCCCGACGTGAAGGTCAGCGTCGTGACGGGGCTGTCCAGCCACATCCGCCAGGTGGTCGAGAGCCGCGCGGTGGACCTGGCCCTCATGCCCAACGCCTTCGAGCTACCCAGCCTGGTCAGCGAACCGCTCTACGAGGAATGGTTCTGCCTGTTCGGTGCGCGAGGCGCCTTTCCGCCGGGCCGGCAGAGCATTCGCTTCGACGATATCGGCGAGCGCCCGCTGGTGGCGGCCGACCACCTGCACGACCAGCGCCGCCTCATCGAGCGTGTGGCCAGTGCCCGCAAGCAGCGCCTGAACGTGAGGTACGAGGTCAACGACGCGGAGATGACCCGCGCGCTGGTGCGCGGCGGCGTCGCGCAGGCCATCCTGCCGTGCAACGCGTTCGCCGCCACCGACAGCCGCCAGAACGTGCAGGCGTTTAAAATTGTCGATCCGGTGTTGCACCGGATCCAGTCCATCGCCTGGCCAGCGGCATCGCCGTTGACCCCTGCCGCCGAAGCCGTCCGCCAATGCCTCCACGACATCGTCTCGCGCCTGATCCGCGATCGGGTGCTGCGGGGCAAGCTGCCATCGGCCAACGGCGGAACGCCAGGTTCCTGAACCGGGGCTTGCCGAACTTCCCATGACATAGGCTGGCGCCTATGGGGACGGGGAGCAGAAGGTATTTGTGCGGAACGTGCAGGGCTTTCATACTCGCCCGGACTCCTGCCACGTTCCACATGACTCACACGACATCTGACTTCCTCGACGCGCTGCGTGCGGTGCTGGATCACAGCGCCCTGCGTGTCGGTGATGCCATTCCCGACAACCGCCACCGGGACTGGAGCTCAACCGCACCTTGCGCGCCCCTGGCCTGGGCGACGCCCTCCTCCACCGGACAGGTCTCGGCACTGCTGCGCCTGTGCCACGAGCATCGCGTGCCTGTCGTGCCGCAGGGCGGGCTCACCGGGCTGGCCGGCAGCGCCGTGCCGGTGCCCGGCTCGGTGGCCCTGTCCCTGGACCGCATGCACGCCGTCGAATCCGTCGATGCCGACGCGCGCACACTCGCCGTGCAGGCCGGCGCCACGCTGCAGGCCGTGCAGGAGGCCGCACGCGAGGCAGGCTGCCAGTTCGGTGTCGATCTGGGCGCACGCGGCAGCTGCCAGGTCGGCGGCATCGTCTCGACCAACGCAGGCGGCAACGGCGTGCTGCAGTTCGGCATGATGCGCGAACAGGTCCTGGGCCTCGAAGTGGTGCTGGCCGACGGCACCGTGCTGGACATGATGCGGCCCATGATCAAGAACAACACGGGCTACGACCTCAAGCACTGGTTCATCGGCGCCGAAGGCACGCTGGGCGTGGTCACGCGCGCGCTGCTCAGGCTCCACCCGGCCTCCGGCGCGCAGGCCACCGCGCTGGTCGCGGTGCCGGATGCACGCAGCGCATTGCAGCTGTTGCGGCGCCTGCAATCCGGCGGTGTCGCGCAGGTCGCGGCCTACGAGCTGATGTGGCACGACTTCATGGAACACGCGCTCGCCTGCACCGGCATGGCGCATCCCTTCGACCAGGCACATCCATTGCTTGTGCTGATGGACCTTGCCGGTGACGATGAAGCCGCGCTCCGCCACACGTTCGAATCTGTCCTGGGCTCTGCCATCGAAGACGGGCTGGTGCGCGATGCGGTGATCGCGCATTCGGCGCAGCAGGCCGCATCGCTCTGGCGTTTGCGGGAAACCAGTGGAGAGATACCCTCCCAGATGGCCGCCATCAACTTCGACATCAGCGTTCCGCTGCACATCCTGCCCGAGTTCGCCGAACGGTGCATCCATGCACTGTCCGGACGCTGGCCCGGGCACAAGTCGGTACGCTTCGGTCACCTGGGCGATGGCAACATCCACCTGAGCACGGATGCACGCACGCTTGGCGGACTCAGCCCCGCCGACGCGGAGCAGGCACTCGAGACACTCGTCTACGGACTGGTGGCCGAAGCCGGCGGCAGCATCTCTGCCGAGCATGGCATCGGGATGCTCAAGAAGCTCCATCTGGGTGCCTCGCGAACGCCAGCCGAAATCGCCGCGATGCGGTCGATCAAGGCAGCGCTGGATCCGCACGGCATTCTGAATCCCGGCAAGGTTTTCGACATGGTCTGAGCTGCCGTCGCGGCGCAGATCTGCTTACTTCCCCCAACCTCAGAACCCACACCGATCATGCAACTTCGCTCCACCCTCCGTTCGCTCGCCGCTGTCTGCGCCGGTCTGCTCGTCGCTATCCACCCGGGTGCACATGCCGACAACAAGTCTCCCATCCGAATGCTCGTCGGCTTCCCCGCCGGTGGCAGCAGCGACGTGATCGCACGCACGCTCGCCATGGGCATGCAGCAGGAGCTGGGCCGCTCGGTCGTTGTCGAGAACAAGCCCGGCGCAGGCGGCCAGATCGCCGCACAGAACCTCAAGGCCGCGCGCCCCGACGGCACCACGATCTTCATGTCCAACAGCCACACCGTGGCCATGATCCCGCTGACCATCAAGAACCCCGGCTTCGACACCGGCAAGGACTTCGTGCCGGTCGCCATGGTGGCCGTCAACCCGGACGTGCTCGTGGTCAACACCGAGGTGATCGGCAAGCCGGACGCCACCTTGCGCGACTTCGCCGACTGGGCGCGTGCCAATCCGGACAAGGGCAGTGTCGGTGTTCCCGCACCCGCCAGCGCGCCCGACTTCGCGGTGACCATCCTCGGCAAGGCCCTGGGCGCGAAGCTCAACTCGATCCCGTATCGCGGCGACGCACCCATCATCCAGGACCTGTTGGCCAACCAGATTCCCGCGGGTATCGCCTCGGTCGGTGCCGCCCTACAGGTGTCCAAGGCCGGCAAACTGCGCATCGTCGCCGTCAACGGCACCTCGCGCCTGCCCGTGCTGCCGCAGGTGCCCACGTACGCAGAGCAGGGTGTTGCCGGCTACGAAGACGTGATCTTCAACGGCGTCTTCGCGCCCGCCGGCACGCCCGCCGATGTCATCAGCCAATACAGCGAAGCCCTGCGCAAGGTGGCGGCTTCCTCCGAGTTCGCCGATCGGCTGTCGAATCTGGGCATCTTTGCCCATCCCGGCAGCGCACAGGATCTGCAATCGCGCCTGAAGGCCACCCAAAAGGCATCGGCCCTCATGGTTGAACAGGCCGGCTACAAGCCGCAATAAACCCCGCGGGCCAGGCCGCCTGGCCCCGCACAACCCACGCATCACCATGGAGATCATCCGACGTACCCCCATCACCGGCCCGGCCGCCTGGCGCGGCCC
>JAEZLX010000162.1 GCA_023415035.1 Pseudomonadota bacterium | reverse complement strand
CCCCCGCGACGCTGCCACAGACGCTGCAGAAGCACCGCCAGGCTCACCCCCACCAGCGCGCAAGCCGCGCTCACGATCCAGGTCTGGTGCCAGCCTCCAGCCCACACCGCCAGAGCCGCCACCACCGGTGGTCCGGCAAACTGCCCCAGCGACGACCATTGCTGCATCCAGCCCACTGTCGTGGAAACCGTATCCGTTGTCGGCGCCAGCTTCATCGACATGCCGAACAGCGTGCCGGGGATCAGGCCCCCCACGCTCGAGAAGAGCAACACCCCCGCGTACTGCCACAGGGGATGGCCCTGCAATCCGAACGCCAGCGCCGCACCAAGCCCCATGAAGATGTATCCCGAAGCCAGAACCACCCCTGGTACAGCCCCCCGCGCCAGCAACCGCCCCGCGCCAATGTTGCCCGACATGTTGATGCCGGCCGCCAGCGCACTGAGCAAACCGATCGCACCGGCCGAAAACCCCGCATCCTTATATATGGTAGGCAGGAAGCCCACCACCGCGAGCCACTGCCCCGAGTACAGGAAGAAGGCCACCGCCGCCAGCCAGGGCCCTGGCGCGCGCAGCGTTCGCAGCAGCCTCGGGCCAAAGCCGTCGCCGCCCTTCGCTACCGGCACCGTCGCGACACACCGCCACAGCAGAACTGCGCAAATGGCGCTCACCAGGCCCAGCAACACCCACACGCCACGCCAGCCGATCCCGCCGATGAGCCATGCACCCAACAGCATCGCCGACGCCGTGCCGGCCGGCATGTACGCCCCCCACCAGCCCAGCGAGCGCGACAGCGTCCTCGGATGGGCAACCACCTGACGCATCAATGCAGGCCCCGGCAACACCGACAGCAGAAAACCCAGCCCTTCACCCGCACGGCACCACAGCAACTGGGTGACCGTTTGCGCGAGCGCACCAACGATGCTCGACGCCGCGAGCAGCAGCAATCCGGCCAGCATCACGCTGCGCGGCCCGACGCGGTCCGCCAGCAACCCGATGAACAGGCCAATCACCATGCCCGCCATCTGCACCAGCGACAGCAGGAAACCCGCCGTCACCAGCGACAGCCCCAGATCCTGTTGCAGCGCCGGGATGGCCACGGGCAGCTTGCCGACATGCATGGCACTGACGACGCCCGTCAGGATCACGATCGCCGCGTCACGGCCGGCATGACCGGCGCCGCCTGCCGGCTGGCTGTCCCCGGGCACGCCCCGGCTGCCTGTCTTCACGGAAACTGCACTCATGGGAAAAGGGACACGCCGTACAGACGTTCGTGCTCTCGGATGGCAAACCGGTCGGTCATGCCGGCAATGTAATCGGCCACAGCCCTCGGCCTACGTCCTTCCGGGGGCGCAGGCCATTCCGATGGCTGCGCTAGGTAGGCGGAAAACAGTTCGCGGACAATCCGCTGCCCCTTGCCCGTCATCTCCATGACCTGGGGGTGGCGATACAGATTGCGGAACAGGAAGCGCTTGAGCTCGACCGAAGCCAGGCGCATCCCGTCGGAAAACGCCACCAGCGGCCCAGACCTCCGGACATCATCGACATCGGCAATGCCCCCGGCAAGGATCCGCTCGCGCGTCTGGGCAATGACGTCATAAACCTGATCGCTGAGCATCAGCCGGATGGTCTCGAACAGCAGCCGCCGGCCACCCAACCCGGGGTGTGCCTTCACGGCCTGCGCGCGATAGCGCGCCACCAGCGGCACCTCCTGCAACTGCTCCCACGACAACAGCCCGGAACGCACGCCGTCGTCGATGTCGTGCGCGTTGTACGCGATCTCGTCGGCCAGATTGCACAGCTGCGCCTCGAGCGTCGGCGAACCTCCCTCGAGAAAGCGCCGCGCCACGCCCGTGCCGTCCACTTTCTCCAGATACAGCGCCGCGCTGCGTGAGCAATGCTTGAGGATGCCCTCCCGGGTCTCGAAGGTCAGGTTCAACCCATCGAATCCCGGATAACGCTCTTCCAGCCTGTCGACCACGCGCAGGCTTTGCAGGTTGTGCTCGAACCCTTGGAGCTCTTCGTCCGCCAGGCCTGCCTGACGGCCAGCCTCCCGCATGCACTCGTTGAGCGCATCCTGGCCTGCGTGGCCGAACGGCGTGTGCCCCAGGTCATGCGCCAGCGCGATGGCCTCCACCAGATCCTCGCTCAACCCCAAAGGCCGCGCTATGCTGCGCCCCAGCTGAGCCACTTCCAGCGAATGGGTCAGGCGCGTGCGGAACAGGTCACCCTCGTGGTTGAGGAACACCTGTGTCTTGTAGACCAGCCGGCGGAACGCCGTCGAATGGATGATGCGGTCGCGGTCGCGCTGGAAATCCGTGCGCGTGGGTGCCCCCGGCTCGGGATGCCGCCTGCCGCGGCTGCGCGAGGAATGCGCCGCATAAGGCGCGAGCAGCCCCTCCGCCCGCATGGCAACGTCCGTGATGAGCGACTCCCCCATGCGCGCTCAACCGGCACAGCAATGGTCGATGACCTCCGCGACCAGCGCATCGGGCGCGCCGCGGACCACCGCCTTGCCTGGCCCGTCGATGAGCACGAAGCGGATGTCACCTGCCTCGGCCTTCTTGTCCACGCGCATGTGCTCCAGATAACACTGCGCATTGCGCGCCGGGTCGATGACGGGGCCTTTGACCGGCAGCCCCACCCGGGACAGCAGATGACGCAGGCGTTCCACGAACGCGTCGTCCACCAGACCGAGCCGCCGCGACAGCTCGGCCGCCATCACCATGCCGGCACCGACGGCCTCGCCATGCAACCAGACACCGAAGCCCAGACCCGCTTCGATGGCGTGCCCGAAGGTATGCCCGAAGTTCAGGATCGCGCGCAGACCGGACTCGCGCTCGTCCTGCCCCACGACCGCCGCCTTGATCTCGCAACTGCGTCGGACCGCATGGGCCAGCGCATCCCGGTCCAAGGCCATCAGCGCATCGATGTTCGCCTCCGCCCACGCCATGAAATCCATGTCATGGATCGGTCCGTACTTGATAACCTCGGCCAGCCCCGCCGACAGCTCCCGGCGCGGCAGCGTCGCCAATGCACCAATGTCGCAGACCACGCGCTGCGGCTGGTAGATCGCGCCGATCATGTTCTTGCCCATCGGGTGGTTGATGGCCGTCTTGCCCCCAACCGAGGAGTCCACCTGGGCCAGCAGCGTCGTCGGCACCTGGACGAAGGGCACCCCGCGCATGTAACAGGCAGCGGCGAAGCCCGTCATGTCGCCGATCACCCCGCCGCCGAGCGCGTACAGCACCGTCTTGCGGTCGCATCCCTTGACGAGCATCACGTCAAAGATCCGGTTCAGCGTGTCCCAGGTCTTGAAGGCTTCGCCATCCGGCAACACCACCACATGCACAGCCTGGTGCAGCGGCGCAATGGCCTTTTGCAGGGTTTCGAGGTAGAGCGGAGCCACCGTTTCGTTCGTCACGATGACGGCCGTGGCCGATCGGGACAGTCCTTCAAACGTGGCCGGATCCTGCAGCAGGCCGCTGCCGATTACGATGTCATAACGGCGGTCGCCGAGGTCGATGGAGACCGTTTCGTGCGCAAGCAAAGTCGTCATTGCGCAAGTGTAGTGGACAGACCCGTCAGCGGCCCTGCTGGCGGGAGGCCGGACTGGGCGGCAGACGCCCTGAAAGCTCCAGCTGCATGGTGATCATGTTCACCAGCGTCGCCACCGACGGACGGCCGGTGTCGATCACGAAATGCGCCGTCTGCCGATAAAGCGGATCGCGCACCTGGTACATGTCGCGCAGCTTCTGCATGGGGTCGTCCACCAGCAGCAGGGGCCGGTTGCGGTCGTGCCGCACGCGACGGAACACCTCCTCCGGCGAGGAGCGCAGATACACCACCTGGCAGCGCGCATGCAGATGCTGGCGGTTCAGTGGCCGAAGCACCGTTCCGCCTCCGGTGGACAGCACAAGACCATCGCGCCCCGTCAGCTCGTCGATCACCGCCTGCTCGACGTCACGGAACGCCACTTCGCCCTCACGGTCGAAAAAGGTCCGGATCGAGCACCCCAGCCGCTCTTCGATCAGTTGGTCGGAATCGACGAATTCCAGCTTCAGGCGCCTGGCCAGCTGTCTGCCTACGGTGGACTTGCCGGAACCCGGCATGCCCACCAATGCAATCGCGCCCACCTGTTTCATAGTTGGAGAAAGAAAACCCGGTCAAAGACCGGGTTCCACAAGCCGGTCATGCGATGCCGGCGTTCGTCAGGAATTGTGACACCCATGCGGATGCGCAAAAGGATCAGCTGTCGGAGCCGCCATCGGTTTCATCACCCTCTTCCAGCTCGATTTCGATCGTGGCAACCTGCGAATGGTAATCCACCACCGTGATCAGGTACTCGCCACAACCGCCTCCCAGCGTGGTGACCTTGAACCGCGGATCCTTGCCCTCGACCGTCGTCCGATCCAGTTGGAAGAGGTCAGGCTGGGGATTGTGGATCCGGAAGGGCGGCTGACCACCGATGATGGTGAATATGCGGGAATAGCCCGGTCCAGGGCAGGACCCTTCCGCAGCCCCTACCACGGCAAACTTCCAGTCGGGAGGGCTGACCATGAATTCGGCATTGTCGCCAGCCACATCGCCGCCGCCACCGCAGGCCATCAGCACCGCCGAAGACAGGGCGACGGCCATCAATTTGATCTTTTGCATCTTCATATGGGTTGGTTTCCGAATAGGTTGGCGACTGCTCTCAGCGCGACAGGCCCCGGTCCGCGATCACGCGCGGAGTCAGGAAGATCAGCAGTTCGCGCTTGTTGGCCGTCTTGGCGCGATTCTTGAACAGGTTCCCCACCACCGGGATGTCGCCCAGCAGAGGAACCTTGGTCACATCCTCGACCTCTTCCTGTTCGAAGATGCCGCCGATCACCACGGTACCGCCGTTTTCCACCAGCACCTGGGTCTGCACGTGCTTGGTGTTGATGGCAATACCGGCGGTCGTGGTTTCGCCACGGCTGTCCTTGTTGACATCGACATCCAGAATGATGCTGCCTTCCGGCGTGATCTGCGGCGTCACTTCCAGCTTCAGGTTGGCCTTGCGGAACGCGATGGCCGTGGCGCCGCTGGATGTGGCCGTCTGGTACGGGTACTCGGTACCCTGCTCGATCAGGGCCTTGACCTGGTCGGCCGTCACCACGCGCGGGCTCGAGACGATCTTGCCACGCCCGTCGGCTTCCAGCGCGGAGATTTCCAGGTTGAGGAAGCGGTTGGCTGCCGAGCTGAACAGCGAGATGGCAAACGCGGCCGGCGCGAAGCCGCCCGCGCCCGTGGAAGGCAGGTTTACGAAGGACGTGTTGGCCGTGGTAAGGGCATTTTCCGTCTCGGTCGTGGTCATGGACACGGCGTCGTAGCTGCCGCCGATGGCCATCCGGTTGATGCCACCCACGGGATAGCCGGGCTGGCCGCCACGCACCCCGCGCAGATCCGTGCCGCCCAGCCGCACCCCCAGGGAACGGCCGAAACGGTCATCGGCTTCGACGATGCGAGCCTCGATCAGCACCTGCCGGATTGGGATGTCCAGCCGCGCGATAAGTTGCTGGACCTGCTCCAGCTTGGACGGGATGTCGGTGACGAACAGCTGATTGGTCCGGGTCTCGGCCATCACGCTGCCGCGCGGCGACAGGATCCGCGTGGGCTGCCCCCCCGCAGCCCCGGCACTGCCACCCGTGAGCTGGCCCGCGATGTCGCTGGCCTTGGCATAGTTCATCTGGAAAGCCTGCGTGCGCAACGTCTCCAGGCTCTCGATCGAAGCCTTGGCCTCCAGCTCCTGCTTCTCTCGCGCGGCGATTTCGTCCTTGGGAGCGATCCAGAGCACGTTGCCCGCCTTGCGCATGCCCAAACCCTTGGCCTGCAGGATGATGTCGAGCGCCTGATCCCAAGGCACATCCTTCAGGCGCAGCGTCAGGGAGCCGCCCACCGAGTCCGAAGTGACCACGTTGAAATTGGTGAAATCGGCGATCACCTGCAGCAGCGCCCGGACTTCGATGTTCTGGAAGTTCAGCGACAGCTTCTCGCCGTTGTAGCCGGGCCCTTGCGTCAGCTTGTTCGGATCGATGCGCTGTTCGCGCACTTCCAGCACGAACTGGCTGTCGCTCTGGTAGGCGGAATGCTCCCAGTTGCCGGTCGGCGTGACCACCATGCGGACACGGTCTCCGACCTGCGTGGTCGTGATGAGCTGGACCGGCGTGCCGAAGTCGGACACGTCCAGACGCCGGCGCAGACCCTCCGGCAGCGACGACTTGAGGAACTCGACCACCAGATCCTTGCCCTGCTGACGGATGTCGACACCCACCTGGCTGCTGTCGAGGTCCACCACCACGCGGCCGGCGGAATCGGCTCCGCGCCGGAAATCGATGTCCCGCAAGGCCACCACATCGCTGTTCTGGCTCGGCGCGAACGTTGCGGCGGCCGCGACGGGCGCTTCGGTCTTCCTGGCCGCCACGGCTTCGGCGCTGCCCAGCACGACCAGCAGCGTGTTGCCTTCGATCCTGGTTTCGTAGGAAGCAGCCTGCTTGAGATTAATGACCACGCGGGTGCGCTCGCCGGCCTGCACCACGTTGGCCGAGCGCACGTTGCCCTGGTTGATGTCCACGGCGTTGCGGCCGATGCCGTTGATGACGCCGGGGAAATCCAGCGAAATGCGCGCGGGCGACTGAACCGTGAAGCCCGCAGGCGGCGCTGCCAGGGGCGTCTGGGTCTCGATCCGGATGACTTCCGTGCCACCCTGGAGACTGCCGGTGAGACTCTTGATCGCATTCTGGGCCTGAGCCCAGGCCGCGGACATCATCAGCAGGAGAAACAGCCCCCCACGCAGACCTCCCCGACCAGCGGCTCCCTTGCTGCGTGCCGTCATGCTTGTATCGTTCATTTGCTCGCGTCCTCTTGTAGCTGTAGCGCCGTCGACTTCTCTACCCATTCGCCGGCGGCATCCTGCACGATCTCGCGCAGCTGCACCTCGGTTTCCGTGATCCTGGTGATCTTGCCGTAGTTCTGCCCCAGATAGTTGCCCACACGCACCTGGTAGAGCAGCTTGTCCACCTTGACCAGCGCAACGAGCTGCCCCTGCCGGTCAAGACTGCCCACCATGGCCATGACGTCCAGCGGATAGGCTTCCAGCGGCTCCTTGCGCCGGTTCAGCTCAGGCTCGATCAGCGAGGAGTTCAACAAGGGGTTGCGCTCTGCCCCACGGAGAACGCTGGCCAGCTTCTCGTTGCTGAAAGGCTCCAGCAACTGATCGACGGTGTACGGTTTGGGCTCGAACTTGGTCGGCTCCGGAATGGGTTGCACATTGGGGCGGATCGAATTGCGCTCCGCCTGCATCCACTGCCGCAGCTCGTCATCCCCGGACGACGAGCATCCGGCGACCAGTGTGCCTGCCACGGCCAGCATCACGAAACGCGATGGGACGGCCCTCATTTCTTGCTCCCCTTCTTCTTTTTCTGATCGGCCGCCGCCTTCTGCTGCATCTCGATTTCTTCCTGGTCCAGGTACCGGAAGGTCTTGGCCGTGCCATCCATCGTCAGCACCCCGTCGCGGTCGCGGACCGGCGTCAGGGACAGGTTGTTCAGCGTCACGATACGCGACAGATGCGCAACGTCCGCGGCGAACAGGCCAATATCGTGATACCGGCCCGTCACCTTGATGGTGATCGGCAGCTCGGCATAGTATTCCTTGACCGACACGCTCCCCGGGCGGAACAACTCGAACTGCAGGCTGCGGCCCAGACCAGCCTGGTTGATGTCGGACAGCAGGGCATCCATTTCGGCCTTGCTCGGCAGCTGCTTCTCCAGCTGGCTGACGTACTGCTGGACCTGCTCGCGCTGCTTCTTCAGCGCATCCAGGTTCACCGCCTTCACCAGCTTCCTCTTGTACTCGTCGCGCAGCTGCTGTTCCCGTCCCTGTTCGGACACCAGTTCCTCGTCGACCGACTTGAGCCACATGAACCACAGGCCGACACAGACCGCGACGCAGACCAAGATGAACAGGAGACTGCGTGGCAAGACCGGCCACAGCGAGGGATCGTTGGGATCGAGTCCGACGAACTGCCTGCGAACCTTGTCGAGCACATCCTTCGAGTCGATGGCCATTGGGGATATGGATTTCGATGCCATGGGACTCAAACCTTCCGCTTCGCAGGCTTGCCAGTGTCAGCCCCCGCGCCGGCAGGCGAAGAGGCCGACGGCCGCACCAAGTCCACGCGGACCTTGAAATTCGACACCCGGCGCTGGTCACGCGACTTGGGATCGATCTTCGAGGCCACGATCTCCACCAGCTCCGGCTTGCTCAGCCACGGGCTGTCATTGCCCAGGTTGCGCAGCAGCTCCGAGACGCGTTCCTGCGACTGCGCAGAACCTTCAAGCAACACACGCTGCTTGTCCTGCTTGACGCTCCGGAGGTACACACCGTCGGGCAGGCGGGTGACCAGCGCCTCCAGCAGATGGACCGGCAAATTGCGGTCGCTTTGCAGGTTCTCCACCGCGGTCTGGCGCGCGCGCAAAGAGGCAATCTCGGCCTCCAGGGTGGCGATGTCCTTGATCTCGTTGTCGAGCTTGCTGATTTCCGCCTTGAGGAAGGCGTTGCGGTCTTTCTGCGCGGACAGGCGCCCCTGGTACCAGGTGAACACGGCGCCGCAGATCAGGCCGCCCAGCAGCGCGGACAACACCAGATGGGTGTAGAACTGCTCTTTCTGCTTCTTGCGAGCCGCCTCCCGGTGCGGCAGCAGGTTGATCAGGATCATTGGTAGAACCTCCGCAACGCCAGGCCGGTCGAAGTGAGGTAGGAAGGCGCTTCACGCATGATCTTGCGCGCCTGCACCGAGCGACCCATCTCCATGCCGTCGAAGGGATTGATGACCATGCTGGCGAACGAGGTCTGGTGCGTGATCGCCTCGGTCAGGCCGGGCAATGCCGCGCTGCCGCCGGCAATGAGAATGTGGTCGACCTTGTTGTGCGGCGTGCTGGTGAAGAAGAACTGCAGCGCACGGCCGATTTCCTGCGCCATGCTCTCGATGAAGGGCTCAAGGACCGTGGAACGGTAGTCTTCCGGCAGGTCACCCGAGCGCTTCTTGGCCTCCGCCTCGTCGGCCGAGAAACCGTACTGGCGCACGATCAGCTGGGTAAGCTGCGCGCCGCCGAAGGCCTGGTCGCGCTCATACAGCACGTCGTCGTTGCGCAGGACCTGCATGCTCGTGGTCATGGCGCCGACCTCGAACAGCGCGACCAGCGCATCGACTCCGCTGTTGGGCAGGGTCTCGATGACGCGGCTGGCTGCCATGCGCGAGGCATAGGACTCCACGTCCATGATGACCGGCTTGAGCCCGGCCGCCTCGGCCAGACCCTGCCGGTCGGACACCTTCTCCTTGCGCGATGCCGCGATCAGCACCTCGACATCGCCCAGCGACGTGGCGCTGGGACCGACCACGCAGAAGTCCAGGCTCACTTCGTCCAGCGAGAACGGAATGTACTGGTTCGCCTCGGACTCGACCTGCACTTCCAGTTCCCGGTCGGTCAGGCCGCCCGGCAGGACGATCTTCTTGGTGATGACGGCAGAGGCCGGCAGGGCCAGTGCCGCGTTCTTGGTCTTGCTACCGCTCTTGCGCACGACACGGCGCACGGCCTCGGCCACTTCGTCGAACTTTTCAATATTGCCGTCGGTGATCCAGCCGCGCTCCATGGGCTCGATGGCGCAGCGCTCCAGCACGATGTCCCCGGCACGGTTACGACCAAGCTCCACCAGCTTCACACTGGATGAACTGATGTCAATGCCGAGCAATGGCGCCGGTTCCCGGCTGATAAGCGATCCCAGTGAGATCAAGATGACCCCCGATTTTTGAGGCACGCAGGCGCGCCATTACTTAAGATTTCACTTCAATGCTAGCAGCAAGCCCTTTGTGCAGGAAAGACTTTTCGGCGTTCGCACGCTGACAAGCGTTGTCAAAAGCATACGAAGTACACGGTTAAATACAAGCTGTAACAGCGGTGGCGTGACGGGATGGTCACCATCCGAATTCCACTTGACGAAAGCACGGCCCCGGGCACAGCCGGCGAGGGGGCGGTTCCTATAATGGCTGACGGCCCGCCACCAGAGCCCCTTCATGCCCCAAGACGACCAACGAGACACCGCCGCACGGCCGCGGAAGAAAGCTGCAAAACCCTCCCCGGGCAGTTCCTGGGGCCGCTGGTTCCTGCGCACCCTGGCCTGGCTGTTCGGCCTTGCCGCGGCTGGCGTGGCATCCGTGCTGGTGCTGGCGGCCATCGCCCTGGCCGTGGCTTACCCGAACCTGCCGGATGTGGCCGAACTGGCCAACTACCGGCCCAAGCTGCCGCTGCGCATTTACACCGCCGATGGCGAGCTGATCGGGGAGTTCGGCGAGGAGCGGCGCAACCTGACACCGATCCGCGAGATCCCCGACGTGATGAAGAACGCCGTGCTCGCGATCGAGGACGCGCGCTTCTTCGAACACCACGGCGTCGACTACAAGGGCATGCTGCGCGCCGCGCTCGCCAACCTTGGCCAGGCCAAGAGCCAGGGCGCGTCCACCATCACGATGCAGGTGGCCCGCAACGTCTTTCTCTCGGCGGAGAAGAGCTACACACGCAAGATCTACGAGGTGCTGCTGACCTTCAAGCTTGAGCACCTGCTGACCAAGGAACAGATTCTGGAAATCTACATGAACCAGATCTTCCTGGGACAGCGCGCCTACGGCTTCTCGGCAGCCTCCCAGACCTACTTCGGCAAGCCGCTCAAGGATGTGACGATCGCCGAGGCCGCCATGCTGGCAGGCCTGCCAAAGGCACCGTCCGCCTACAACCCGATCAGCAACCCCAAGCGCGCCCGTTCGCGACAGCTCTACATCATCGACCGCATGCGGGAGCACGGCTTCATCTCCGCCGAGGAAGCCCGCCAGGCCAAGGAAGAGCCGCTGGTGCTGCACCGCGCCGGCAGCCGCCAGACCCTGCATGCCGAGTACGTGGCCGAGATGGTCCGGCAGGCCATCGTCGATCAGTACGGGGAGGAGGCCTACACGCGTGGCCTCAACGTCCTCACCAGCCTGCGCTCGCACGAGCAGCGCGCCGCCTATGAAGCCCTGCGCAATGGCGTGCTGACATACGAGAGCCGTCAGGTCTACCGCGGGCCGGAGCGACAGATCGACCTGCCGGACGCCCCCGAGGCCCGTGACGAGGCCATCGACGACGTGCTCAACGAGGTGCCGGACAACGGCAACCTGTTGTCGGCTGTCGTGCTCAAGGCCAGCCCAACCGAGGTGATCGCGGTCCGGCAGGACGGCGAACCGTTCCGGATCACCGGTGCCGGTCTCAAGCCCGTCCAGTCCGGTCTCGCCCCCAAGGCACCGCCGGCGGTGCAGATCCGGCCCGGGAGCGTGATCCGTGTCATGCAGAACCCCGACAGCAGCTGGCGCATCACGCAGGTGCCGGAGGTCGAGGCTGCCTTCGTCGCCATGGATCCGCGCGACGGGGCGATCCGCGCCCTCGTGGGCGGGTTCGATTTCCAGAAGAACAAGTTCAACCACGTGACCCAGGCCTGGCGCCAGCCCGGTTCCAGCTTCAAGCCCTTCATCTATTCGGCAGCGCTCGAAAAGGGACTGACGCCGATGACGGTGGTCAATGATGCCCCGCTGTTCTTCAGCGCCACCGAAACCGGCGGCAAGCCCTGGGAACCACGCAACTACGACGGCCAGTTCGAGGGCCCGATGTCGGCCAGGCGCGCGCTGGCCCGCTCCAAGAACCTGGTGTCCATCCGCATCCTGCAGATGGTGGGCACGCACAGTGCCCAGCAATGGGTCACCCGTTTCGGCTTCGATGCGCACCGGCACCCACCCTACCTGACCATGGCGCTGGGCGCCGGCTCCGTCACGCCGATGCAGATGGCCACCGCGTTCGGCGTGTTCGCCAATGGCGGCAGGCTGGTTTCACCCAAGCTGATCACCCGGGTGACGGATCATCGGGGCCGCGTGCTGTTCGAGGACAAGACCCGGCTCGAGGACGCGCCCAGGGTCATCGAGGAACGCAACGCTTTCGTGATGAACAGCCTGCTGCAGGAAGTCACGCGCAGCGGCACCGCAGCCCGTGCCCGCTCCCAACTCAAGCGCCCTGACCTCTATGGCAAGACCGGCACGACCAACGACGCCGTCGATGCCTGGTTCGTGGGGTACCAGCCCACCGTGGTGGCCGCGGCCTGGGTCGGTTACGACAACCCGCGCAAGCTCGGCAGCCGTGAAACCGGCGGCGGGCTGAGCCTGCCGATCTGGATCGACTACATGTCCGTCGCCCTGCGCGACGTGCCGGTAGCCGAGTACACCCCTCCGGCAGGTGTCATCAACGTCGCGGGCGAGTGGTACTACGAGGAATACGGCCCTGGCCAGGGTGTGCCGTCGCTGGGCATGTCCGATCCGATCCCCGGGGCCTCGGTCACCTTCCCGCCGCCATCGGCACCGGGCAGCGACGAAAGCGGCGCCAGCGACGACCGTCGCAGCATCCTCGACCTGTTCAGGAACTGAAGTCCAGCTGCAGGCCGGCCTGCTCCGACGCGTAGCGCGACAGGTCGGCAAAGAACTCGCTGCCGGCCTTGGTGTCCCGCCATTGCTGGCCGTCGAAGCGGTAGTGGAATCCGCCGGCGCGTGCCGCCATCCACACCTCGTGCAGCGGCTTCTGGAGGTTGATGACGATCTGGCTGCGATTGGGGAAGGTCAGCGTGACCATGCCGCCAACGCGCTGGTTGTCGATGTCCGCGTCGGTTTCCTCGTTGATGCGGTCGCAAGCCAGCTCGACGCGGCGCAGCAGCGTTTCGGCGTGATTCTGGTATTCAAGGTCGGTCATAATGAGTCTTCTATGAGTACGCCCGAAATTCTAGGCGCGCACCAGCGCCGTCCTGTTGCCCTGCTGGCAACCGCCATGACGTTGGCCGGGTTGCTGCTGACCGGATGCGGTCAGAAGGGCCCCCTGTACCTGCCAGCGCCCGGCCAGACGGAAAAACCCGCCCGCGTGAAGGAGGTGCCGCCCGAGGTCGTCACCGACCCGATGGACAATGGCACCGGCCCGAGCACGTCAGCGGCCGAATAGTTCCCAGACAAAAGACGGGCAGGCGCAGCCGCCTGCTTTTCCATGGATACCCCACTTCCCCCTTACCTGAATCGCCAGGACGGCCAGCTTCTGCTCGAAGACGTGCCACTGGCATCGCTGGCGCGCGAACACGGCACGCCGCTGTTTGCCTACAGCAAAGCCGCCATGCTGGATGCGCTGGCAGCCTACCAGCGCGGACTGGCCGGCAGACCGCACCTGATCTGCTACGCGATGAAGGCCAATTCCAGCCTCGCCGTCGTGCAGACACTCGTGCGAGCCGGCTGTGGCGTCGACATCGTCTCGGCGGGCGAGCTCGACCGTGCATTGGCCGCGGGCTGCGAACCTTCCAGGATCATTTTCTCCGGCGTCGGCAAGACCCGTGCCGAGATGCGCAAGGCGCTGGAAGCCGGCATCGGATGTTTCAACGTCGAGAGCGAAGCCGAGCTGGACGTGCTGGATGCCGTGGCGCGCGACATGGGCGTGCGCGCCCCGGTCAGCATTCGCGTCAATCCGAACGTCGATGCCGGCACGCACCCCTACATTTCCACCGGCCTGCGCGACAACAAGTTCGGCATCGCCCATGAGCGCGTCGTCGACGTGTACCGCCACGCTGCCGCCTGCAAGGGGTTGTCGGTTGTCGGCATCGACTGCCATATCGGCTCGCAGATCACGGATACCGGCCCCTACCTTGACGCGATGGACCGCGTGCTCGATCTGGTCGAGGCCATCGAGGCAGCGGGCGTGCCGATCGGACACATCGACTTCGGTGGCGGCCTGGGCATCGACTATGCCGGCGACACGCCGCCGACGGCCGACACCCTGTGGCAGCAGCTGCTGGCGCGTCTGGATGCGCGTGGACACGGCCATCGCAAGATCTGCATCGAGCCGGGCCGCTCCCTGGTGGGCAATGCCGGCGTCTGCCTGACCGAGGTACTGTACCTGAAGCCCGGCGAGCACAAGAATTTCCTGATCGTCGATGCGGCCATGAACGACCTGCCGCGGCCGGCGATGTACGAGGCCTACCACCGCATCGTGCCGGTGACCGGGCACAGCGACCAGCCAGCAAAGACCTGGGACGTGGTCGGACCGGTCTGCGAAAGCGGCGACTGGCTCGGACGCGACCGTGAACTGGCCGCCCAGCCCGGCGATCTGCTGGCCGTGCTGTCCGCCGGCGCCTACTGCATGAGCATGGCGAGCAACTACAACACCCGCGGGCGTGCGGCCGAAGTGCTGGTCGACGGCACGCAGGCCACGCTGATCCGCCGGCGCGAGTCGTCAGCGGACCTGTTCCGTCAGGAACAGCTGCTGCCCTGATCAGGCCTGCTCGCGCGCCTGCTGGCGCAGGCGCCACCGGTGCCACAGGCGCCAGGCCAGCAAGCCCGCCAGAAGGGTGGCGTAGACGGCCACCTCGGCGAAATCGCGCTTGCCAGCCCGCATCCACCAGAAATGCAGTATGGCCAAGACGGCCACCGCATACACCGCGCGATGCAGGTTGCGCCAGCGCCGCCCGCCGAGAACGCGCACGGCGCGGTCGAAAGAGGTTGCTGCCAGCGCCAGCAGAATGAGCCAGCTCAGTGTGCCCACCAGGATGAACGGGCGTTTCACGACATCATCCAGCAGGGCCGCCAGGTTCAGCCCCATGTCCAGCCAGGCATAGGCGAGCCAGTGCAGGGTCGCGTAGAAGAACACGTACAGGCCCAGCATCCGGCGTATCCGCGCCAGCCAGGGCCAACCCGACATGACCCGGCCAGGTGTCACCGCGAGCACCAGCACAAGAAAGCGCAGCGCCCAATCCCCCAGCGAGCGGATCAGCGCCTCGGCTGGGTTGGCGCCCAGCGTATCGCCCACGACACCCTGCACCAGCCAGGCCAGTGGCAGCAGGCCCAGCACGAACACGCCAGGCTTGAGCCAGCCCATCAGTAGTGGGTCCGCAGATCCAGCCCGGCGTACAGCTGCCCCACCTGTTCCGCGTAGCCGTTGAACAGCAGGGTCTTGCGTCGCGGTGCCAGCAGGCCGCCGCCTTCGCCGATGCGCCGCTCGGTAGCCTGGCTCCAGCGCGGATGGGGCACGTCGGGGTTCACGTTGGCGTAGAAGCCGTACTCGTGCGGCGCTACCGCATTCCACGAGGTCACCGGCTGCTTCTCGACCAGGCGGATACTCACCAGCGACTTGCCGCTCTTGAAGCCGTACTTCCACGGCACCATCAGCCGGACAGGCGCACCGTTCTGGTTGGGCAGCACCTGCCCGTACATGCCCAGCGTCAGCAGGGTCAGCGGATGCTGGGCCTCGTCCAGGCGCAGGCCTTCCACGTAGGGCCACAGCAGCACGCTGGAACGCAGGCCGGGCATCGACTCGCGATCGGCCAGGGTTTCGAAGGCCACGTAGCGCGCACTGCCCATGGGCTCCACCTGGCGCAGCAGGTGCGCCAGCGAATAACCGATCCAGGGGATCACCATCGACCAGCCCTCGACGCAGCGCAGCCGGTAGATGCGCTCTTCCAGGGCGGACAGTTTGAGCAGGTCGTCAATGTCGAAGGTACGGGGCTTGTGCACCAGCCCCTCCACGCGCAGGGTCCAGGGGCGGGTTTTCATCCGGCCGGCGCGCGCTGCGGGGTCGTCCTTGTCCAGCCCGAATTCGTAGAAGTTGTTGTACCCGGTGGCGTCCTTGAACGCCGTGGGCTTGTCCAACGTGCGCGCGCCCGGCACGCCGGAAGGCCGCGCCTGGAGCGTGGCGGAGGAGGAGGTACTGCCCGCCGCGTCGCGTGCCCACCAGCCGCCTCCCATCAGCCCCCCCGCCCCGAGGGCCATGCGTCGCATCCACTCGCGGCGCCCCAGATAGACCTCCCGGGGCGTGATCTCGCTGGAGCGAGGATGCAGGAAACCGTCGTCACCGCTGCGAATGATCATGGCAGTGCTCCCGGAAACCGCCAGTCCTGGCGGAAATGGTCCTTACAGCTCGCCGTAGCTGTGCAGACCCGACAAGAACATGTTGACGCCGAGGAAGGCGAACGTGGTCACGGCCAACCCCACCAGCGCCCACCAGGCGGCCACCGTCCCGCGCAGCCCTTTCATCAGGCGCATGTGCAGCCAGGCGGCGTAGTTGAGCCAGACAATCAGGGCCCAGGTTTCCTTCGGGTCCCAGCTCCAGTAGCCACCCCAGGCCTCGGCGGCCCAGAAGGCCCCCAGCACCGTGGCGATGGTGAAGAACGCGAATCCCACCGCAATGGCCTTGTACATCACGTCGTCCAGCACGGTGAACTCCGGCAGCCGCTCCGCGATGCGGCGGCGCGCCGCCAGGATGCCGCCGACGATCAGCGCCGAAACACCGAAGTACACGAACCAGTAGCTTGAGCCCTTGTCGAGCGATCCCTGGCGGAACACGACCGGCTCCAGGCACAGCACGATGCCCAGCACCCACAGCGGCGCCAGGCGCCACCAGCGCGTTTCGCCGGCGCTTTGCTTGATCAGGTAGGCAAACGCCAGCATGGCCGCCAGCGCGAAGGTGCCATAGCCGATGAAGTTGGCCGGCACGTGCAGCTTCATCCACCAGCTCTTGAGCGCGGGCACGAGCGGCTGGATCTGGTGAGCCTCGCGCACCACGGTGTACCAGAGCAGGAAACCGACCGCGGCGCTGACCACCAGCATCACGAACGCACCCATGGTGCGCGTACGGTACTGGTCTTCATAGTAGAGGTAGAACGCCATGGTCATCCAGCAGAAAAGGACGAACACCTCGTACAGGTTGCTCACCGGGATGTGGCCGATGTCCGGCCCGATCTGGTGGCTCTCGAACCAGCGCACCATGGAACCGACCAGGGCCAGCGTCACCGCGGTCCACGCCAGGCGGGAGCCCAGAACCTCGAAGGTGGCCCCGCCCCGGGTCAGCATGCCCATCCAGTAGAAGATGGTGCTCATGAACACCAGCATGCTCATCCACAGGATGGCCGACTGGCTGGAGATGAAGTATTTGAGCAGGAAGACCTGGTCGGCCCGCGCCAGATCGGATTCACCCGATGGTCCTTGGTAGAGCTGGATCGCCAGCAGAGACAGGGCGGCGACCACCACCATCAGGTTGCGCATGGGCCGCCAGAACCAGCCCAGCCAGACCAGCGTCGGGACGGCTCCTGCCAGAATCCACTTCTCGTAGATGTCCATGGCGTGGCGGTAGTGCATGAACGCCCATGCTGAGCCGGCCAGCACCAGCGCGGCAAACAGCCAGTCCCAGACATTGCGGCGCGCGAAATAGCCGGGCTGCATGCCCTGCCCGTCGCTGCTGCGCTTGAGATCGATGGTCCGCGTGGCGGTGTTCATTCCTGCACCTTCAACAATTGGGTCTTCAACAATCCGAATTCCTTGTCCGCGTCCAACGTCTTGCGGTTGCTGGACAGGGCCATCGAGGCATGCGCACCCTGGCCGTTCGGCCTGAGCCAGACCCATACGCGGCGCTCGCGCACGTAGAGCATGGCAAAAACGCCCACGATCAGCAAGACGCAGCCCAGATAGACGATGTTCTGCCCCGGCGCACGCGCGACCTGGAACACGCTGGCCTGCACGTGGTCGAAATCGACCAGCTCGAAAGCCATGGGCGCGGGATAGAAGAAGCTGTCGCTCAACGCCATCACCATCAGCGCCATGTGCTGTTGCGCGTTCTCATCCAGCGCCATGGGGGCCAGGCCCGCCCGCTCGCGGGCCAGCTGCATCAGTTCGAAGAGCGTGCCGTTGAGGATGCGCACCAGCACCGTGCCGGCCTTCTCGCGCTCCGCCTCGGGCACATTGACCTCGAGGAACGAGGACACGGCAGGCAGGCCACCCTTGGCCGGCGGCAGTCCCTCGGGTGCTCCAGGTGGCACTGGAGCCTGCTCTGCGCCGGCAAACAGGTTCAGCGCGCGCGTCGCGGACATGGCAAGCGCGTCGGCGAGGTCGGGGCGCTGGTCCTCTACGGCACCCTCGGCATAACGGCGGACTGCCTCGGCGCGCATGGCGGGATCGGCCAGCGCGGCACGCAGGCGGATGAACCCCTCCAGGCTGTCCTGCTCGTCAGCCGGCACGCGCAGATACCGGAAAGGCTCGGACGGCGCTTCGCGCATGCCCAGCAGAAAGACGCGCGCGCCATCCAGCTCGACAGGCAGCATGTAGTTGTGGTACTCGACCGCCTGGCCGGACTCGTCGCGCAGCTTGTAGCTGATGCTGGGGCCGACGTTGCGCAGGGTCTTCTCGCCGGCCGTCTTGTGGCCCGAGCCCAGGCGGCTTTCAATCGCCTCGCGCAGGTCGACCTTGCGCACGTCCACGGCGCCATCGTCCTGGCCCGAGAAATTCTCGACGTTGATGACGCGCAGGCCGGTGAACTCCAGTGTCATGCGGCTGTCGCCATTGGTCAGCGCCGTCGACGAACCAATGGTGCCGCTCACCTCGAACGGCCGTGTTGGCGCGTTGATGGGCACCGCCTTCAGGCGCACGCGCGAGCCGCCGTCGTCAAAGCTGGACTGGTAGATGTTGATCCCTCGGTGCTGCGCCGGGTGGTTCACCTCGACGCGCGCTTCCTTCTTTTCGCCGGTTTCGTGGTCGTGGATCACGATGTCGCTGGCAAACAGCTTGGGCATGCCCGTGTCGTAGTACTCGACGATGAACTTCTTCAGCTCGACCGAGAACGGGAGGTCCTGCAGCATCACCCCCTGCGGCTGCGGCAGGATGGCGGTGCCGGACGAGGTGCCTTCGGTGACCAGCAGATTGCCACGGAAAGTCGGGTTGGCCGGTGACAGGCGGTGCTTCGCGGGCACGTCGGCGATCATGCCGCCACCGAGGAAGGCTTCCTTGCCGTTGAACCACATCTGCGCGCGCACGAACAGGTCGCCATCAAGCAGCCCCCCGATGCAGATGAGAACGATGGCGCCGTGCGCGGCCAGGTAGCCGATCTTGTTGGCCGCGCCCTTCTTGGCCGCCACCATCCAGCCCTCTCCCTGCGGCGTGTCGCGCGATTGCAGACGCACCTTCCAGCCTGCCCCCAGCAGTGCCTGCCCGACACGGTTGGCCGCAGCTTCCGGCGCCTCGGGCAGCTCGGTCTCGGTGTGGTGGTGAAACGCCCTGAAGCTCTGTTCGCGGATGTTTTCCTTGTAGGCCTTGAGGTCGGCCAGGATCTTGGGTGTGTTGCGGGCAATGCACAGACTGGTGCTGACCACCAGAAACGCCAGGATCAGAAGGAACCACCAGGCGCTGTAGACCGCGTAGAGATTGAGCTTGGCGAACACCTCGGCCCAGAACGGGCCGAACTGGTTGACGTAATTGTTCAGCGGCTCGTGCTGCTTGACCACGGTCCCCACCACCGAGGCGATGCAGATCACGGTGAGTAGCGCGATGGCAAAACGCATCGACGACAGCAGTTCGTTGATGTCCCGCCAGCGGTCGCTTCCGCTGCGTGAGGCAAGGCCTGGGGAAAATACGGTCATGATGGAGCTGGATGGCAAACAGGGCGCCTCTGGAAATGCCAGAACGCGCCCTGTTTTGACTGAAGGTTCGACCGGCAGTTCAATGCGCCTGTGCGGCGCCCTGCATTTTGCCGGTCTGTATCAGTGATGGCTTATTGACCCGCCATCACCACGGGTCTTTGGGAAGCTCAACGCAGGCCGGCGATGTAGTCGGCAACGGCTTTGATTTCCCGGTCGTTCATCTTCGCGGCCACGCCGACCATCTGGGCGCTGTTGGCGCGCGTGCCGTCCCGGAACGCCTTGAGCTGCGCCTCGGTGTAGCTGGCGTGCTGGCCGGACAGGCCCGGGTATTGCGCCGGAATGCCCGCGCCATTGGGGCTGTGGCAGCCTGCACAGGCAGCGATCTGGCGGTCGGCGATGCCACCGCGGTAAATGCGCTCGCCCAGACGGACGAGATCCTTGTCGGTGGCTGCGCCGCCCTTGGGCGTCTGGCCGGCGAGCCACCAGGCGATGTTGCGCATGTCCTCGTCGGACAGCGAGGCGGCAAAGCCCGACATGATGGCGTTGCTGCGCTTGCCCGACTTGAATTCCTGCAACTGCTTGACCAGGTACTCCGGATGCTGCCCCGCCAGTTTGGGGTTTTCCGGCGTGGTCGAGTTGCCGTCGGCCGCATGGCAGGCGACGCAGACCTGACCAAACAGTGCCGACCCCTTGGCCAGATCGGGCTTGGCCGTCTGGGCGTGGACGCTGAACGACAGGGTTGCCACGGCAGCGGCGCAAAGAAGTGAGGCGTTCAATTTCATCGGGGCTGACGTCGGTCGTGCGACGGTTGGGTTGGAGTTGAAGTTTTCAGGTCAAATCCCCCTGATTTTACAATGGGCTTCAGCTCAAACCCCGAAATGACCAATCACCACACTCCAGCAGCGTCGCCTGCCCGCGACCATTCCGGCAGGCCGGACCCCAGACAGGCCCATGCCTGGCTGCATACGGCGCGCTTTCTCACGACTGCGCCGCAGCTCAACTTCCTGCCCGCGCTGGAGGTGCCCGAGATCGCCTTTGTCGGCCGCTCGAACGCCGGCAAATCCACCTCGATC
>JAEZLX010000052.1 GCA_023415035.1 Pseudomonadota bacterium | reverse complement strand
TACGTGACGGTTGGCAACTGAAGAGGTCACTGGAACTATGGGACAGAAAATCAACCCGACCGGCTTCCGCCTTGCCGTTTCGCGTAACTGGGCCAGCCGCTGGTACGCCAGCAACCGTGACTTCGCCGGCATGCTGGCCGAAGACATCAAGGTTCGCGAGTACCTGAAGGAAAAGCTGAAGAACGCCGCCGTCTCGCGCGTCGTGATCGAGCGTCCTGCCAAGAACGCCCGCATCACCATCTACTCGGCCCGTCCGGGCGTGGTGATCGGCAAGAAGGGCGAGGACATCGAGCGCCTGAAGAAGGATCTGGCCGCCAAGCTAGGCGTGCCGGTCGCCGTGAACATCGAGGAAGTGCGCAAGCCCGAAGTCGATGCCAAGCTGATCGCCGATTCGATCTGCCAGCAGCTCGAAAAGCGCATCATGTTCCGCCGCGCCATGAAGCGCGCGATGCAGAACGCGATGCGTCTGGGCGCCCAGGGCATCAAGATCATGTCCTCGGGCCGTCTGAACGGCATCGAAATCGCCCGTACCGAGTGGTATCGCGAAGGTCGCGTGCCCCTGCACACGCTGCGCGCCGACATCGACTATGGCTTCTCCGAAGCCAAGACGACCTATGGCGTGATCGGCGTGAAGGTGTGGGTCTACAAGGGCGACACCCTGGGCCGCAACGATGCGCCTTCGCTGGACAGCACCCCGCGCCCCGAGGGCGAGGAGCGCCGTCCGCGCGGTCCGCGCCGTGAGCGTCCGGCCGGCCCCGCTGCCCGCGCCGCCGTGCGCCGTGGTGGCAATGCCGCGCCGGCCGACGGCAGCGACAAGCCTGCCGAGGCCACCGACAAACCCGCCGTTAAGCGCGTTCGCAAAGACGCACCCGCAGGGGCACCTGCGGACGGCAAAGGAGAATAAACATGCTGCAACCTGCTCGCCGCAAATACCGTAAAGAGCAAAAGGGCCGCAACACGGGCGTCGCCACCAGCGGCGCGACCGTGGCTTTCGGTGACTTCGGTCTGAAGTCCACCGATCGCGGCCGCCTGACGGCTCGCCAGATCGAAGCCGGCCGCCGTGCGATTTCCCGTCACGTCAAGCGTGGCGGTCGCATCTGGATCCGTGTCTTCCCCGACAAGCCTATCTCCAACAAACCCGCCGAAGTCCGTATGGGTAACGGCAAGGGTTCCGTGGAGTACTACGTGGCCGAAATCCAGCCTGGCAAGGTGCTGTACGAAATCGTTGGCGTGCCCGAACAGCTCGCCCGCGAAGCCTTCGCCCTGGCTGCCGCCAAACTTCCTCTGCGCACCACGTTCGTGACGCGCTTGCTGGGTCAGTGATTCAGGAGAACATGAGATGAAAGCTGCTGAACTGCGCCAGAAGGATGTGGCCGGCCTCGAAGCCGAAGTGAAAGCCCTGCAAAAGGCCCATTTCGGCCTGCGTATGCAAAAGGCCACGCAACAACTGAACAATACCGCCTCGCTGGGCGATACCCGTCGTGCCATCGCTCGTGCCAAGACCATCTTGGCCGAGAAGCAGCGCGCTGCCAAGTAAGGAGTGACAAATGACGGAAGCCAAAACATCCCTCAAGCGCACCCTGATCGGCAAGGTCGTCAGCGACAAGCGCGCCAAGACCGTGACCGTGCTCGTCGAGCGTCGGGTCAAGCACCCGATCTACGACAAGATCGTGATCAAGTCGAGCAAGTACCACGCCCATGACGAAAACGGCGAGTACAAGCTGGGCGATCTGATCGAGATCACCGAGAGCCGTCCGCTGTCGAAGACCAAGAACTGGGTTGCCACCCGCCTGGTGCAAAAGGCTTCGATCGTGTAAGCCTACTCCTGCCCACCGTGGCAGGACACAGAAAAGCGACCGACAATCTCGGTCGCTTTTTTTTCGTCTGCGGCAGTTGCCGCGACGGGAATGCGCTCCATGGAGGCTGCTGCCTGCGGAAGCAGCCAGTCCTGGCCAGCCGTGGTGATTTTCAATCCATCAAGGAGATTCACATGATCAAGGTAGGCGACAGGATTCCGGCCGTGAAGCTGGCCGAGTACAGCGAAGTGGAAGGCAACGGCTGCAGCATCGGCCCCAACCCCGTGGACACCGCCGAGGCCAGCGCGGGCAAGACCATTGCCATCTTCGCGGTGCCGGGTGCCTTCACCCCCACCTGCTCGGCCAAGCATGTGCCGGGCTATGTCGAGCAGGCCGATGCCCTGAAGGCCGCCGGCGTCGATGAAATCTGGTGCCTGAGCGTGAACGACGCGTTCGTGATGGGTGCCTGGGCCAGCGACCAGAAGACCGCCGGCAAGGTGCGCATGCTGGCCGACGGCAGCGCCGAGTTCGCGCAGGCCACGGGCCTGACCCTGGACCTGACCGCGCGTGGCATGGGCGTGCGCAGCAACCGCTATTCGATGCTGGTCAAGGATGGCGTGGTCAAGACGCTGAACGTCGAGGCCCCGGGCAAGTTCGAGGTCAGCGACGCGGCCACGATGCTGGCTCAGGCCAAGGCGCTCTGAGCCTCTCAGATCCGCCGCAGGGCGTCCAGATCCGCTTTCAGGTAATGGGCGCCCGGCAACGGGTTGTGATAGTAAGGGGCCACTTCGATGAAGCCGGCCTCTTCGTAAAGCGCGCGTGCCGCCTCCATGTCGCTGAGCGTGTCCAGCAGCATGGTGGTGTAGCCGGCGATCTGGGCACGCGCCATGGTCTGGTCGACGAGCATCCGGCCCAGACCGAAGCCGCGGTAGGCGCGGCGCACGAACAGCCGCTTCATCTCGCAGGCGTTGAGGTGATCGGTGTTCGGCAGGGCACGGAAGGCACAGCAGCCGGCCGGCGCATCATCGACCGTCGCCAGCAGGAGGATGCCTTCGGGTTCGGCATAGACGCCGGGCAGGGTCTGCAGCTCTTCGTGAAACCCCTGGAAGTCGAGGTCGATGCCCAGTTCCGACTGGTAGTCGATGAACAGCTGCCGGATCGCGCCCAGATCGCTGGCGGAGTGGGCGACGCGGATGTCCAGGGCCACTTGGCCGGGTTCGGTCATGGTTGGGGTGTCGTCTCCTGAAACACCCGCCCACTATACCGCGGGGAGGGCGTGAATGGCATCAGTAAGCGCCTGCCGAGGCGCCCAGCGAAACCAGCCACCAGACGAAAGCGGCGCAGATGCCCAGCAGCACCAGTGCGCCGAGGCGCTGGCGCAGCCCGTCGGCGGAGGCGGGGGCCTCGACATCGGTCTGCCGGTCGCCGTGCACCATGGCCGCCACCAGGCGCTGGCCCCGTGCCAGACGGTAGAAAACGATGGCCAGCAGGTGCAGCACGGCCAGCGCAATGAGCAGGGGCTTGCCGATCTCGGCGTGATACCAGGTGGCCAGGGACACCGTGTCCTCCGATGCGTAGCCGGCGAGGGGGCCGGTGTAAGAGATGGCATCGTCGGCGAACAGTCCGGAGGCGACCTGTGCCAGCAGGGCCAGCAGCATGACCCAGACGCTGAGCGATCCGAGCGGGTTGTGCCCCAGCGTGTCAAGTGGCGTGGCCTGTCCCTTGAGATAGCGCGCGATCGCGCCAGGCCAGGGGATGAAGCGAACAAATCGCGACCAGTAGCCACCGACGAAGCCCCAGACAAGGCGGAACAGCAGCAGTGTGAGCGTGGCGTAGCCGAGGCGGAAATGCCAGTCCATCCAGCCGCCGCCGATGGAGCCCGTGACGATCAGGGCAATGACGCAGAAGGCCAGTGACCAGTGAAAGAGGCGGGTGGGCAGATCCCAGACGCGGATGGCGGGCATGCGAGACTCCGGAGTCGATCAAAAGGAACTATTGGAAAGCGAGCCTATCATTGATGACGTAGCGCTTGATGGCTACATATTCGATAGCCAGTTTGGCAGATATCCAACCCACGACAGGAGTTCCTACATGAAGTATGCCTTTGCCACCGCCGCGGTCGCCCTCGTGGCCGCGCTGGGCGGCGGTGCCGCCATGGCCCAGTCCCAGACCTTCGCCTCGCCAGACGAAGCGATCAAGTTCCGCCAGGCCACGCTCAAGGAGCTGGGGCAGAACTTCAAGGCGATTGCCGACATGGCCGGCGGCCGTGCCGCCTTCGACGCGGCGAAGGCCGACAGCAGTGCCGCGCGTGCAGCCGAGCTGATCAAGCAGCCCTGGGCGGCCTTCGGCCCGGGCACGGAAGGTGGCAAGGCGCAACCGGCCATCTGGCAGGAGCAGGACAAGTTCAAGGCGGCTGCCGCCCGCGCGGAAGAGGAGGTCGGCAAGCTGGCCGCTGCCGCCAAAACCGGCAACATCGATGCCATCAAGGCCGCGGTGGGCGCTGCGGGCGGGTCATGCAAGGCCTGTCACGACGATTTCCGCAAGCGTTGATCGCATGGCCTGACGAAAAAACGGCGCCCCTGAGGCGCCGTTTTTTTCGGAGAGCGTGCTGGCCTCGGGGCCGGTCAGGCGGCGAGCAGGTCTTCGATCAGACGGTGCAGGGCGTCGAAGTCGGGCTCGCCGACATAGCGCTTGACGATCTGGCCCTGCTTGTCGACGAGGTAGGTGGTGGGCGTGAGCTTGACGTCGCCCCAGGCCTGGGCGATCTGGCCGGTATTGTCCAGGGCAACCTTGAACGGCAGCTGGCGCGTGTTGGCGAAGTTGACGACCCAGGCGGGCGGGTCGTAGCTCATGGCCACGGCCAGCGTCTCGAAATTGCGGTCGCTGAACTTCTTGTGCGTGGCGATCAGCGAGGGCATTTCCTTGACGCAGGTGACGCAGGTGGTGGCCCAGAAGTTGACCAGCGTGACTTTGCCCTTGAGGTCGGCGGTGGTCAGGGTGCTGCCATCGAGCAGGACAAAGTGGGAGCTCGGTGCCGCTTCGCGCACGCCACAGCCGGCCAGCAGGGACAGGCTGCCCGCCGCCAGGGGCAGGGCGGCCATGGCGGCCAGCGCGCGGCGACGGTTGGGTGGCGAAGGCTGCGGTGCGGTCGTAAACATGGCGCGAGTCGGAAACTGGTGCGGAAAATGGGAACAGCGGTGAGATCGCGAACGGGCGACGAAGTTCAATCGCCGCGATGGACGCGAGCCTGGCCCACCGTGTCTTCCTGACAGTCTAGCGTAGGCGCCGGCGGGCTTCATCAAGCCGGGCGCCGAGGTACTCGCCGTAGAAGTCGGGCAGGGCCATGCCCTCGAGCCGCTCGGCGAGTTCGCGGCCATCGGGTCCGAAAAAGAAAACGGTGGGGGCGACAGGCGCTTTCCAGCGCTTGACCAGCTCGGCTGGGCTGGTCTGCTGGCCGCCGAAATCGAGGATGGTGCCGGTGCGGTCCTGCACGTCCACCTGGACGGCGTGGATCTGTCCCTCGCGCAGCATCGGATTCAGGTGCTGGTTGCGCACCATGTCGCAGTAGATGCAGCCGGCCAGCGAGGTCATGACGACCAGAGGCTCACCCTTGGCGGCGGCGGCACGGCCGGAACCGGCGAGGGATCGGGTGGTGGGAAGTGGCTGGCTGGCTGGCATGGTGGGAAGTCAATCTATAAGCGTCCGATGATGCAATGCTTCCGGCGTTCTGCCAAGTCCCGGCCGACTGGTGTGCCAAGGTGGCAGGGTGGACTGACGAAAGCGGATACCATCGGGCGCGATTGATGCACACACATGGTGCGATGGGGCGCTGTCCCGGACGCACTGGATTCCGGAGGCTTTCCTTGTTCACTGTCATGCGAGGGGCCAGGCGTCGGGCGGGCACTGGTGCGGCCTGGCTCTGTCTGGCGCTGCTGCTGTCCGCCTGCCAACCCAGGTACAACTGGCGCGAAGTGCGGCCCGAGGGCGGTGGCGTCCAGACCCTGATGCCCTGCAAGCCGGAGACGGCCGAGCGCAGCGTTCCGCTGGGGCCGCAGCCGGTGCCCCTGCACATGGCCAGCTGCGAGGCCGGCGGCATCACCTATGCCCTGGCCTGGGTGGCGCTGGGTTCGGCCGCCGACGCGCCGGCCGCGCTGCAGGCGTGGGCGTCGGCCAGCCGCCAGTCGTTGCGGTCGCAGCAGGATGCGGTCTGGGAGGCGCCGCGCGTCGAGGGTGCCACGGTCGTGGAAGGGCGGGCACTGCAGGGGCAAGACCACCGGGGCGAGGCGGTGGACGCCCGGGTCGTGTACGCCCTGCGCGGCGGGCGGGTCTATCAGGCGGCGGTCTATGGCAAGGCGCTGCCGGACGAACACCTGGAGCCGTTTTTCTCCAACCTGAAGGTGGAGCCATGAGCGCGACGGACGGGTTGCTGCCGACCGGCAAGGCGGCGCGGGTGTTCCTGGCCTTTGCGCTGGCCTATTTCATCTCGGCACTGTTGCGCGCGGTGACGGCCACGTTGGCGCCGGTGCTCAGCGAGGAGATGCAGCTGCATGCGCGCGACCTGGGGTTGCTGGCGGGCGGTTATTTCCTCGGGTTCGCGTTCACGCAGTTGCCGTTGGGGTCGCTGCTGGACCGGCACGGTCCGCGCCGCGTCATCCTGGCCTTTCTTGCGGTGGCCGTGGCCGGCTGCGCGGGGTTCGCGCTGGCGACCGGCTTTTCGACGCTGCTGATGACGCGGATCGTGATCGGGATGGGGGTGAGCGCCTGCCTGATGGCGCCGCTGACGGGGTACCGGCGCTGGCTGCGGCCGGGCGCGCAGCTGCGCGCGAACTCGTGGATGCTGATGACCGGCTCCATGGGCATGGTGGCCTCCACGCTGCCGGTGCAGTGGCTGATGCCGGTGCTCGGCTGGCGCGGCATCTTCTGGGTGCTGGCCGCGGCGCTGGCGCTGTCGATGCTGGTCATTGCGCTGACGGTGCCCAAATGGGAAATCCGCGCGGCGTCGCTGGCCCAAGGTGTTGATCAGCATGCCTCGCTGAGCTACGGCGACATCTGGCGCGACCCGTACTTTCGCATGATGCTGCCGCTGGGCCTGGTGAACTACGGCGGAATGATCGCCGTGCAGACGCTGTGGGCCGGGCCGTGGATGGTGCGGGTGGGCGGGGCGGACGCCGATGCGGCGGCCGCCGGCCTGTTCGCGCTCAACCTGTGCATGCTGTGTTCTTTCTGGGTCTGGGGTGTGGTCATGCCTGCCATGGCGCGACGCGGCATCAGCACCGAGGCCCTGATCGCCTGGGGGATGCCGCTGAGCCTGCTGGCCCTGGCGGCCGTGATCGTGCTGGGTCCGTCGGCCGGCTGGGTGGCATGGGCCGTCTTCTGCGTGAGTTGCACGAGCGCCTCGCTGGCGCAGCCGGCGGTGGCGTTGGCGATGCCGGAACATGCGGCTGGCCGGGCCCTCTCTGCCTACAACCTGGCGATCTTCGGTGGCGTTTTCCTGGTCCAGTGGGGCGTGGGGCTGGCGATCGACGGCCTGCAGGCGATGGGCTGGAGCGTGACCGCGAGCTTCCGCGGCGCCATGGGCCTGTTCCTGCTGGCCAGCGTGGCCGGCTACGGGCTGTTCCTGGCCGGGCGGACGCGGCTCGGGCGGGCTAAACTTGCTGCATGAACGGCATCCTCATCATCGCCCATGCACCGCTGGCCTCGGCCCTGCGCTCGTGCGTGCTGCATGTCTTTCCGGACGGTGGCGATGCCGTGGCCGCCCTTGATGTCCAGCCCAACGTGCCGCCCGACGAATCACTGGCGCAGGCGCGCATCCTGATGCGCTCTCTGCACACGCCGGGCACGCTCGTGCTGACCGACGTCTTTGGCGCCACCCCCTGCAACGTTGCCCAGCGGCTGGTTGACGGGATCCGCTCCAAGCTGATCACCGGCGTGAATCTGCCCATGCTGCTGCGCACCATGTCCTATCGCCACGAATCGCTGGATGCCCTGGTCTCGCGCGCGCTGATCGGCGCCACGCAAGGCGTCATCCAGGTGGCCGTCACCGCGCCGCAGAACCAGGCGCGAAGAAGCACCCATGATCAAAACCACCGTGACCATCAGCAATAAGCTGGGCCTGCACGCCCGCGCCTCTGCCAAGCTCACCAAGCTGGCGGGCAGCTTCGCCAGCGAGGTGTGGATGTCGCGCGGCGAGCGGCGGGTCAACGCCAAGAGCATCATGGGCGTCATGATGCTGGCGGCGGGCATGGGCTCGGTGGTCGAGATCGAAACCAGCGGCGACGACGAGCAGCAGGCGATGGACGCGCTCGTGGCCCTGGTCAACGACAAGTTCGGCGAGGGCGAATGATGGGCCATGACGCGGTGACCGGCGCTGACGCGGGGAGCGGACCATGAGCGTCGGCATCCACGGCCTGGCGGTGTCGCGCGGCGTGGCCATCGGCCGGGCCGTGGTCGTGGCCTCGAGCTGGCTCGACGTCGCGCACTACCTCGTCAAGCCGGAGCAGGTCGACGCGGAGATCAAGCGCCTGCGCGGCGCACGCGATGCGGTGGTCGAGGAGATCACGCGCGTCAAGCATCAGCTGGCCGGCATGGGCACGGCCGAGGCGCCGTCGGAGCTGGCCGCGCTGCTGGACGTGCACCTGCTGCTGCTGCAGGATGAGACGCTCACCAGTGGCGTCAAGCACTGGATCACCGAGCGCCACTACAACGCCGAATGGGCGCTGACGGCGCAGCTCGAAGTGGTCGTGCGGCAGTTCGAGGAGATGGAGGATCCCTACCTGCGCGAGCGCAAGGCCGATCTCGAACAGGTGGTGGACCGCATGCTGCGCGCCATGCGCGGCGTGGCCTCGCCGGTGGCGGCGCCGGCACCGCCGGCCGGTGCGGGCGAGGGGGCCCTCGATCCGTCGGTCAAGGTGCCGCTGGTGCTGGTGGCGCACGACCTGTCGCCGGCCGACATGCTGCAGTTCAAGCAGAGTGCCTTCGCGGGCTTCGTCACCGATGTCGGCGGCAAGACCAGCCACACGGCCATTGTCGCGCGCAGCATGGACATACCGGCCGTGGTGGGCGCGCGCTCGGCCAGCCAGCTCATCCGCCAGGACGACTGGGTCATCATCGACGGCGATGCCGGGGTGGTGGTGGTCGATCCGTCGCCGGTGGTGATGGCCGAATACGGCTTCAAGCAGCGCCAGGGCGAGCTCGAGCGCGAACGCCTCGCACGCCTGCGAAACACGCCGGCGGTGACGCTCGATGGCGAGCGCATCGAGCTGCTGGCCAACATCGAGCAGCCCGACGACGCCGCGGCCGCGATCAAGGCGGGCGCGGTCGGGATTGGGCTGTTCCGCACCGAATTCCTCTTCATGGGCCGCAACGGCCAGCTGCCGGATGAGGAGGAGCAATACCAGGCCTACCGGCGCGCGGTCGAAGGCATGCAGGGCCTGCCCGTGACCATCCGTACCGTGGACGTGGGGGCCGACAAGCCGCTGGACCGCTCGCCGGTGCGTGCCGGCGAGGAGCATCTCAATCCCGCGCTGGGACTGCGCGCGATCCGCTGGAGCCTGTCGGAACCGGCCATGTTCCTGGTGCAGCTGCGTGCCGTGCTGCGTGCCGCGGCCCACGGGCCGGTCAACCTGCTGATCCCCATGCTGGCGCACGCCAGCGAGATCCGTCAGACGCTGGCGCTGCTGGACAAGGCGCGGCAGCAGCTCGACGACCGTGGCCAGGCCTGTGGCCCGGTGCGGCTGGGGGCCATGATCGAGGTGCCGGCCGCAGCACTCATGGTGCCGATGTTCCTGCGCCATTTCGATTTCCTGTCCATCGGCACCAACGACCTGATCCAGTACACCCTGGCCATCGACCGCGCCGACGAGGCGGTGGCCCATCTGTACGACCCGGTACACCCGGCGGTGCTGCGCCTCGTGGCCAACACGATTGCTCAGGCGCGCGCACAGGGAAAGGGCGTGAGCGTGTGCGGCGAAATGGCGGGCGACGTGAGCCTGACGCGGCTGCTGCTGGGCATGGGCCTGCGCAGCTTTTCCATGCATCCTTCGCAGATCCTGCCGGTCAAGCAGCAGATCCTGCGCAGCGACACCCACAAGCTGGCGGCGTGGTCGGAGACGGTGCTGGAGTCCGAGGACCCCGCCGCGCTGCTCGACTGAGCCTGTCCGTGAAGTGGCAGGCCGGGTGAGGGGTGCGCCTCATAATCCGTCCACCATGCAGTCCACCCACGCAGACCCTTCCCTCATCGACTCTCCGCAGGCCTTCCAGCGCCTGCTGGCCACGCTGGCCCTAGTGGTGCTGGGCAACAGCAGCATGTACGTGGTATCGGTCGTGCTGCCGGCCGTGCAGGACGAGTTCGGGGTCGGCCGTGCGGGCGCCTCGCTGCCCTACACGCTAATGATGGTCAGCCTGGGTCTGGGCGGTCTGCTGACCGGCCGGCTGGCCGATCGCCATGGCCTGGCGCCCGTGTTGTGGCTGGGCGCACTGGCCGTGCTGGCGGGCTACGTGGGGGCGGGCCTGTCAGGCAGCATCTGGGTCTTCGGCCTCGCGCATGCGGCCATGGGCCTGCTGGGCAGTGCCGCCACCTTTGCGCCGCTGATGGCCGACACGGCCCTGTGGTGGAACCGGCGCCGCGGCATCGCGGTGGCGGTCTGCGCCAGCGGCAACTACGTGGCGGGCGCGATCTGGCCGCCCGTGGTCCAGTACGGCATCGACAGCTTCGGCTGGCGGCCGACCTACACCGCGCTGGGCCTGACATGCGGGGCGGGGATGCTGCTGCTGTCGTTGTGCATGCGCCAGCGCCCGCCCGCGATCCAGACGGCGGAGGCTTCGGACGCAGCCGGCACGCCGCAGGACCGCTCACGCCCCTTCGGCATGCCGACGGAACGTGCGATGGCGCTGCTGTGCCTGGCAGGCGTGGCCTGCTGCGTGGCCATGTCCATGCCGCAGGTGCACATCGTGGCCTACTGCACCGACCTCGGTTTCGGCGCGGCCCAGGGCGCGAAGATGCTCTCGCTCATGCTCGCCTGCGGCATCGTGAGCCGCCTCGTGTTCGGGCTGATCTGCGACCGCATCGGCGGCATCCGCACGCTGCTGCTGGGCTCTGCCCTGCAGGGCATCGCGCTGATGCTGTTCCTGCCGGTGGACGGACTCGTGCCGCTGTACGTGGTGTCCGCGCTGTTCGGCCTGTTCCAGGGCGGCATCGTGCCCACTTACGCGATCATCGTGCGCGAGTACTTTCCGGTGCGCGAGGCGGGCTGGCGTGTCGGCGCCGTCATCATGGCCACGCTCGTCGGTATGGCGCTGGGCGGGTGGGCGTCGGGCTGGATCTTCGACCTGACAGGCAGCTACCACGCTGCCTTCATCCACGGCATCGCCTGGAACCTGCTCAACCTCGCCATCGCGGGCTGGTTCTACCTGCGCGTGCGTGGCGGGCGCGCGGCGGTGGCGGCAGGCGCTGCCTGAGGCCGCTCAGCGACCGGCCGGCTGTGGCCGCCAGTGCGCCGAAATGCAGCTGAGCACGCTGGCACCGACCAGCACCATTGCCACCGCTTCCAGCACCGTGGGCCAGCGCCCCTCCCACAGAAAGCCGTAGAACAGGGCAAACAGCGTCTCGAACAGGATCATCTGGCCGATCATGGTCAGCGGCAGCAGGCGGCTGGCCCGGTTCCAGAAGGCATTGCCAAGAATGGAGGCGAACACGGCCACCCCGGCCGAGACGCCGGCAAAGCGCAGCCACTGGCTGCTGTCATGGCCGCCGTCGGGCACGGCAAAGGCGGGCACTGCCAGCAGCAGCGCCAGGGCGCCGGTGACCAGTCCTGTCAGCAGGCTCCAGTCGTGCGAGCTGACCTCGTGCAGCCGCGTCAGCCAGCGGCTGTTGACGACCGCGTAGGCGGTCCAGCTCGCCAGTGCGCCGAGGGCGCAGACGAAACCGGTGACGCGCGTGACCATGGGCAGGGTCGAGGGGGCGCCCAGCGCCTGCCAGCTCACGCAGACGATCGCGGCCATGCCCAGCACCATGGTTGGCAGCAGGCGACGCAGCGGCACGGCGCCATGCCCCCGGCTGCCGATGAGGGTCACTGCCATGGGCAGGAACCCGATGACCAGCGAGGTCATCGCCACGCCGCCTAACTGCACCGCGCTGGCCAGCAGCACGTAGTAGACGATGTTGCCCAACAGGCTCAGTCGCAGCAGCGCCCACCATTCGGCGCGGCTGATGCGCGGCGCCAGCGCGCGCCAGCGCGGTGCGATCAGGATGATGGCGAACAGGCCGTAGGCCAGATAGCGGGCGGCCGACAGCTGCATGGGCGAGAAGTCACCTGCCAGTTGTGGCGCGATGAAGACGAGGCCCCAGGCGGCGCCGGCAGCCATGCCGAACGCGACACCGAGCCAGGTGTCATGGCTGTGGGGGCTCATGGTCAGGGGCAGGACAGGGCGGACATATCCCGCCGAGCTTAGCGGGTGGCGTCGTCGCGCAAGCCGGGTCTGTCGTCGCGCAAGCGGTGTTTGGGTGTGCGCGGGTGCCTATCCCCTGCGCAGCGCGGCCGTCAGTGCCGAGGGGGAGCGGTAGCCACAGCGGCGCGCCACTTCCGCCACCGGCAGACCCTGGGCGCGCAGTTGGCGCGCGCGTTCGAAACGCAGGCTGCGCAGCCAGGCCATCGGCGTCAGGCCCTGTTCCTGCAGGCAGCGTTCGCTGAACTGCGCTGGACTCAGGTGCACCAGCCGAGCGAGGTCGGCGACGGCGAGTTCGGTGTCCAGCCGCGCCTGCGCCCAGCGCTGCAGGGCTGCCCAGTCGATCGGGCGGCGGGCACGCATGGCCGGCAGCGGCATGGCTCGGGAAGTCCAGGCCTCGCGCAGCAATGCGGGGCCCAGTTGCTGCGCGCCGGGCAGGTTGAAGTGGCACGCGTGGGTCAGGTACTGCACCAGTGGCCACAGATGGGGGGCGCGAACAGGCGTCATGACCTGCTCGGCCAGCACGGTCCATCCCGCGTCATCCGAATCGAGCACCAGGCAGCGGGCCCCCGATCGGGCCTCGAAATCGTGGCGGTCGCCGGGCGCGATGACCAGTCCCTGGCCTGCGGCCAGACGGTGGCCGCGTCCCTGTACGTCCAGTTCAAGCGTGCCGTCGAGGCCGACAAGGATCTGGAAGTGCGCGTGCGAGTGGCTGCCCGGCGACGCGCCGTAGTGACGCACCGACAGGCAGCCCGGGTTCATTTGTTCAGCACGCCGTGCGCCTGCTGGTCGGCGTGGTAGGAGCTGCGCACCATGGCACCCACGGCCGCGTGGGTGAAGCCCATCTCGTAGGCCTTTTCCTCGAACATCTTGAACGTGTCAGGGTGCACGTAGCGCCGCACCGGCAGGTGGTGCCCGCTGGGCGCGAGGTACTGGCCGATGGTCAGCATGTCGATGCCGTGCGCCCGCATGTCGCGCATCACGTCGAGGATTTCCTCGTCGGTCTCGCCCAGGCCCACCATCAGGCCGCTCTTGGTCGGCACCTGGGGGAACAAGGCCTTGAACTTCCTGAGCAGGTTCAGGCTGAATTCGTAGTTGGAGCCCGGGCGCACCTCCTTGTACAGGCGCGGCACGGTTTCCAGGTTGTGGTTCATCACGTCGGGCGGTGCGGCCTTGAGGATCTCCAGCGCGCGGTCGTCGCGGCCACGGAAGTCGGGCACCAGCACCTCGATCTGCGTCCCGGGCGAGAGTTCGCGCGTCTTCTGGATGCAGGCCACGAAATGGCCCGCGCCGCCGTCACGCAGGTCGTCGCGGTCCACGCTGGTGATGACCACGTACTTGAGCTTGAGCTGGGCGATGGTCTTGGCCAGGTTCAAGGGCTCGTCCGGATCGAGCGGGTCCGGGCGGCCATGGCCGACGTCGCAGAACGGGCATCGGCGCGTGCACTTGTCGCCCATGATCATGAAGGTCGCCGTGCCCTTGCCGAAGCACTCGCCGATGTTGGGGCACGAGGCCTCCTCGCACACCGTCACCAGCTTGTTGCTGCGCAGGATGTCCTTGATCTCGTAGAAGCGCGTGGTCGGCGAGCCGGCCTTGACGCGGATCCACTCGGGCTTCTTGAGCACCTCGGCCGGCGCGATCTTGATCGGGATGCGCGCGGTCTTGGCCTGGCTTTTCTGTTTGGCCGTGGGATCGTAGCTGGCGGCGGGCTGGGCCTCGCGAACCGTGTTCGGTTCGGCGGCCACCGGAGTCTCGGTGCGGTTCATGGCAGGGGGCGCGGGGCGCGTCGGAAGCGTCAGGGAGCTAGTGTGGCAGACAATCGCTCCGCCAGCATCTTCGAGACTTCATCTGGTGAAATCTCAACTCCTATTGTAAAAAGATCGACCGTTTTCAGGCCCTGATACCCACACGGGTTGATGCGGGAAAAGGGTTGCAGGTCCATTGCCACGTTCAGGGCCACGCCGTGGTAGGTGCAGTGCCGGCTGACCTTGATGCCCAGCGCCGAGATCTTGCCCAGACCGGTGAAGTCGGGCTCCGGTGCGGCGCTGCCCTCGACCCGCCGTTGCGGCCGCTGGGGCAGCATGGCGTGGCTGCGCGGGTCGTCCAGTCGCACGTAAATGCCCGGCGCGCCGGCCACGCGGTGGCCGGTCACGCCCAGGTGGGCGAGGGTGCGGATGACGGCCTCCTCGATGCGGAAGACGTATTCCTTGACGTAGTAGCCGGCGCGCTGCAGGTCGATCAGCGGATAGGCGACCACCTGCCCGGGGCCGTGGTAGGTCACCTGGCCGCCGCGGTTGGTCTGCACGACGGGAATATCGCCGGGCGCCAGCAGGTGGTCGGCGCGCCCCGCCAGGCCCTGGGTGAACACGGGCGGGTGCTCGCACACCCACAGCTCGTCGGGCGTGTCGGGCCCGCGCCCCGCGGTGAAGGCCTGCATGTTCTCGTAGGTGGGCAGGTACCCGACCTGTCCGAGCCACCGGGTCTGCATGTCAGAGCACGTACTTGACCAGCGGGTGGGCGGTCAGCGCGCGGTACACGTCGTCAAGCTGCTCGCGGCTGGTCACGTGGATGGAGATGGTCAGGCCGAGGTAGTTGCCGGCGCGGCTGGGCCGGTGCTCCAGCGAGGCCGCGTCGAACGCGGGCTCGAAGCTCCGGGCCAATGCCACCATCGCCTCGACGAACGCGTCGTTGTTCAGTCCCATGACCTTGATCGGGAACCGCAGGGGATACTCGATGAGCGACTGCTCCGGAGGAATGAAGGGCTGTTGCTGCATGGTGGAAAGATTATCGGCCGCGGGTTGCGGCGTGTGTCCGGCCGTCCAGCGGTTGACTAGTCGCTGGGGTTTCTACGTATAATGGGCGGCTTTGCAAACCTTCGCAACCCAAGCGTCAACCATCGCCATGTCGACCATGCACGGCCCTGAAGGCAGGCGCCAGCTGCCGGTGGCGACGGAAACCCCGCCGACGCGAGACGATGCCTGGGAAGAAGATGGGGAGCAGGAACCCGATTTCAAGCCACTGACGCGTGAACAGGCGCAACAGTGGCGGGCCGGTCAGCCGCAGTTATCGCTGTGGCGGCTGGTCGGGGTGCAGGTGCTGGTGGGGCTGGTGGCCGGCGCACTGGCCTGGCTGCTGACGCAGCGGGTCTCGGTGGGTTGGTCGGTGCTCTATGGCGCGGCAGCGGTGGCGGTTCCGTCGGCCCTGATGGTCTACGGTCTGACCTCCAGTGCCCTGGCCCGTCTGCTGGCGGGTGTGGCGCGTGCCGCGTTCGCCGGCTTTTTGCTGTGGGAAGGGATCAAGATCCTTCTGGCGGTGGCCATGCTCTGGTCGGCGCCGAAGGTGGTTCCGGATCTGAGCTGGCTCGGCCTGGTGGTCGGGCTGGTGTTGGCTCTGAAGGTGTACTGGTTTGGATACTGGTTCCAGATCCGTCACCCGAGGTAACGGTTAACTTTTCACGCCGACAGGCGCACGACAACATGGCAGCAGAAGGTGTTGGACCGACTCCGGGCGAATACATTCGCCACCACCTCGTCCATCTGACGAACAAGAAGCAGGAATCGATCATCGACTTCTCGGTGATCAACCTCGACTCCGTGGTCATCAACATCGTGCTCGGTGTGCTGATCTGCTTCGTGCTCTGGCTGGCCGCCCGCAAGGCGCACGCCGGTGTGCCGGGACGCTTCCAGGCTGCCGTCGAGATCCTGGTCGAGATGGTCGAGAACCAGGCCAAGTCGGTGATCCACAACGCCAAGAGCCGCAAGCTCATCGCCCCGATGGCGCTGACGGTGTTCGTGTGGATCTTCATGATGAACTTCATGGACCTGCTGCCCGTGGACCTGCTGCCCGTGCTGTGGCAAGGTGCCACCGGCGACCATCACGCCTACCTGCGTGTGGTGCCCTCGGCCGACCTGTCCACTACGCTGGGCCTGTCGGTGTCGGTGCTGCTGCTGTGCCTGTTCTACAACGTCAAGATCAAGGGTCTGGGTGGCTGGACCCATGAACTGGTGACCGCTCCCTTCGGCACGAGCAAGAACCCCCTGTGGGCGCTGCTGCTGGGTGTGGTCAACCTCCTGATGCAAATGATCGAGTTCGTGGCGAAGACGGTGTCCCACGGCATGCGGTTGTTTGGCAACATGTTCGCGGGTGAACTGGTGTTCATGCTGATCGCGCTGCTCGGCGGCTACGCCGCGCTGTCGCTCAGCGGAGGGCTGTTCTTCGTCGGGCACCTGATCGCCGGTGCAGTGTGGGCCATCTTCCACATCCTGATCATCACCCTGCAGGCGTTCATCTTCATGATGCTGGCCCTCATCTATCTGGGGCAGGCACATGATGCTCACTGACGCGAACCGCTAGGCCGCGCTCGGGTTTATCTTTCGTTCTCTTCACTTCCTCAACAACTCTTTTCTTCATCTACTAGGAGTCATCATGGAAAACATTCTGGGTCTGGTTGCTCTGGCTTGCGGTCTGATCGTTGGTCTGGGTGCCATCGGCGCCTCGATCGGTATTGCCCTGATGGGTGGCAAGTTCCTGGAGTCCTCTGCCCGCCAGCCCGAGCTGATGAACGACCTGCAGACCAAGATGTTCATTCTGGCCGGTCTGATCGACGCCGCCTTCCTGATCGGCGTGGCCATCGCCCTGCTGTTCGCCTTCGCCAACCCCTTCGTTCTGGCCTGATCGGGTTTGCTGCCGCGCCCGGCGGCGCTTTCTGGACCGGCCGATACCTCCCGGTCCGGGCGTAATCATTCCGCCGGTGCCGCAGCAAGTGCGTCACCACTCTTGACAACACACTGAAGAAAGGCGTTGCGATGAATATCAATGCAACCCTCTTCGCGCAGGCCATCGTCTTTGCGATCCTGGTGTGGTTCACGATGAAGTTCGTGTGGCCCCCGATCGCCAAGGCGCTTGACGAGCGTGCGCAGAAGATTTCCGAAGGTCTGGCCGCTTCCGAGAAGGCCAAGACCGAGCTGGCAGCCGCCAACAAGCGGGTGGAAGAGGAGTTGGGCAAGTCGCGCAACGAGTCCGCTGCACGTCTGGCCGATGCCGAGCGCCGTGCCCAGGCACTGATCGACGAAGCCAAGGCGCGTGCCGCCGAGGAAGCCGCCAAGATCGTGGCCGCCGCCCGTCAGGAAGCCGAGCAGCAGGTGGTCAAGGCACGTGAGAGCCTGCGCGAGGAAGTCGCCGCACTGGCCGTCAAGGGTGCCGAGCAGATTCTGCGCCGCGAGGTCAATGCCGGTGTCCACGCCGAGCTGCTGACCCGCCTGAAGACCGAACTCTGATCGCCACAACGACGTCGTCGTGTAACCCACAGACATCCGCTGGCACCCAAAGGTAGATCATGGCCGAAATCGCCACCATTGCACGTCCTTACGCTGAAGCGCTGTTCAAGGCGGCCGGCGCCGATGCCGCCGGCGCGAGCGCCTGGCTCGACGAGCTGGCTGCCGTCGCCTCGAACGAGCAGCTGCGCCAGTTCGCCGACAACCCCAAGTTCTCCGCCGAGCAGGTCTACGGTGTCATCACCGGCGTGCTCAAGACGGCATTGCCGGCGATGGGGCAGAACTTCCTGCGCACTATTCTCGACAACGGGCGCCTGAACGCGCTGCCCGAGATCGCGGTTCAGTTCCGCGCGCTGGTCAATGCCCAGCGCGGATCTTCGGATGCGGTCGTCTACAGCGCATTCGACATTGATGCGGCTGCGCTGGCCGATCTGACCGCCGTGCTGGAAAAGCGCTTCGGCCGCAAGCTCAACGTCCAGGTCAGCCTGGCGCCCGAGCTCATCGGTGGCGTGCGCGTGGTGGTGGGCGACGAGGTGCTCGACACGTCGGTCAAGGCCCGTCTCGAACAAATGAAAGTGGCCCTGACGGCGTGAGCGCCGCAAGCATCCGCTGGCCCGCATCCCTTTAACGAAAGAAGGAAAGAGTCATGCAACTCAATCCCGCAGAAATTTCTGAACTGATCAAGTCCCGCATCGAGGGCCTGGCTGCTTCGTCCGATGTGCGCAACCAGGGCACCGTGGTGTCCGTGACCGACGGTATCGTGCGCATCCACGGCCTGTCGGACGTGATGCAGGGCGAAATGCTGGAGTTCCCGGCCACCAAAGACGGTCAGCCCTCTTTCGGCCTGGCGCTGAACCTGGAGCGCGACTCTGTCGGCGCCGTGGTTCTGGGTGAATACGAGCACATCTCCGAAGGCGACACCGTCAAGTGCACGGGCCGCATCCTGGAAGTGCCGGTCGGCCCCGAGCTGATCGGCCGCGTGGTGAACGCGCTGGGTCAGCCGATCGACGGCAAGGGCCCGATCAACGCCAAGCTGACGGACGTGATCGAAAAGGTCGCCCCTGGCGTGATCGCGCGTCAATCGGTGGACCAGCCGGTGCAGACCGGTCTGAAGTCGATCGACTCCATGGTGCCCGTCGGCCGTGGCCAGCGCGAGCTGATCATCGGTGACCGCCAGACCGGCAAGACGGCCGTCGCCATCGACGCGATCATCAACCAGAAGGGTCAGAACATGACCTGCATCTACGTCGCGATCGGCCAGAAGGCTTCGTCGATCAAGAACGTGGTGCGTGCCCTGGAGCAGTCCGGCGCGATGGAATACACCATCGTCGTGGCCGCCTCGGCGTCCGAATCGGCCGCCATGCAGTACCTGTCGGCCTACGCCGGCTGCACGATGGGCGAATACTTCCGCGACCGCGGCCAGGACGCCCTGATCGTGTATGACGACCTGTCCAAGCAGGCCGTGGCCTACCGTCAGGTGTCGCTGCTGCTGCGCCGCCCGCCGGGCCGCGAAGCCTTCCCTGGCGACATCTTCTATCTCCACTCGCGCCTGCTGGAGCGTGCCGCCCGCGTGAACGCCGACTACGTCGAGAAGTTCACCAATGGTGAAGTCAAGGGCAAGACCGGTTCGCTGACGGCTCTGCCGATCATCGAAACGCAGGCCGGCGACGTGTCCGCCTTCGTGCCGACGAACGTGATCTCGATCACCGACGGCCAGATCTTCCTGGAAACCAACCTGTTCAACGCCGGTATCCGTCCCGCCATCAACGCCGGTATCTCGGTGTCGCGCGTGGGTGGTGCTGCCCAGACCAAGCTGATCAAGTCGCTGTCCGGCGGTATCCGTACCGACCTGGCCCAGTACCGTGAGCTGGCTGCCTTCGCGCAGTTCGCCTCCGACCTGGACGAAGCGACCCGCAAGCAGCTGGACCGCGGCGCCCGGGTGACGGAACTGCTCAAGCAGGCCCAGTACGCACCGCTGCCCATCAGCCTGATGGCCGCCTCGCTGTACGCCGCCAACAAGGGCTATCTGGACGATGTGGACGTGAAGAAGGTGCTGTCCTTCGAACACGGCCTGCACCAGTTCCTGAAGACCTCCCACGCCAAGCTGCTCGAAAAGCTCGACACGGACAAGGCGATGGACAAGGACGCCGAAGCCCAGCTCGCCGCTGCGATCGCCGACTTCAAGAAGACCGGTACGTACTGAGCCGCCCATTGATCCCAGCTTAAGGAGCAGCAATGGCAGCAGGAAAGGAAATCCGCGGCAAGATCAAATCGGTGGAAAACACCAAGAAGATCACCAAAGCCATGGAAATGGTGGCCGCGTCCAAGATGCGCAAGGCCCAGGACCGCATGCGTGCGGCCCGGCCCTACGCGGAAAAGGTGCGCCAAATCACGGGTAACCTGAGCAGGGCCAACCCGGAGTACACGCACCCGTTCATGAAGGCCAACGAAGAGGCCAAGGCCACGGGCTTCATTGTCGTGACGACCGACAAGGGCCTGTGCGGCGGCCTCAACACCAACGTCCTGCGCGCGGTGACCAACCAGCTCAAGGACGTGCAGGCCGCCGGCAAGACCGCCGAGGTCGTGGCCATCGGCAACAAGGGTCTGGGCTTCATGAACCGCGTCGGAGCCAAGGTCGTGTCGAGCGTCACCGGTCTGGGGGACACCCCCCACCTGGAAAAGCTCATCGGCCCGGCCAAGGTCCTGCTGGACGCCTACGCCGAGGGACGTCTGGACGCCGTCTACGTGTGCTACACCCGCTTCATCAACACGATGAAGCAGGAGGCCGTCGTCGAGCAACTGCTGCCGCTGTCCGCCAGCGACCTGCAGGACGATGTCCAGAGCAAGGACTGGGACTACATCTACGAACCCGATGCACCTTCGGTGATCGACGAGCTGCTGGTCCGTTATGTCGAGGCGCTGATCTATCAGGCCGTCGCCGAGAACATGGCGTCCGAGCAGTCGGCGCGCATGGTGGCCATGAAGGCGGCCACGGACAACGCCGGCAACGTCATCAACGAGCTGAAGCTGGTCTACAACAAGACCCGTCAGGCCGGCATCACCAAAGAACTGTCGGAAATCGTCGCCGGCGCCGCAGCCGTCTGAGCGGGCGGTAACCGTATCCAGAGATAACAGAAAAGGTAAACATCATGTCTCAAGTACAAGGCAAGATTGTTCAGTGCATCGGCGCCGTGGTGGACGTGGAATTTCCCCGCGACCAGATGCCGCGCGTCTACGACGCCCTGAAGATGGAAGGTTCCGCCCTGACGCTGGAAGTCCAGCAGCAGCTGGGCGATGGCGTGGTGCGCACGATTGCGCTGGGTTCGTCCGACGGCCTGCGCCGTGGCATGGTGGTGACCAACACCAACGCGCCCATCACCGTGCCCGTGGGCAAGGCCACCCTGGGCCGCATCATGGACGTGCTGGGCAACCCGATCGACGAGCGCGGTCCGGTGAGCCAGGAGCTGACCTCTTCCATCCACCGCAAGGCCCCGGCCTACGACGAGCTGTCTCCCTCGCAGGAGCTGCTGGAAACCGGCATCAAGGTGATCGACCTGGTGTGCCCGTTCGCCAAGGGCGGCAAGGTGGGTCTGTTCGGTGGTGCCGGTGTGGGCAAGACCGTGAACATGATGGAACTCATCAACAACATCGCCAAGGCCCACTCGGGTCTGTCGGTGTTCGCCGGTGTGGGTGAGCGCACCCGCGAGGGCAACGACTTCTATCACGAAATGTCCGACGCCGGCGTGGTGAACCAGGAGAACCTGGGCGAGTCCAAGGTGGCCATGGTGTACGGCCAGATGAACGAGCCCCCGGGCAACCGTCTGCGCGTGGCCCTGACCGGTCTGACGATCGCCGAATCGTTCCGTGACGAAGGCCGTGACGTGCTGTTCTTCGTGGACAACATCTACCGCTACACGCTGGCCGGTACCGAAGTGTCCGCCCTGCTGGGCCGCATGCCTTCCGCGGTGGGTTACCAGCCGACGCTGGCCGAGGAAATTGGCCGCCTGCAAGAGCGGATCACCTCCACCAAGGTCGGTTCGATCACCTCGATCCAGGCCGTGTACGTTCCCGCGGACGACCTGACCGACCCGTCGCCTGCCACGACCTTCGCCCACCTGGACTCTACCGTGGTGCTGTCGCGTGACATCGCCGCCCTGGGTATCTACCCCGCCGTGGACCCGCTGGACTCCACCAGCCGCCAGCTGGACCCGCTGGTCGTCGGTCAGGAGCACTACGAAGTGGCCCGCGCGGTGCAGGGCACGCTGCAGCGCTACAAGGAACTGCGCGACATCATCGCGATTCTGGGCATGGACGAACTGGCGCCCGAAGACAAGCTGGCCGTGGCCCGCGCCCGCAAGATCCAGCGTTTCCTGTCGCAGCCGTTCCACGTGGCCGAAGTGTTCACGGGCTCGCCTGGCAAGTACGTGCCGCTGAAGGAAACCATCCGCGGCTTCAAGATGATCGTCAACGGCGAGTGCGACCACCTGCCCGAGCAGGCCTTCTACATGGTCGGCACCATCGACGAGGCCTTCGAGAAGGCGAAGAAGTTGGCCTGAGCATCGCGTCAGGGAAGCCGGTGACCGCCCTTCGCGGGTGCTTCGCCGGCCTTCCTGCCCGGCGGCTCGTCCCAACATCTTCACACTGGAGCAATTCACATGGCACACACCATCCACGTCGATGTCGTCAGCGCCGAAGAGTCCATCTTCGCGGGAGAGGCCAAGTTCGTGGCACTGCCGGGCGAGGCGGGTGAGCTGGGCATTCTGCCGGGCCACATTCCGCTGATCACCCGCATCAAGCCGGGTGCTGTCCGCATCGAGAAGGCCGAAGGCGGCGAGGAGTTCGTCTTCGTGGCCGGTGGCATCCTCGAGGTCCAGCCGAACCGGATCACGGTGCTGTCGGATACGGCCATCCGTGGCCAGGATCTGGACGAGGCCAAGGCCAGCGAGGCCCGCAAGCAGGCCGAGGAAGCCGTCAAGAACGCCAAGAGCGATCTCGACCTGGCCAAGGCGACCTCCGAGCTCGCCGTCATGGCGGCCCAGATTGCCGCGCTGCGCAAGTACCGCCAGAAAAAATGACCGGCGCGACCCGCAAGGGCGCATCGCACGAAACAAGGACGGCCGCCACAGCGGCCGTTTTTGTTTTTATCCTTTCCCCTTGGGGACAGCGTCGCATCGACCAGTATCCTCAGGCCTTCACATGCATGCACCGCGAATGAATTCCCTGTCGGATTATCGGGCACCCCGCTGGTTGCCCGGTGGCAATGCGCAGACGCTCTGGTCGGCTGTGCTGGCCAGACGCCATCAGGGCCCGCGCCCCCAGTGGCGGCGCGAGCGCTGGACGACGCCCGATGGCGACTTCATCGATGTGGATTTCGCGAGGCATGAGCTGCCCCCGCAGGCGCCGCTGCTGGTGCTGTTCCACGGACTGGAGGGGTCGTCGGCGAGCCAGTATGCGGTGGCCTTCGCCGATTTCGCGGCGCGGCAGGGTCTGGCCATGGCTGTTCCGCATTTCCGCGGTTGCTCGGGCGAGATGAATCTGGCACCGCGTGCCTACCATTCGGGCGACTACGAGGAGATCGACTGGATCCTGCAGCGCTTTGCGAGCGAGTGGCCTGGGCGCCGGCTCATGGCGGTCGGTGTTTCGCTCGGCGGCAATGCGCTGATGCGCTGGGCCGGTGAAGCCGGTGAGGCCGCAGTTCGTCTGGTGGAGGCGATCGCTTCGGTGTGCGCGCCGCTGGACCTGGCCGCTGGCGGGCGCGCCATCGGCCAGGGTTTCAACCGGCTCGTCTACACCCGGGTGTTCCTCTCGACCATGATTCCCAAGGCACAGCGGAAACTGGCGCAGCATCCGGGGTTGTTTGACGGACAGGCGCTGCAGCAGGTGAAGGACCTGTATGGTTTTGACAACCTGTTCACGGCGCCGGTGCATGGCTTCCGTGACGCGGATGACTACTGGTCGCGGGCTTCGGCAAAGCCGCACCTGCACCGCATCCGGGTGCCCGCGCTGGTGCTCAACGCGCGCAACGACCCGTTCGTGCCCGCGGCCTCGCTGCCGCAGGCACACGAGGTGGGCGAGTGGGTGACCCTGTGGCAGCCGGAGCACGGCGGGCATGTGGGTTTCCCCTCGTCCACGGGCGCGATGCGCCTGCCGGGTCATGTCTGGGCGATGCCCGAGGCCGTGGGCACCTGGCTGATGTCGCCACGGGATAGCGTGGAACCGGAAAGGAGAGCGTGATGGACGATATCGTCAAGGCGGCCATGGCGAAATGGCCGAACGTGCCGGACTGCTACGGCTGGCTGGGGCTGGACCAGAGGGGCACCTGGTACATGCGCGACGACCGCATCCAGGCACTGGGACCGTTCGCGCCGCTGCCGGGGGAGACGGGTGCGGGCGCGAAGGGCTCGGCGCTGCGTCACGAGAAGCTGATCGAATTCATCCACCGCAACTACCTGGCGGACGAACAGGGACGCTGGTTCTTCCAGAACGGACCGCAGCGCGTGTTCGTGGAGCTGGAGATCACGCCCCTGGTCTGGCGCATTCAGCCGGATGGCCGTGTGCTGGCCCATACAGGCCAGGACGCGGGCGCGGTGCAGCGCGCACTCATGGACGAGCAAGGACGGCTGTACCTGCAGACGCCGCTGGGCTTGGGCATCGTGCATAGCGCCGACATGGTGCAGGCGGCCGATGCGGTGGAGCAGGGGCGCTGGGTGCCGGAAAGCGTGAAGGCAGGCGACCTGCCCGCCTTGGGCGGCTATGTGCCGAGTCCGGCGCGGATGCGCGAGAGACAGGGCCAGGGTGCTTCGTGAGGGGCGGTGGCTGCCGGTGGTGTACCCGGGCAAAAGAATGCCGGCGCATGGCCGGCTTTTCTTTTTTATGGGGTTAGCAAGGCATCACTGCGCTGCGGGGGGCGCATCGGCAGCGGCCTCGCCTTCGCCTTCGGCGGCGGGCGGCTGGGGCTCCTCGAACTTGGCGCCGGCGGCGTTGGCCATGTGGACCACGGCGCGACCAATCTCGATGTCGCTGAAGGCGCCGCCACCCTGGGCACCCATGGCACCCTTGCCCTTGAGGGCCGAGTTCAGCAGGGCCTCATAGCCGGTGGCGATGCGGGCAGCCCAGGCGCCGGCATCTCCGAACTTGGGCGCGCCAGCCAGGCCAGCATCGTGGCAGGCTGCGCACTGTGCTTTGAAAACGGACTCGCCGGATTCGAGCGGGCGGTTGGCATCGCGCAGCTCGACGGTGCCGACTTTCTGGATGCGGATGGCCGTGGCCAGCTCGGGATCGACCGCGCCGGCTGCGGGCTTTTCGCCACGCGTCACGTAGAAGACCAGGCCGATGATGACGAAGACCGGGACGACGAAGGAGAAGAACGACGTCCACAGCAGCTGGGCGGGCGTCTTGATGGGGCCGGTGTGGGAGTCGTGCGCGTGATCGCTCATGTTGTCCTCAAGGTCGCGAAACGGGGCCAGGTTGAATTGTGGGGCGAGAGAGACCGCACACCGAAAGGGGGCGGACAGCCTTAAATTATAGCTGCCGGGGTTCTTGGGCCAGTGTCACCTCGGCCGGCCTGATAGAATGCCCCGGATGCGGCTGTAGCTCAGTGGATAGAGTATCGGCCTCCGAAGCCTGTGGTCATCAGGCTACAACGTAAAATCTTGACCATCGGTTCCAAACAGCCACGCGGCTGTAGCTCAGTGGATAGAGTATCGGCCTCCGAAGCCGAGGGTCGTGGGTTCGATCCCCGCCAGCCGCGCCAAATCTCACTTGTACAGTGAGTGACCAATCACTTGGCTGATCGCGTTAATACCCGAACTCCCCGAATTCATTGTTGCCAAGGCACAACGGAAGCAAAGGGCAATGGTCATGGCCGTGCTACCCAATGCGTCTGTGCCCTGTGTGTGCCCTACTTGTGCCAAAGAAAAGGGCGGCGGCGGGGCTCACAAGACGATTTTGACGATTGGACTTGTGCCAAATCACCGTATCGCGAAGTAATGCTACTAGCGAACGAGATTCTCGCGATTCGTCATATACCTTCAACATCCATCCCATGCTCGGCCAACCAAGCCTTGCGCTGCGCGTAGTCCGGCATGACACGCTCCATGTGCAGCCAGAACGTGGGCGTGTGGTGCGGCTCGTGCAAGTGGGCGATCTCGTGCACCACCACGTACTCGGCAATACGCGCCGGCAGCAGCTCATCGCGCGCGGTCTTCAGCACAGCGAAATAGCGAATTGCCGCCAGTCGGCTGTAAGCCACCACCTGCGCCTTGTAGCCATTGGGCAGGATGTTGGTCACGTAGTGGCGCAGCATGTCGCGCGCCTTGTCGGCAATCAGCGCCGGAGCGTCGAAGATATGGCCCTTGGTGGCGTACTTCCGCTTGATCGCCTCCAGTTCCTCGGGCGTGCGCTGGCGGAACAGGTCCTCGAACAGTTCGTCCAGGCTGGCGCCGTCCTTGATGGCGCCTTGGGCGGTGCGCCCTTCGTAGAGCACGGGCACCGTCGCGCCGTCGGCCTCAGCCTCCTTGATCGTGTAGCGGTCGATGAACTCGCCGAAGATCTCATGTGAGAATTCGATCCGTCCGTTTGTCATCGGCAGACGCAACTGGCTCTTCGCCGACACCGTGGCCGGCGCCAACGCGAGCGCCAACCTGTACTCGT